>JBMNCO010000183.1:0-39403 GCA_049366815.1 Desulfatiglandales bacterium | reverse complement strand
CCTTCCGAGAACTGGGAAGGGGTCAACTGGGGGTTGTTTTCAGGCGATGACGAGGCCATGAAAACCCTTGTGGGAAGGATCGTGGATCATTTGGAACGCCTGGAGTGCAAGACGCTCCTCTTGCCGGAGTGAGGGCACGCCTATTATGCGACCAGGCTTGGTCTGCAAACGTGGTTTCCCCAGGTCTTCGACAAATACAGGGTCGTGTCCGTGCATGACCTCTTGAAAGAGTACATAGAAACAGGAAAAGTAAAGGTCGACAAAACCATTCACACCGAATTGACGACCATTCATGATCCCTGCAATTACGGGCGAAAAGGGCAAAAGGCATTCGGACACGGGTATTTTGAAGAACCCCGCTGGATCACCCAGCAGTGTTGTGAAAACTTTGTTGAAATGTACCCCAACAGAATGAACAATTATTGCTGCGGTGCAGGTGGGGGGGCCTGGGCCATGCCCTATGACCAGGAAAGGATCTATTACGGGCGGGTAAAGGCAAAACAAATCAAGGATACGGGTGCAAAGATGGTTGTTGCGCCATGTCACAACTGCCGCGATCAAATCATGAAGGCACTGACCAAAGAATACGCATTGGATATTGAGACCAAATACCTCTGGGAACTGGTGGCCGATTCACTGATTGTCGAGCCCTGGAGTGAAGAGCGGATCGAGGAGGCCCACAAACTGAGGGATGCACAGTATGAAAGGGACGGGGTCGACCTTGATCAGGAAGAGTGGTGATGGTATTCCCAAGTTGAACCAAGAGGACAACGAATAAAAGCCCCGCCATGACGCCGGGGCTTTTATTCTCTCTTGATGATTGCAGGGAATTTGAAGCAGTCTCGTATGGCCCTTACAGCCTCAGGCATTCCTCAGGATAACAGGTTATTGACAACCCTCCAGAGGGTCTCCGTATCAACAGGTTTAGCGATATAATCATCGGCCTCGGTTAACATGCCGTCGCCATGGGCATAGCGGGTGCTTGGGACCGCTTCACCAACCGCCGTTAACAGAACAACAGGAATACCACGTGTGTCCTCATTTGCTTTGAGTTCAGCACAAAGCACATATCCATCCTTTCTCGGCATCATGATGTCAAGGATTACAAGATCCGGGCGCCGTTCCTTTATGGATTTCTGCGCCTCTATGCCGTCATAGGCCATTCCGACCTCACACCCTTTGCTCTCCAGGATGATTGCAACGGTCTCCACCAAATCCGGATCATCGTCAACGACTAAAATATATTTTTCGGGCATGACAAAACCTCCTCAAAGATAATCCCCAATCCGAACCCTTGGCACCTTGGATCTGCGGCACCCTCGAATCTTGCAGCAAGAGGATCAGTTCAAAAACAGGACGCCCTTCTCACGATGATTTGATCCGATTGCATCTTTAAGCGCCAGACCATACTTGATCATGCACATTTTATTAAAGACCTTGGAAGGGCCTATAACTCCGCTTCGTCCAGGACCAGTGGGAGTTTGTCCTCCCATCCCATACTGGAGATCATGACGCCGGCCAGGCCCATCTCCTTGATTCGGCGTATGATATCCCCCGCAATGCTGATGCACTTCCTCACACGGTCCCGAGCCTTTTGAATCGATGCGATTGTATCGGATGGAATAGAGATTCCCCCAATATTTCGATCAATGTAGCGCGCCATGCCCGCAGATTTGAGAACCAGTACGGTTGGGATGACGGCCGCCTTCTTGAGGTCGATCCTTTTGATGACTTGCTCGAACCGGGCGAGATCGAATACAGGAGTGGTGATCACATATCGAACCCCCAGTTCGGTCTGTTTTTCCAGATTTTCGAGCTCCAGGTTCAGGAAGGCCGCCGAGGCCCCTGTATCCAGAGTAGAGCCGACATAAAAATCCGGGGTACCCGTGAGCCCAATACCGGCCATATCTTTTCCCTGTTGTAAACGCCTGATGGTCTCGATGAGCTCCATAAGCGATAAGTCGTTGACAGCCCTGGCTTGGGGATGATCACCGAATTTTACATCTATGCCCGGCACCGCCATCACATTTCGAATACCCAATGCCCCTGCGGATAAAAGGTCGGCCTGGAGGGCCAGCCTATTCCGATCACGGCAACAGACCTGGAAAACAGTCTCGATGCCTTGGTTCTGCAGGCAGGCGCTGGCGCCGAGAGAACTCGCCTTGAGGACTGCGTTGGCCATCTCCGCAATGACGATCGCATCCGTCCGGAACCTCACGAGATCGGCGTTGGCAATGAGAGTGGAGAAATCAACGCCTTTCGGCGGTTCGAACTCACTCAGGACAACAAATTTCCCTGAATCGATTTTGTCCTTTAGCGCCATTGGGGTAACCTCCAAAGTTGAGGGCGGGAATGATGATTCTCCGAATCATTCGGGAGCAAACTTATCAGATATTGACCTTGTATATCAATAATATTTTGATTTTACGATAGATTTTCTCTTTTTGGTCAGGAGTAATGCCGGCAACTTATTCTAATCCTAACGTGATTCCTAAGAGTCCATGGCAGCCGCTAGTTGGAAGGGCTGTGGGCAACCCGCCTTCCGGTGGGCAGGATGACCCTGAAGGTTGTTCCTTCTTCCTGCACGCTTTCCACCTCAATTCTCCCGTGATGAGACTCTACCACGTGTTTGACAATGGTGAGGCCCAATCCCGTTCCGGGGACATTCCGTGTACTGGGGTGTTTGACTCGATAGAATTTATCAAAGATCTTTGGCAGCTCTTCCGACGGAATGCCGAAACCTCTGTCTTTGACCGTGATCTCGACAAGATCGCCCACTTTCCTGGCCGCCACATTGACCTGCCCCCCTTTTGGAGAGTAGTTGATCGCATTGCTGATAAGATTATTCAAAATTGCTGCAATGTTCTTCGGATCAGCCTCTATGGGTTCGAGATCTTCACATACATAGGCAAGTCGGATATCCTGTTCATCGGCCTTGGTCTCCATCAGTACACATGTCTCCTGAATCAACTGCCGGAGGTCAACGGGAACAGGTCTTGGAACGGCCTGGCCCTCCTCAATCTTCGCTACATTCAGCAGGTCGTTCACCAGATCCAGAAGGGCGTCGATTTTCTTCAGGCCTCGCCCGACAAAGTCCTGCTGTTTTTCTTGAAGGGGCCCTGCCAGGCCTTCAAAAAGCACATGGTTAAGTTGTCTGATCGAGGACAGCGGGCTCTTGAGTTCATGGGCGACCTTGCTGACAAAGTCCGTTTTCATCTGATCGAGTCGCTTAAAAATTGTGATGTCCTCCATGACCGTAACCGTGCCGACCACCCTCAAGAAGACATTCCGGTCAATACCCATGGCCGGTGCGGAGATGGCTCTCAGGACCTTGTCCCCAAGGCAGACCTCCTGGGATACAAATCCATTCTCGGCAACCTTGCCGCTTTGAATTTCATCGAGGGTCCTTATCAGCCTTTCGTTATGAATGATTTGACGGATAGGCGTGGGCTTATCTATGTCGTCCGCGACCTCTAAAAGCCTTTTAAAGGCTGGATTATGGAGGACGATTTCCATATTGCGGTTAGTGACCATGACCCCGTTCGCCATACAATTGATAATGGTCTTGAGACGGCTTTTTTCCAGGGCGAGATCGTAAAGGTTCTGGACATTTTCCTGCTGAAACTTAAATGCACTCAGCTCAAGGCGTCTCTTATCCGCCGCCCGGCTGATGGTGATGAGAAACTGGTCTACCTGAAAGGGTTTTGTAATGAAGTCATAGGCGCCCTTTTTCATGCAGTTAACGGCCTTGTCCACCGTGCCATGCCCTGTCATAATGATGATCGGGATTGCGGGATATCTCGGACGCGCGATTTCAAGGGTTTCCTCTCCGCCCATTATCGGCATCTTCAGATCAATCAGCAGGATGTCGACTGAATCCTGGCCCAGGACATCCAGTGCCTTCACCCCGTCTTCGGCCGTAAGGACATGGTAGCCCTTGCCGCTCAAAAGCCGATGACAGCCTTCCCTGATGGCCTTCTCATCATCGACAACCAGGATGGTTGTGTCCTCATTCATGACTCATCCAGGCCCGCAAAAAGCACGTCTTCCTCCAAAGCGGTATTATATATTTCATGGGAAGTTCGAGAACAAAAACAGTTCCGCCCAGGGGAGGGCACTCAAAAGAGATGTTCCCCCATCTGGCCGATGGATGTGATCTCCTGGGATTGAAGCGGTTGGTGATAGGTCTCCTCCAACTCTTTCCGGGTCTTGAGGACCTCGCCCATGTCGGTGAAGATGCCCACGCTGCCGATTCCGTAAGATCCTGGAATCCTTGTGTTGTTTTGAGGTTCAGTGATTGGGTGTAGAGCATCCCCGGGGACAGTGGATTTTGCCAAAGATCCCGAGGATATTCACGAACGGATCCAAACTTGACGGCCTTGATATCCCTCCGGATCAGACGTGCGGCCTCGGCAACATGCCGGCCCTTTCAACAATTTCCGGGACGCGGTGTTCCCACTCTATGGCCATGAGGTGGATACCACTGATCCCCTCCATTTCTTTGAATTCCTCTATCTGTTCGATGGCGAACCTTATCCCTTCTTCTGCGACCTTGCCTTTGCCTGCGCCCCTCAACCGGCTCACAAGAGATTCGGGTACATCCATGCCGGGCACCGACCTGGCCATGTACTGCGCCATACCGACGCTCTTCATGGGGGTGACACCGGCGAGGATGTAGCATTGCTCGTGGAGCCCCAGATCAACGGCCCTTTTCATGAATTCTCTGAACTTGTCCATGTTGTAAATGCACTGGGTCTGAATGAAATCAGCACCCGCCCTGATCTTCACGGCCAAGCGATGCACCCTGAATTCAAAGGGGTCGGCAAAGGGATTGGATGCCGCTCCGATGAACAATTTTGGGGGAACGTCGATGTCTTCATCATTCATGAATTTGCCCTCATCCCGCATTTTTTTTACAAGGGCAATCAATTGCATCGAATCGATATCATAAACATTTTTGGCTTGGGGATGATTACCGAAGGTCTGGTGGTCTCCGGAAAGGCATAGCATGTTTTTGATGCCCATGGCATAGGCACCCAGGATATCGCTCTGCATAGCGAGACGGTTCCTATCGCGGCAGACCATCTGAAAATTAGGCTCGATCCCTTCCTGCAAAATGACGATTGATGCGGCCCAGCTGGACATTCTCACCACGGCGGTTTGATTGTCGGTGATGTTTACGGCATCAACCACTCCCTTCAGGTGTCCGGCCTTTTCCTTGAGGTGTTCCAGATTGGCGCCCTTCGGGGGGCCGCATTCGCCCGTCAGGGCAAAATGTCCGGCCCTCAGGACTTTTTCAAGACTGCTTCCGGATTTCAGATCATTCATAGCACCAGCTCCTCCCTCACACTCTTCCGCGGCCCGCCGTGCCGAGCGGTGCGCCAGTCCTTGGCAGGCTTCACCTCGAGCAGGTCGTCAAGGCGCCCCTCCTCCATTTTTTTTCTGACAATGATATCCCAGATGCAATCAATGTCTTTGGACACTTCACATTTGCCCCTTGCAGACCCGCCACAAGGACCGTTGAGCAGGCTTTTCGAACATCGGGCGATCGGACACATCCCGCCAAAATAATGGATCACACAGATGCCGCATCCCGCACACCTTTCAGACCAGACCCCGTGCTGAATCGCCCCACCGAAGAACGTGGTATTGACAGCGGGGAAAAAGCGTTGTTCCGGATAGGCCTCCGCCAGGAATTGTGGGCCGACCCCACAGGCCATGGAGATGACGCCGTCATACTGCCCGACCGTGTCTTTGATCTGGGCGATGTATTCGGGGTCACATTGTCTTTCAATGGTTCTCTCCTCCACCTGCAAGGGTTTGCCCTCTTTCCGTCTGGCTATCCTGAGTATGGAGGCAAGAATGCCCACTTCCTTGCTCCCCCCCACGTTACATACGGTCACGCACCCTTTGCACCCGATGATCAAAATCTTGTTGAGATCTTTGACCATGGCCAGTATTTCATTGATCGGCTTTCTATCAGCGACTATCATTTTTCTCCCTCGTCAAGCAGCATCTTTGATTCTCAAGGGACTGGGCCCGAGCCCCTTTATCCTTTCCACCATTTCGATGGCAATCTCGGCAAACCTTGCACCTTCACCTGCTGAAAGATTAAACATTTCCACGCGCCCGGGTTCTACGCCGACTTCTTCAAGGGCCTTCTTGACGTATTGCACCCTTTTTTTTGCCTTCAGATTCCCACTGATAAAATGACATTCTCCTTCCAGGCAGCCTGCGACGTACACGCCGTCAGCCCCGTCTTCGATGGCCCTGAGAAGATGGATAAT
This sequence comes from Desulfatiglandales bacterium, assembly GCA_049366815.1. Lineage (GTDB taxonomy): Bacteria > Desulfobacterota > DSM-4660 > Desulfatiglandales > HGW-15 > CAYNYM01. The sequence continues at coordinate 33,116 of JBMNCO010000183.1, read as the reverse complement.
ATCCACCCGGCCGGTACAGGGAACCTGGATCACCTTGACATTGCTTGGATAGGAAAGCCTCATGGAACCTGCCAGGTCCGCCGCAGAATAGGCTCAGTATTGGCAGCAATAGGCGAGTATCTGGGGTTCAAATTCTGACATGTTTCCTCCTTAATGCCATGCAGATGTCTTAAAAAGCGCATCTGTCTTAGCAACGATTTGCTCATCTGTAAAGTGCTGCAGCGAGATGGCCTTGCCCGGACATTCTGCGACGCAGACCCCGCAGCCCCGACATTCCGCAAGATCGATCACGGCATAACCCTCCTCGCCGATACTTGGGGCACCATAGGGACATGTCCTGACGCAGGTCAGGCAGGCGGCGCATCGATCCGGATTGACCTTGGCCACAACACCACCGACCATGATGCCCTTTTTGGAGAGGATTGTCATGGACCTCGCCACCGCAGCCTTGGCCTGGGTGATCGCTTCATCCAGGGGTTTGGGATAGTGGGCAAGCCCCGCCATAAAGAGTCCTTCTGAGGCAAAATCCACCGGTCTGAGCTTCATGTGGGCCTCTATCAGGAAACCCTCACTGTCAACCGGTACCTTAAATAGTTCAAACAACAATTTATTTTCATTGGGCATTATAGCTGTGGCCAATACGATAAGGTCAGGGGATATTCGTATCGGTCTGCCCAGGACATGGTCTTTTACCGTGAGGGAGAGCTTTTGCTCATCATCGGAAACGACCTCGGGAGGGTTCTCCAGGTCATACCGAATAAAAATGATGCCTCTTTCCCTGGCCTCACGGTAGAGATCTTCTCGAAAGCCATAGGATCGGAGATCCCGATACAGGATATAGATATCGGTATCTGGATTTCTCTTTTTCAGCAGGAGCGCGCTTTTCAGACTATGCGTGCAACAGACCTTACTGCAGTATGGCCTTTCAGGAATTCTCGAACCTACACATTGGATAAAGACCGCAGACCCTGCGGCATGGATCCGCTCATCCTCCCTCATGACGGCTTCATCAAAATCAAGATGGGTCAGGACGTTCGGATGCTCGCCGTAGAGATATTCTGTGGGTCTGTATTCCCTGCCTCCGGTAGCCAGTATGGTCGCACCGTGTTCAATGACAGCAGTGCTCCCATCCCCGTTCCCGGAAGAAAGGGTTGTCGTGAAATTCCCGATAACACCGGAGGTCTCTTTGACGGTTGTATTTAGAAAAATCTGAATCTTAGAATGAGCCTGAACTTGTTTGACTAACCCACTCAAATAGGGCTGAATTTCTTCCCCTTTCCATGTTGAAAAAAGACTTTTTGCGACACCGCCCAATTCCCCGGCTTTTTCAATCAGGTGGGCCTGAAATCCTTGCTCCGCCACACCGAGGGCGGCCTCCATGCCGGCTACACCGCCCCCAACGATCATAACGGCGGGTTTCACCTCAAGCATGATCTGCTGCAGGGGTTCAATAAGAGAGGCCTTGGCGACGGCCATACGGACCAGATCTTTGGCCTTTTCGGTGGCCTTTTCGGGATCGTTCATATGAACCCAGGTGTCCTGGTCCCTGATGTTGGCCATCTCGAAGAGATACTTGTTGAGGCCCGCGTCCCGAATGGTTTCTTGAAAAAGAGGTTCGTGGGTTCTTGGTGAACAGGATGCGACCACCACGCGGTTAAGTTCCTTTTCCTTGATGACCGCCTTCATCTTGTCCTGGGTGTCCTGGGAGCAGGTGAAGAGGTTATCCTCTACATGCACGACATTGGGTAGGGTCTTCGCATACTCTCTGACTGCTTGAACATCGGCGATACCGCCGATATTGATGCCGCAGTTGCAGACAAAGACGCCTATCTTGGGTTTTTGTCCGGACACATCGAGTTCCGGCGGGAGTTCCCGGGTCCGGGTCACGGAACCGCGGACCCCGGCGAGATTCTCGGTCGCAGCGGCTGCGGAGGCCGAGGCCTCCATGACGGATTGCGGAATGTCCTTCGGGGCCTGGAAGACACCACAGACGTACAGGCCTTCTCGACTGGTGGCTACCGGCGAAAAGGTGCTCGTCTGGGCATATTGGTGCGTATTGAGTCCAATGCCGAGACGTTCCGCCAGATCTTTTACATCGTTGTTGGGAGCGAGCCCGATGGACAGGACTACCATATCAAAGGTCTCTTCACGCATCTCTCCGGAATCCGTGGCGTACTGAATGAAGAGGTTTCCATCTTCCGCCGGGCTGATGGAGTGGATCCGTGATCTGATGAATCGAACTCCTTTTTCCTTCTCTGCACGGATGTAGTATTTTTCAAAGTCTTTGCCGTAGGTACGCATGTCCATGTAGAAGATAGCCGTATCAAGGGGCGTCGCACTGTGCTCTTTGGCGATAACGGCCTCTTTGATGGCATACATGCAGCAGACGGCTGAACAATAACCGTGGTCGCAGCGGTTGATGTCCCTCGACCCGACGCATTGAAGCCAGGCCACTTTTTTCGGCTCCTTATGATCCGAGGGCCTGAGGAGGTGCCCGTCATAAGGGCCCGATGCCGACAGAATACGCTCGAATTCCATGCTGGTGACCACGTTGGGATGTTCGGCATAGCGGTAGGTGTCAAATCGGGTGGGGTCAAAGGGTTGGAATCCCGGTGCGAGGACGACGGCGCCCACTTCGAGGGTATGTTCACGGGGCTGCATGGCGTGGTCAACGGCACCGGCCAGGCAGGCGGAAACACACTGATAACATTCTGAACAGATGCCACATTTCAAACAGCGCTGAGCTTCTTTTCTCGCTTCCTCCTCGTTGAAACCCACAGCGACTTCCTTGAAATTCCCTCTACGTTCCCCAACAGGGATTTTGCGCATAGGTGTTCTGGGACAGTGTGGTTCACCCGTGATATCCGGCTTCTCATAGGTCCATTCCTGTATTCTTGCTTCAGTGAGGTCGAGACCGTTGAGGTATCGGGAAATACTGATGGCGGCCTCCTTTCCACAAGCGACGGCCTCTACAACGGACTTTGGACCGTAAAGTGCATCCCCGCCGGCAAAGACCCATTCCAGGGAGGTCTGGAGGGTCACGGGATCCGCCTTCAGTCCTCCCCTGGAAGAGACGGCTATGCCCTCCTTTTCAGAAAAGGAAAGATCAGCCGCCTGGCCGATGGCCACGATAACGGAGCGCGTCTCCAGGGTGATCAGGTCGCTTTGATCATACTGCGGATTGAAGGCCCCCTTATCGTCAAAGACTGCGGTGCAACGCTTGAATTCAATACCGGAAACCCTGCCGTCTTTTTCCAGAAAACGATTTGGGCCGAAGTTGTTGATGATCTTCACGCCCTCTTCAAGGGCCTCCTCAATCTCATGGTCCCACGCCGGCATCTCCTCTCGCTTTTCAAGACAGATCAGCGTCACATCCTCCGCACCAAGCCGTTTGGCGGTCAGGGCCACGTCAATGGCCACATTTCCACCGCCGATGACCGCGACCCTTTTCTCGACAGGGATATCCTCTCCCAGGGCGGCGCGGCGCAGAAAACCGACCCCTTCAAGTATGCCGGGGAGATTTTCCCCCTCCACCTTTAACTTGCGGCTGAGGTGGAGACCGGTCGCAAGGAACAATGCCCCGTAGCCCTCGGCCCTGAGGCCTCCAAGGGTAATATCCTCACCAAAGGAGATGCCGGTCTTGATCTCAACACCCATATCTTCTATGACCTTGACCTCAGCGGCAATGACATCCCGGGGCAGACGATATTCAGGGATGCCGACAGCCATCATCCCACCCGCCACTGGAAGCTTCTCGAACACAGTCACGGGATACCCGTCCCGGGCCAAGCAATAGGCGGCCGTGAGTCCTGCCGGGCCGGCCCCGATAACCGCGATCTTTTCCTCTCTCCGTTCCTTGACCTCGGGCACATAGCGCGTATCATCAGATAAATCCAGATCCGCCAGGAATCTGTGGAGAAATTCTATGGCGATGGGTTCGTCAAGATCACCCCGGGTGCATACCCCTTCGCAGGGGTGGTGGCAGACGCGACCGCAGATCGCAGGGAAGGGATGGGCTTCCTTGAAGAGTTCCAAGGCCTCTCGATATTTGCCCTGGCCGATAAGCGCAATATATCCCTGAACGCTCACATGGGCCGGGCAGGTGGCCTTGCACGGAGCCGTCCCCCGCTTCTCAATCGCAAATGCACTGGGCATGGCCTGGGGGTAGAGCTTGTAGGCGGCCTTACGACTTCGCAATCCCTCATCAAAGAGGTTTGGAACTTCGATAGGACAGGCCTTTTCACACTCACCGCAGGCCGTACATTTGGCCATGTCGACATACCGTGGTCTTTCCAGTACCTTTACGCTGAAATTACCCGGGGTACCTGTCACCTCCAGGACCTCCGTCATGGTCAGGAGATCGATATTCAAGTGTCTCCCGCACTCGACGAGTTTGGGCGAAATAATGCACATGGAACAATCGTTGGTCGGAAAGGTCTTGTCCAGGTGGGACATTATCCCCCCGATTGCGGAATCCTTTTCTACAAGGTAAACCAGATAGCCGGAATCGGCCAGGTCCAGCGAGGCTTGAATACCCGCAATCCCCGCGCCCACGACCATCACCGATCCCTTTGGGGTCTCCTTTTTCATAAGTTCCTTATCTCCTTTTGAAAAGAAAGACGCAACACTCAGCCGCCGACTCTTTTTCTCTATCTCATTAAAATACACTTTGGCATAGATATCAATACAGGGGAGATCGACATTCGGTCGCAGCCTCGTTTCAAGCACCTTTCATAAAAGACAGGGGCACATCAATAGGTCCTATCGCCCGCGAGGTTTTGTGCCGTCATAGGGCTGAAGATGTTCGTTATTTTGCGTAATATTAAAGGGTTATGGCCATAAAATACGACCGGCCGGTGTTGATCCTGCACAGTGATATTCGAGCCCCGCTCACAGTGGACTCTGATATCTCGGGTGCGCCAGGCAGGGAATTAAGAAAAACGCGCCATGCCGTCTTTGGTAAGGACACGCCAACCCGTGACACATGTCCCATGCAATCACAAAGGGCGGGTATTTCAAGGAGAATTCATCGGACACTCTGCAATGTAAGAATTTAAAAATGCCATATTGAGGAGAGGGGTGTCAAGGAAATAGCCACCCCTGATTCACCATCAGGGCATCATCGGCAACGTCTATCCACCTCCGGTGGACTGCCTTACAGCCAGAGGCCGGCAAGCGATCCTTCCCTCCTGCGGCGGATCGCTCAGACGCCTTGTCGTCACTCCCCGGCGCCTTGCATCGGATACCTTGCCGCTGACCGGGGGCATTTTCCGAAATCCCTTGACCTCATTGATGATGTGATAATGTGACAACGGATTTAGGCCCCCTGGTTGAGACCCTAAACGAGGGAAGCGAAAGGGGGCCGGAAGAGGGAAAACCGCGAGAGGACTCGTGAAAGGTGAAAAGGTTGCCTTTCTGCCATAACTCATGCTATGGACATGCCATGAGAAACTATTTGACCGGGTGTAATCGCATGGATGCAAAACAGATCCGGAATTATGAAACCGCCACCGTGGCCCTTGACCAGGTCGAGATGGGCCCGGGACCCTTCTGTATGAGTTTTGCCTTTGATCAGGAATCTCTCAGGCACTCGATTTCCAGGATAGGTCTCTTGAATCAGCCCTTTTTGGCCAAGGGTCAAGGAGACGGGAAAATGCATATCGTGGCGGGATATCGCAGAATCCTGGTCTGTAAATCCCTAGGGATGAAAGCGGTAAGAAGCGCAATCTTACATCATGACGCATTCCCGCCGCTGGATTGCCTGCGGATCGCCCTGTACGATAATCTTGCAACGAGAAAATTGAACGATGTCGAAAAGGGAATGATTCTCAGCCGTCTCTTGATACACACTGATCAAGACGAATTGCTTCAGCATTACATGCCCCTATTAGGCCTTCCCGGACGAAGATCAATGCTCGACTATTTTTTGAGACTGGAAGCACTTGATCCCGAAACAAAGACAAGCATTGCTCTGGGGCGGCTCTCACCCCAGAGTGTAAGGTTGCTCTTTGATCTGAGTCAGGCCGAGCAAAAGAGCCTGGCAGGCTGGATTGATAAGCTCATGTTGAACGCTAATTATCAAAAGCAATTCATTGATTTCATAATAGATATATCAATAAGAGACGGCAAAAGCATCTCTGATTTGCTAGCCGAGCCTCTATTCACACAGGGGTCCGAAAAGGGGTCTGTGAATCCTCCGCAACGGGCAAAAGAGATCCTCGATCACCTCCGGACCAGACGTTTTCCCCGGCTTGTGCAGGCTGAAAGGGCATTTCAACGCGCGCTGTCTCATCTGACACTCCCAAAAGGCGTTAGAATTCGGCAACCTTCAAACTTCGAAGGCCCCGGGTATTCCATGGAGATCTCCTTCAAAGACGGCCCCGGCCTTCTGCAAAAAATCAAGGCATTGCAGAGTGCTCATGATCTGACGCTTATCGGCATACAAGGTCGTCAAAAACAATGAATAAAAATATTCCCATAAACCGAGTGATACTGGAAGAGGGGGCGGAGAGATACAGTCTTACCTCGGAGATTTTGAGAAGGGTGCCGGCTGCTGCGGACCTCATCACGGGTGTAAAGCCGGAGGACCCCTGTGGCGTGGACGATTGCAGTCAGGACATGGACAAGAACTCACTCCGATTGCTCGATTTCCCTGGCGAAATGCTCAAGGCCTGCCCGGGAACCACAAACTATATCTGCTGTGGGTATCAAATCCTTCATGTGGGGACCAATTGCCCACTTGACTGCAGCTATTGCATTCTCCAGGCCTATTTCAATCAGCCTTCACTTCGTATTTTCGTTAACTTAGAGGATAAGATTAAATCGATACTCAATGTTATCGATAATGATCCGAACCATATATTCAGAATTGGAACAGGGGAATTCATGGACAGTCTCGCCCTGGACCCTATTGTGGACTGGGTAAATCTCCTCCTGCCGAGTTTTTCTACTAGGAAAAACGCCGTTCTTGAACTCAAGACCAAAACCGAACACATTGATGGACTTTTATCGTCCCCTCTTAGAGATAGAATCATTGTCTCCTGGTCATTGAACAGTCCCCATGTATCCTCAAGGGAGGAACACCGCGCGCCTTCTGTCAGGAAAAGACTTGAGGCCGCACGAAGGTGCCAGATGGAGGGTTACGTACTGGGTTTTCACTTTGACCCTTTGATCGAGCATCCGGGATGGGAAGATGGGTACAAGAAAACGCTGGACATGATGGACGAACTCATAGATCCCGAAGGCATCATCTGGATCAGCATGGGAACGCTGCGGTATATGCCGGACCTGAAGTATATCATCAGGAAACGCCACCCCCAGACTCATATCCTGGACGGAGAGTTCGTCTCCGGTCTGGATGGAAAGATGCGCTACCTGAAGTCTATTCGCATCGAGATGTATGCTTACATGAAATCATTGCTTGACCAGTGGCACAAAGATTTAGGACTTTACCTTTGCATGGAGAGCGATGAGGTCTGGCAGGCGGGGATGGGCTGGAGCGTAAAGACGTCGGAGGGTCTTTCGGACTATCTGGACAATCGGGTGGTGAAGATCTTTGGGACATACAAGCCATAGGGTCAAACCAGACCCACAGCCTTGATAAGGATCATGCATTAATTATTGTATTGCCCCTGTGGTTATGCTAAAGAACCATAAAAAGGTGTATTCTGGGATGCTGATGACTAAGAAACTTATAATGCAGGAGGTGGCTTGATGATTAAAGAAAAAGTGGAGGCTGCCCTGAATAAGGTCAGACCCTCCCTGCAGGCAGACGGGGGCGACGTCCAATTGATCGATGTGGGCGAAGACGGCGTCGTAAAGGTAAGATTGCAGGGCGCATGCGCCGGATGCCCAATGTCGCAAATGACCCTCAAGATGGGTATAGAAAAGGTTCTCAAGAAAGAGGTGCCGGAAGTTGTCAGAGTTGATTCCATATAGCTCGTGCTCATCCAGAAGTGAGCATTCCCGGATTCGCGCTAACAGCCCTCAGCGATCAGCTATCAGTAAAAGTTATGCAAAAACAAGAAATTAGGCTGAGCATTGAATGCCGATAGTAGACCGCTCCATCCAGAAATCATCTATTTCTGGATGGAAACTAGCTCATTATATTAAAAAACACTTGGAGGGGAAAATGGAAATCAAGACGATAGGAGTTCTCGGTGCTGGAACGATGGGCAGTGGCATTGCACAGGTGGCGGCCCAGACGGGGTATGACGTCATCATGAGGGATATCAAGGACGAGTTTGTACAGAACGGACTGAAAAATATCGACAAGTTTCTTTCCAAGAGCGTAGAAAAGGGTAAACTTGAGCCTTCAGAGAAGGACGCCGTGATGGGCCGCATCAAAGGGACCACGGCAATGGCTGATCTCAAAGACGTGGACTTGGTGGTGGAAGTCGTTATTGAGGATCTGGGACTCAAAAAGGCCGTTTTTAAAGAACTCGACGAACTGTGCCGTCCTGATGTCATCCTTGCATCGAACACCTCGTCGATGTCCATTACGGAAATAGCCGCAGCCACGAAGCGCCCTGAGAGGGTCTGTGGGATGCATTTTTTCAATCCTGTCCCGCTCATGAAACTGGTTGAGATTATCAGGGGCATGGCAACCAGTGATGAGACGATTGCGACTTGCACTGAGATGGCGAAGAAGATGGGCAAGATCACCGTTGAAGTCAAAAAGGACTCCCCCGGTTTTATCGTCAACAGGTGTATGATACCGCATTTTGTCGAGGCCATAAGGATCGTGGAAGAGGGCGTTGCAACTGTCGAAGATGTGGACAAGGCCGTCAAAAACGGTCTGAATTATCCCATGGGCCCGTTCGAGTTAATGGATCTCACTGGAATCGATATCGCATTTTTTGTAGTGGACTATTTCTATAAAGAACTCAACAAAGAGATGAAGTGGGCTGCGCCGACACTCCTGAAAAGCATGGTCAGGGCAAACAGGCTGGGCAGGAAGACGGGCGCCGGCTGGTACGATTACAGCGAATAATGCCGGAAGGCCGTCTGCTTTTGTTTTAGCCCTGGAAATAACCGCATAAAAAATAAGAACGTACACACACGAAAAGGCAGCCCGGAGACGTACAACGGACTGCCTTTTTCGGATAGGGGATATAAAAGTACTATACGAGGGAATACAAGGGGAAATACTAAATCACTTATTCTTGTGTCTCATCTGTTTTTTGAGTTTGCGATATTTGTGCTTTCTGATCTTTTTCCGACGTTTCTTGACAACGCTTCCCATGAAAATACGACCTCCAATTGAAGTGGCGAAAATTAAATTTATATTTCAACCCAATTTATGTCAATAAAATAATTCCACAAGTCCATAAATCCTGAAAACCGTTCCTTTGCCCGCGCCCCCCAAGAAACCCAGACAGGAACCGCACAGGGGACACCCACATAAGGCCTTTTTACCATTTAGTTTACATAATATGTATTATCAGAACAACAATTTTTTACTCCGCCTTGCGCATCAGCTTGGCGGCATAGAGATTTTTGTCCGCGTCCGCGACAAAATCCTTGAGAGACATGCCTGACGAGAACTGTGTGAATCCGACACTCGCGGTCATATCTCCGTTGACGGCGAAAGCATCGCGAATGCGCTTCACGATCTCTTGAGCTGTTGAAAGGGCCGCTCCCACGAGGATGATGGCGAATTCATCCCCCCCATAGCGATAGGCCGAGTCAACACCCTCACGGATGCTGACGTTGATCAGCCTCCCGGCCTTCCGAATAGCGTCATCCCCGGCCAGATGTCCATAGGTATCATTGTAGGCCTTGAAGTTGTCCAGATCCAGAAGAATGAGGGCCAGCGGTAATCTCTGCCTTTTCGCCCTCAGAATTTCATCCTTCAGCCGCGCGTAAAAATGGCGTTGATTATAAAGACCGGTGAGAGAATCGGTAATTGACAGACGGCTCAGTTCTCTTCTCAGGTTCCTTTCCGTGATGACCCGCCTGATCTTCGCCTCCAACTCTTCGAGGTCAAATGGTTTTTTTATGAAATCGCTGGCTCCGGCATTGACTACATCCACATAGCGGTATCCCTCGGAAAAGCCCGTCATGGCAATGATGCTGATCTCTGGGTAGTCCTTGCCGACCCTCTTGATCAGTTCCATGCCGTCCATTTGAGGCATTTTCATGTCGGTCAGAAGGAAGGTGTAAGATTGATTTTCAAGCATCTTAAGGGCTTCGGGACCATTTGCGGCTGAGGTGACGGAAAAATTGAGGGCCTCGAGTAGGTTTTCAAATACATCCCTCAAATGGTCGTCATCGTCTACAATAAGAATGGATTCTTGTGAGTAATCAATATCTTTGCGCATTATAAATGTCTGTTTCTGCAAAGGGATGCTTTTGTCGTGCCGTCCGCTTGAGATCAGGTGCACACCGGAACACCCCTTAGAGAATTGATGAAAGAATGTTTTATTTTAACATTAAGAATATCACCTATCTCACCGTGACTCATATTGAAATTAACTACTTTATTGGTCCCTGTTCGACCCGTGTATTGGCCACCTCTTTTGCTGAATCCCTCTACCAGAACCTCAACGATCGTCCCCTCAAGTTGCCTGTTCTTATTCAGGGTGATGTGACGTTGCGCCGCCTGCAGGGATGCCAGGCGGGACGATTTTTCCTCTTCATTGAGCTTTCCCTCAAATTTTTCCGCCAGGGTTCCTTTTCTGTCAGAGTATTTAAACGAAAACACGTTATCAAACATTATTTTTTGTATCAGGTCAAGGGTCATCTCAAAATCATCATACGACTCTCCCGGAAATCCGACGATAATGTCACTCGTAATCGCGATATCATCCCTTGCTTCCCGGAGTCGTTGGACGAGATCGTAATAGTGTTTCCTGGTGTAGTGTCTGTTCATACGTTTCAGTGTTTCATTGGATCCGGACTGAACAGGCAGGTGAATGTGGGGACAGAGCTTGTCCAATTCAGCAAAACACCTTATCAGGCCCTCAGAGAGATCCTTAGGGTGCGAGGTCGTAAATCTGATCCTTTTCAGCCCGTCCACCTGGTTGAGCCGGCGGAGCAGTGCGGAAAAGTCAATGACTTGGTCTTGGTCGGGCCGGTAAGAGTTCACATTCTGGCCCAGCAGGGTGATTTCTTTGATTCCTTGCGCAACAAGATCTTTCGCCTCTTTGATGATGTCATCAGAAGGACGGCTGAATTCTCTGCCTCTGACATAGGGTACAATGCAGTAGCTGCAAAAATTGTTACAGCCCTGCATAATGGATATATGGCTTTTGACCTTTCCCTTGAAATAGCCGTTAGGCATGGTAATGGACAGGGGGGTCACGGTAGGATCATCGGCGACTATTCTTTCGCCGTTTAACTCAATTCTATCCAGTAGTTCACGGATGCGATCAATTTCTCTCGTTCCAAGAACCAGGTCCAGCCCCGGAAATCTTTTCAGGAGCTTTGCCCCGTCTTTCTGCGCAACGCATCCCATGATCCCCAGGGTCAAGCCAGGCTTATCTTTTTTGAGTGAACTCATGCGACCCAGAAGACTGAAGGCCTTCTGTTCGGCCTTGGCTCGTACAGCACAGGTGTTTATCAAAATGACATGCGCCTCTCGTGTATCGTCGGTAGGGCGGTATCCGGCGGCCTGAAGAATTTGTCCAAGATAATCCGAATCATACTCGTTCATCTGGCATCCCATCGTCGCTATGTAATAGTACCGAGCCACTTCTTTACGGCACCTCCTCTGAGGCCTTCTGGTGGGACAGATCAATGAATAAATCAATATTCATCCTCTCCCCTTCCACAAAACTTTTCAACAGGTGATCAACAAATTCTTCACAACCAGGGGCGATCATCAACTCGAGTATACCGGCATCGGGATCGGCGGTCCTGACAACTGCCATGCCGTCATAGGATTCAATAGTGTAACGCAGGTAGCTGATTTCCCGCGGATCAACCTTGATAAACCGCCTAGTGGTCTCCATTATTGTAGGTGGCTCCGCCCCACATGAGTTTGGTTCGAAGGATTCCGAAATAGGTCTGATCAGGTGATTTGATCAGCTTGATTCTTTTCTCAGACTTGTAAATCATCACCCTGTCACCATACAACAGATCAAACCCCATTTGACCGTCAAAGGTAAGGCTGACTTTCTCCTCGCTGGCCTTTCGCATACTGATATGGACGGCGTCCGAATCGGGGAGTATGATGGGGCGATTCGTGAGCGTGAAGGGGCAGATAGGCGTCAGAATGAGGTTTGACAAAGTGGGATAAAGAATAGGGCCCCCTGCGGACAGGTTGTAGGCGGTGGACCCCGTCGGGGTGGAGACGATCAGTCCGTCGGCCCTGAAGGTCGTGAGAAACTGATCATTAATATGGACATCGAGTTCAAGGATTCTCGACAGTGCGCCCTTGTTGATGACGACATCATTGAGGACCAGGAAACGCCCCATATCCCGCCCTCTCCTCAGGACGCGGGTTTCGAGCATCAGGCGGCTCTCCACTTCAAGCGCATTATCCAACATCATGTCAATAGCGGGATAGAGCCTGTTGAGTGGAATCTCCGTAAGAAAACCCAGGCTGCCCAAATTGACGCCGAGAATGGGGACCCCGTATTTCCCTACCCTTCTGGCGGCGCCGAGAAGTGTCCCATCACCGCCCAGGACGACTACCCAGCCGACATCCCGGGGGATCGACGAGACCTCTTCAGTGCAGATACCGGCAGTAGTCTTGGTATTCATCGACTCCAGGAAGACATCGATTCCTTTTTCTTTTAAGTATTCCGACAGCTTCCCCGCTTCGGCCCTGGCCGGCTCGAAACTATGCTTATAGATAAGGCCTACGGATCTTTTTTGATTCATTATCCCAGTGAACTCTCCCAATGGATAAATCTCTTCATTATCGTGACACTTCCTTTATAACATACCATTCGTCTTCATGGTCGGAAGTGGTATCCACCACCAGGTGGACAATCCTGAGACCTGCATGTCGTTTTTTGAAATCTTCAAGGTCAACGCCCTCAAACTTCTTTTTGTTATTGAGATAGGCCTGTTCCGTCAGTGCGTTTGATTCGTAGTTTTCCTTGCTTCTCTTGGAAATCCTCCTGATTGAAACATCCTGAGGGCAATCCGTCTGTTGTATGATAAAGGTTCGGTTGTGCCTTGCGGCAATTTCGGCCGCGCGTCTCCTCAAGGATTGGGTCACAAAAGTGGCATCAAGGATAATGCCCTGGCCTTCTCCGGCCAGTTCGTCCGCCATCCTGAACATTTTGTCGTAAACGCGTGTGCGCTTGTCCATATCGGCAGCCACTTTTTCATCAAAGATGTCCTCGTTCCTGAGCACATCAAGCCTGATCATGTCTGTTCTCAATATTCGATAACCCGTAATTCGGGCTATGACCTCTGTTGTTTCGGTCTTGTATGAGGCCGGTAATCCACAGGCTATGAGTATGGCTCCCGGTTCCAACCGGCGGCTCATAAAATCTCTGAAAGGTTCCTTCATTTAAAGTGCTCCTCTAAACATTCCTGCCCTTCTTTTAGATAAGGATTTTCGAGAAAAATCCATCCCGCACATGATGAATCGCACCATCCTCTTGTCTTAACCCACGTAGGATCGGGCCAATTCAAAGTATTTGGAGGCCGCAACCTGCGCCCTTTCCTTTTCTTTACTTCCGATACGTTCATCCTCAAGCTGAAAACTGATGACCTTCCCGCGTACGTAGGCACGGTAGACCTTGTAAAATGTGAGCAGCTCATCCATGCCCGAGTCACCGGTTTTTTCACCGTAGAAACGCCACAATTGATCGGCAAGATCTGCTCCCCCGTGATATTCGAGGTCCATCAGGAGAAAGGCGATGTCGGCAAGGGTGTCACTGTATCGAAAGCGATCGTTGAATTCGATGCAATCGATTATGGGAACGCCTTCCGTAAGGCAGATGTGCTCCATATGCAGGTCTCCATGGCAGTCTCTGATCTTTTTTGCACTTATACGCTCCCTGAACAAATCGTGTTTTTCTTTATAAAACGCCTTGGTCCATTCAAGAAGCCCCCTGAAATTTTCATGGGTAATGGTCCTGCCGATGTATTTCCGGGACTGCTCAAAATTTTCATCCGTATTCACCTTGAACATCTGCGCCCTTCCAAACTGCTCGATTTCCTGTGATCGTTCCGCATTGTGGTGAAAGAGGGCAAGCACCCCGGCGATATTCTTTAAATGTCCGACATTCAGCTCGCCCCTCTGGAAGAGGGCCTTCATGAGGAGGTCCTCGGGAATCCGTTTCATCTTTACGGCATAGTCCACGATTTTCTTCTCCTTGCCGCCAAGTCTATGCCTTCTGCCGTCAAAGGTCATAGGTAAGACGCCGATATAGATTTCTTTGGCAAGGCGCTGATTGAGCTTAACTTCTTGGTGACAAAAGTGCTTTCTTCTTTCGAGGGTGGTGAAATCAAGAAACCCGAAATCCACCGGTTTTTTGATCTTATACACATATTTGTCCGCGACAAGGACCAGAGAGATATGCGTCTGCACGAGAGAAACCCCTTCCGTAGGATCAGGAAGGGCATCAGGATTCAAAAGGTCTTCTATCTTGAACGGCACAGCTTTACGCTCCCCCATTGGTTGGGTTTTTCCGGCTCTGCGCGGGAATCTGTATCATGGTTTCAAATAAAACCCAAATTGTTCCGCCACGAAGGCCGGCACCTCCACACTCCCCATAAGAACCGGTTGTTGATGACAATCCGAGCCTCCGGACGCCCACAAACCCACCCTCTTGGTGAATTCCAGGTAGGTATCTGACGTCCGTCGATCAGTGCTGGAATGCCAGCATTCAATGCCGTCTAAATGAGGGAGCATGTCTTCCTCTATGATACTTTTCTGTTCCTCGATGGATGCCCCCAGGGACATAAGAGAGGTCCCACGGGGGTGGGCTGGATGGGCGAAAAACAGCTTTCCCCCCGCCTCTCGAACGAGGGATGAGGCCTCAGCCAGGGAGAGCGGCATCTTCGGCACATTGCATCTGACCAGGAATTTATCAAAGGCCTCCTGTTTGTCCGTAACAATGCCTTTGCGAATCAAATACTCGGCAATGTGGGGACGGCCCAGAGAACCGTCCACAGCGTCCTGAATGGTCTCAAGGTCTGCGCGGGTAAAGGCCGGTAAATGGGATTTCTGAAATTCCAGGTTGAGGTTATGCAAAATTTTTTCTGCCCTTTTTTCGCGGTATTCTCTAAGTTGCAGCAGCTTCTCCCTCAGCGGTTCGTCGTAGATGTCATACTGATACCCCAAAAAATCAAGGGATACGGATTTTCCGTTTTTGTAGCCGGGATGTGCATAGGTCACATTTAATTCTATCCCAGTAAGATACCCTATACCGTATTCCTCTGCATAGTGCCCGGCCTCCTCCTGTGAGTCCAGGGAATCATGGTCCGTAATGGAAATCACATCAATGTTTCGCCGAGCCGCCTCTTTAAAAATCTGTTCAACACTCATCTGACCGTCGGAGGCCCTGGAATGTATATGAAGATCAATTTTCATCGTAGCGGGTCAAACTCCTCCTGGTGTCCCGGCCCCCCCCTATAATTGGCATCCAGTCTGAATTCGGGGACTAGGCTTTTCACGGCGCACCTCATGTCTTCACGATAATCATCCTTTAGGGATGTGAGCTTTTATATATGCGTCTACCGATGAATCGGTCAAGGATAAAAGGCAGAGTCAATCTTGAGCCTCAAGATGTCGCATTTTCCGGGATGGAAACCAGCGCATAATGCGCCGCGACAATGAGCCCTGAGCCGATGAGTTGTTCCCTGACGCAAAGCTTATCCGTTTATATTTTTCTGGATTTATGATAACAAGCAATTCCTCTCACCACGAGCAATCTTCAACTTTTAAAAAGGGGCAGGCCCTGCAGAAAGGGGGGGGCGTTTTGCTGGAATATATTAAGGAGACAACAAACTACCTGTCAACAAGGATAAAGGAACCCCCAGTGATAGGGATGATCACAGGCACGGGTCTCAGTGATCTGTCGGAAAGGATCGCCATTGATCTCAGCCTCTCCTACGAGGAAATCCCCCACTTTCCCACCTCAACCATTCCAGGGCACAAGGGGGCGCTCATTGCAGGCAGGCTGGGAGGAAAACCGATCATGACCATGGACGGGCGATTTCATCTTTATGAAGGCTATACCTATGAGCAGGTCACCTTTCCTGTCAGGATAATGTCGAAGCTAGGCGTCAAATACCTGCTCATTTCCAGCGCAGCGGGTGGACTCAATCCGCTTTTCCGCCGCGGTGATTTAATGCTTGTAACCGATCATATCAATCTGACAGGGGGAAATCCTCTCATGGGCCCGAACTTGGATGAGTTCGGTCCGCGGTTCCCGGACATGTCCGCGGTCTACGATCCGGTACTTGCAGAACTGGCCAGGAAAAAGGCCCTTGAGGCCGGGATCCTGCTCAGGGAAGGCGTCTATGTCGGGATTACGGGACCCAGCCTTGAGACACCGGCAGAAACCCGTTTCTTGAGACTGATGGGGGCCGATGCCGTTGGAATGTCCACCGTTGCTGAGGTCATCGTCGGGGTCCACTGCGGTCTTGAAATCATGGCTATCGTGGCCATTACAAACGTCAATCTGCCTGATTGCATGAAAGAGACCTCCATAGACGAGGTCATCACCAACGCCGTTGCAGCCGCAGGAAAACTTTCCCCGCTATGGGAGAGGATTATTGCCGATCTGCCTGAGTGAAAAGCAACGGTGTTTCCGGCACCCGGAAGCAAGGGGAGGGAAAATGCGCTCTTTCGACATTTTGATCAAGAATGGCACTGTCCTCAAGATGGATCCGGAAAATGCAGTTATCGAGAACGGATTTGTCGGGATAGCGGACGATAGAATTGCAGCGATCGGATCCGGCGACAGCGACCGACTCCAGGCCGTAAAGGTCATTGACGCAAAGGGAGGTTTGATCCTTCCCGGCCTGATCAATGCCCACACCCATGCGGCCATGACGCTTTTCCGAGGACTTGCCGACGATTTGCCTTTGATGGAATGGCTGAATCACTATATATTCCCTGTCGAAGGGCGAATGGATGAGGAATTTGTCCATGTCGGAAGCCTCCTCGCCTGCGCTGAGATGATCTTGTCCGGCACGACCTGCTTCTGCGATATGTACCTCTTCGAAGAATCCGTTGCCAGGGCTGCAAGGGAAGTGGGGATGAGAGCCCTCGTAGGGGAGGTCCTTTACGATTTTGATTCCCCGAATTACGGAACGGTCGAAAACGGACTCAAGTACACCGAATCCCTCATCCAAACCTGGAAAGACGATCCGCTTGTATCCATCGCCGTCGAACCCCATTCTCTTTTTACCTGCAGTCCCGACCTCCTCTGCGCATCCCTTGACTTGGCGACACGATATCGTGTGCCTTTGATCATCCATCTTGCAGAGACCCTTGCAGAACAGGAAGAGATCAGGAAACGCTACGGTTGCACCCCTGTCGAGCACCTGCAGGGTCTCGGGCTCCCCGGTCCGCACCTCATTGCTGATCATTGTGTGCACCTGGGGGAAAAAGACATTGAAATATTGGCTGAAAGCGGCGTCAAATGCGTACATAACCCGGAAAGCAACATGAAGCTGGCCTCTGGTGTCGCCCCGGTTCCCGAGATGCTCTCCAAAGGCATGGTCGTCGGACTGGGAACAGACGGCTGTGCCTCAAACAACAACCTGGATCTTTTCACTGAAATGGACATGGCGGCCAAACTTCATAAGATTCATAAGATGGATACCACCGTGATGAAGGCCGTCACCGTCCTGCGTATGGCCACGATTGAGGGCGCTAAGGTCCTGGGGTTAGAGCGCTTGACAGGTTCACTGGAAGAAGGCAAGAAGGCGGATATCATCATCGTCGACACCAACAGCCCTCACCTCACTCCGATCTACAATCCCTTTTCCCATCTCGTCTATGCCGCTCGGGGGGGTGATGTGAGCCATTCCATTATTGACGGGAAACTGGTCATGGAGAATCGGAACTTACTCACGATAGATCTGGAGGACGTCATGGAAAAGGCAAGGGCCAAGGCCGTAGACGTCCGGAAGTGGGTCGGTGGGGCCCTGGGTCAGTGACCCCCTTTATTGGGAGCGGCGTCCTGGAAAGGGAATCAGATCTCTATCTCCATTCCCTCTCTTGCAAAAAAGACTTCCATATCTCCTGTATTGTCGGGATCGCAGTATCTTAGGGCCAACGCATCGATTTGACTGTCTGTTCGCATGGGCTCATGATGGATCAGGGCCAGCTTCTTGATGTGCGCGCGTTTGGCGGCCTCAAGGGCATGTTCGAATGAGGTGTGCCCCCACCCCACCTTCGAGGCAATGTACTCTTCCTGGGTGTACTGGGTGTCGTGAATGAGCAGATCGGCATCAGCGAAAAACTGTTCAATCCTCTGATTCTCCTCCCTGGCGACTTCCTCTCCTTCCTGGGCCATAGCCGCGTCATAGGAGGGATCTTCGGGATCGACACAGAAGACATTCTGGAATGGTTCCGTGTCATAGGCCGTACAAATTACCTTGCCCTGATATTCAAAGCGATAGCCCAGGCAAAGCACGGGGTGGTTCAGGTATTTTGTCGTAACGGATATCCCGTCTCCCAGGTCAAGGTGTTCTTCCTTGAGGTTAACGTATTTGATCTCTGCAGCCAACTCCGCCTGTCGGATCGGGAAATAGCGATAGGTCAGTTGCCCGCCGACAACATCTTCCAGGGTGTCGTCTTCATAGGTGACCGGTCCGTAGACCTTAATTTTTGTCCCAGGTATATAAAGGGGGATAAAAAAGGGAAGCCCCATGATATGATCCCAATGGGTATGGGTGAGGAAGATCTCCGTATTGATCGGTCCCTTGGGGAGGTCTCTGCTGAGCATGGCATTGCCCAGCTCTCTGATTCCGGAGCCCGCGTCAATAATGATCAACCTGTTCCTGGCCCTGAATCGGAGTTCTATGCAGAGGGTGTTCCCCCCATATTTCACAGTACCGGCCCCAGGGCAAGGTATAGAGCCCCTGACCCCCCAGAAAATTATTTTCATACGCTCAACCCTTAATGGTAACCTGAAGAAAGATCTTTGCCTTTTCCACTTCGTCGTACACGTTTTGTCTGAGATCGTAAAGGGTATCCCACTCTATACCTGTTGCCTCAACAAGGGAGACCATAAGGGGGTTGTCCCGCAGATGGGCGTCCTCCACCCCTTTTTCAAGCATGTTCGAATATGTATCGGCAAGTGCCACGGTAAAGATTAATGGACGACTGTCTCCCACGGCCTGTTCGGGATGGTGATGATGCAGAAGGGAACCTGTCATCCTGTCGTTAAGTTTCCACTTTTCAGCAATCATCCTTCCCACGATGCAGTGGTTGATACCCAAAACAGCGCTTTCGGTCTTGTAAGGCGTCACCTGATCCTTTTTTGAAAGTTGCAGGGCTTTCGTGTATTCTTCGGGGAATCTGTTGTTGAGAGGGATTTTGCCGATATCATGCAGCAAACCGGCCACAAAATACTCCTCTCGTTCTGAGATGGGAATCCTTTTTTCGGTAGCCAGGCGCTTTGCGGTCACCCCCACGGTTATGGAATGCGCCCAGAAATCCTCCATCGAGAAGGCCTGAAATGATGCCTTGCTCCCCACACTCTGCAAAATTGCCGCACTCAACGCGAGGTTCTTGACGGTATTGAGACCCAGCATAATGATTGCCCGAGTCAGGGATGTGACCTGATTGGGAAGTGAATAATAGGCGGAATTGACAAGCTTGAGCACCTGCCCGGTCAGCACCGGATCGAGCGAGATAACCCGATTCAGATCATTGGGGGAAGTATCCGGTCTGTCACAGACTTCCATGACCTTCGTTACTGTCGTGGAAAGGCTGGGCATTTTGGCGATATAGTGTTGTATAATCCTTAGGCGGCTTTCAGGCGTTAAGGCGTCATTGTTCATGCGTGGAGCACCACTTTATTTTCCTTCAGAGCCGCCAAAATGAGAAGCAGCACCTTCGGGAACCTCAAAGGAAATTGTTGGACGATAATATCTTATGAACTTTGAAGGGTCAAGAAATGTGTGCCCTTTCCCAAAATAAAGCAAAGAAAGCCACGGTGCGTCCAAGTTGGCGCTCAGGCGTTAGCACTTGGCAAAGCCATATCTATGGACTAGAATTGTCCAACTTTTTGGGGGAAATGCCTTGGGGGCAATTTCAGAGGGAGGAAAGTCCGGATGGGGAGGAATCAGGTGGGACTTATCGCATTGGGCAGCAGACTACAGGGAGTCCCTGAGGTGACAACCCTCGGGGTGAGGCCGAATTTCATGGACTATTCGGAATACGAGAGGACACTGATTGCCGAGGCACCTGTTATTCTGTACCCGACACGAAATTACGCCCAGTTTCTCAGCACCATCGGCAAAAGGATCTTTCCAAGCCTGGAGACTTACCTTTATGCCGATGAAAAGATAAAGCAGACCACATTGTTTTATATGGCAGGTCTTCCCCACCCACGAACAAAGATCTATTACCGACGCCACCATCAGGAAATCCTCAATGAGTATCGCTTTCCTTTTATTGCAAAACTCCCCCGTGCCTCGGCTCAGGGGAGAGGCGTTTTCAAAATCGAAACATGCCGTGATCTTGAAGGATATCTGGACTTGACCCCTGTGGCGTACATCCAGGAGTATCTGCCCCACGAGCGGGATCTGAGGGTCGTACTGATCAACGCTCAACCTATTCTTGCTTACTGGAGGGTCCGCTCCGAGGCCAATTTCAGGACAAATCTCTTTCAAGGAGGGAGCATCGATTTTAAAGACATCCCGGAAGAGGCGCTTGAATTGGCCGTGCTGGCCACGCGCAGATGCAATTTCAATGACGTCGGGCTCGATCTGATACAGTTTAAGGGAAAATGGTATCTCATTGAAGCAAACATGAAGTACGGTCGAAAGGGTCTACAAATGAAGGGGATGAATTTGAGGGCGATCCTGAGAGAAAAACTCATTGCCGGTGAATTGATAAGTAGTATAGGCTGTTAAAGGGCCTGACGTTCATTATTTCCTCTGGCCTCATCGTGGAGAATATTTGAAATATTTTATGCAGTATATCAATATATTAGTATATTTAGTTGAATAGATGGTTTTATGAAAACGGTCGTGTGCCTAAAGACCACCGAACGTGTGAGTTTGCAGGGATGAAAAGACGGATCATTGCAATCATTGGGCTTCTGGGGCTTTGCGGCCTGTTCGCTTTTTCAGTGCTTCTGGCGCTTGTTTACCACAGCGTTTCCAGAGAGGCGGCGGATCGGATTCAACGGGGTGCTATCGACAAGATCATTTTTTCCGAAAGTCCGGTCTATTATGATGACGGCAAGAGTATCATCGGGGTCTTTTTTGAAAAGACCCATCGCAAATATATCCATTACAGAGATATCCCCTCCTATTTCATAAAGGCGCTTATCGCATCAGAGGATAAAAATTTTTTCAGCCATCCGGGATTTGATGTGAAATCGATTATGAGGGCCACGCTTGCAAATATGAGGGCCGGACGTGTCGTTCAAGGAGGCAGCACCCTCACCCAGCAGACGGCAAAGAACATTTTTGAGAGGCAAAAGCGGTCTTTCAATGCAAAACTCAAAGAGTTGATGCAGGCGTTGCTCCTCGAGAGGGCCTATAGCAAAGAAGAAATACTTGAGATGTATGTGAATCAATTTTTTGTGACCGGTTTCGGCCGTGGGTTGGAAATCGCCGCCCAATATTTCTTTGACAAGGAATCGAAAGACCTTGATCTGGCGGAATGCGCCTTTATTGCCGGGTCCGTCAAGAGCCCCAATACCTATAATCCCTTCACAAAAAAGACATCATCGCAGAGAACGGAGGCCCTGAAACGGGCGAAAGCACGGAAAGACTATGTCCTTGAAAACATGTTCAGGCAGGAATTCATTACGAGTGAACAATACCATGAAGCCCTGAAAAAAGAGGTGCCCTTTAAGGAGGGTAACGTCACCTATACTTTAAACGTCATCCTGGATTATGTGCGGGAACAACTCGAGTCTGATTATTTTCGAGCTATTTTGGCTGAGCAGGGCCTGGATAATATCGCCACATCGGGTATGCGAATCTTTACTTCAATAAATAAAGAGATTCAGGAAGGGGCACTGGAAAGCATTAGACGCCATCTTCCTTTGCTGGATGTCAAGCTCAATGGATACGAAAGACATGCCGTTCAGGAAAGATACACACAACAAGCGGAAACGTCATTAAAAAAACGGGACACGAATATCCCTTTCCTTTGTAGAATCACCCACATAGGCAGACAGAAAGACAATCCCCATTTGATCGTGGCCTGGGAAAACGGAGGAGGCATTATTGATTATGATGGGCTGAAGCCGATGGCAGAGGCGTGGCTCCAGGGGGAAAGGGGCCACGGACTGCGCCGGGACCGGGGGGATCTGGAGGTATTTTTGAATAATTTCCAGTTGGGGGATCTCCTGGCCGTTCAGTCCCTTGATAATGGCAGAAAAAGTGAACAGAGAGGGCTTATGCTGTCCGCGATACCGACACTGGAAGGTGGCATTGCCGTGATCCATAACGGGATGATCAAGGCCATGATCGGCGGGTTCTACGACCGATTCTTCAATCGCGCCGTTGACGCCAAGAGACAGTTAGGTTCCATATTCAAACCCATTGTCTACACGGCGGCTCTCCAACTCAAATGGAACACCCTTGATTCACTGAATAACACGCGAGATCTTTTTCGCTTTGAAAACACCCATTATCTTCCAAAGCCCGATCATGCGCCTAAATCGGATGAAGTTTCCATGCTCTGGGCCGGCGCCAAATCAGAAAACCTTGCGACGGTATGGCTGCTCTACCATTTGACCGATCATCTGAATATGGGGGAATTCAGCAAGGTTGTCGAAGGTGTGGGTCTTGCAAGAAGGCAGGACGAATCCTACGGACAATATGTGGAAAGGATCCGGGACCGGCACGGCATCGTGGTTGACAATCAGGCTCTCATGTCAGCCGCCTTTGCACAAACCAGGAAGGAAATTGTATCTGATCTCATCTTCGCCGGCGAGGGGGACGTCCTCTCCTCCCTGGAACGCCTCCATTTTGATATCGATCCCACTCAATTGGATCCAGAGGATCCTGAAGAATTCCAGATCCATCGGCTAGGCTTTCAACGGCTTCAAAGCCTCAACGCGGAGATGAAGGAGGGTTTAGAAAAGATAAAGAGACTGCGGAACGAATACGAAACCGAAGGACATCCTGATCTGCTGGAAAGCATATCTCAAGCGATTCGCTGCTATTATCTATCTTCAGATGCTAAGGATCCGAACCGGATAGTTTACAAACAAACGCTTCAAAAGACAGATACACACCTGTATCCCTTGACACCTCCGTGGGTCATGGAACATATTGATCAAATGTCCTCGGATGATATCCGTATCGACGACCTCATGACCTCAAAGGCTATTGATCTGATCCAGAATCACACAAATGAAAATTTCAAGGGGCTCTTGGACTACAAGAGATATGACAAGGAGGTCCTCTATAACACCAGAGATTTCAGGACCCTTGTCAATCTCCTCTACGTAACGCGGCTGGGAAGGGAACTGGGAATTACCACTCCGCTTGATGCTGTTCTCTCTTTCCCTCTGGGCGCAAATGCCGTCAGCATAACGGAAGCGGCCCTGGCCTATCATGCTCTCATGACGGGAGAGGTCCAGCCTTTCCCCGGTAAGGCGGTCTCTGAGATGACTCCGATCATAACAAGGATTGAAGATCGAAACGGTGAAATAATCTGGGAATATGCGGCGAGGAGGAAAAAGGTCCTTTCCGACCGGATTTCATCGGCCGTTTCTGAAGTCCTTCGGATGGTCATGGAAAAGGGCACAGGAACGAATGCAAAGAATGCCGTTCAACTGTCCCTTGACCTGGGTGAAAGCAAAATAAGTATCCCCATGGTATCCTTTGGAAAAACGGGCACATCCAACGCCTTTACCAATTCAAGCTTTGTGGGATTCATTCCCGGGCCTGAAAAGGGGACAGGAGAGCTCGATCTCAAGGAAGGATATGTGGTGGCCGGTTATGTGGGTTATGACGACAACCGCCCCATGAAAGGAAAATTTGTCAGGATATACGGGGCGTCCGGTGCCCTGCCCCTGTGGATCGATACGACCAATCGCATTGTAAACAGTGCAGACTATAAGTCAGGACTTCGAGTTGCGGATCTCGCCTTTGGCACCCAAAAGACCCCTTACAGCGACCTGAAAGGTCTTTCGGAGGTCTTCGTTTCTCCCGTGACCGGCCTTCCCATTGAACCCGGCCGAGAATCTCCCGAGGGACCGGTGATATCCGTGTTTGCAGATATTAAAACTGGAAGTGGAACTTTTGGGGCCCTCAACAGGCTGTTTGAACCCCTGACGGTGGAGTACGATAATGCAACGAATCAAGATTAACCTGGCAGGTCTTGCTGTCCTGTCTCTCATTGCAGTTTCCGGCGGTTGCGCCCCGCAGACCCATCAAAACCTATCGCCACAACAACAGCAGCCCGGAACAGTCGCTCTTCCTCACGCACGGAACCTTGAAATGAAGGTGGCCCGTCTGGATAGGACGTTGCGTTCCGGTGTACTGGACGACCGGCAAACAAAGTGGGTCTCCACGTTGAAATCGATTTATGAGGAAATGCAGCAAAGAGCGGTCGATGATAAAGGACATCTTGAGTGTTCTGATGCCGCAACGCTTCTTTTCAAGGCCCTCGATGAACTTCAGGACGTGATTTTGACGGACACACGGGCCCGTGAGGACCTACAGGAAAAAGACGTGATCCATCAGTATGCTGAGATGAGAAAGGATATCTTCGACAAATATCTATACGGTGACTATCAAGGCGTGATCGACGATGCTGTTGAGCTTGAGGCCGCCTTCGGGAGTGATGCCCTGAGTCCTGAAATCAGGCTTGTTTTTGCCCTTTCACTTGCCAGGAGGGGCAGGCTGGAGGAGGCATTAAAGGCGGCCGAAAGGACATTTGGTGAACTCGAGGTAAGGCCTGATCTGGTCCACCTCCGTGCCAATGTGGTGGATTGGCAGTTGGCTCTGGGAAACAGGGCACAGGCCATGCAGGCCTATGACAAATTATTCGATAGTCTCGATGAACGGAAAGCGGTATTCGCAAGGGTCCAGAACAACCTGAGGGGGAAAGGAGAGGAGAAAGCGGCCAAGGATAGGACCCTGGAGATCAAAGGCGACGATGCGATGCCCCGCGTTGAAAAGCCTGGAGTTATCGAGCATCTGATGGAAGAGGTTGAGGCCCTGATTGGAAGCAATGAATTCCAGAGCGCAAAACTCCTCATCATTAGGCAAAAAATAAGGGCTCAGGACGAATCCGAAAGCATCCTCTTGGAAAAGGCGTCCCGACGCGTGGAACAGGCCGAGGCGGAATTTCAGAGACATGTGCACACTGCGCCCCCTGTTGAACAGGATGCTTTGACCCTCGCAAGAACTCTGGTCGAGGACGAAAAGTTTGAGGAGGCCATTGAATACATCAAGACGATCGAAAAAACAGAGGATATCCCCGGGCACATGGTGAACTTAAAGGCCCTTGCAACGGAGCGTCTCATCCACCGCGAACGCGAGAAAGCCGCAAAGCTTTTTTTGATGTCGAAAAACAGCCCTGATATCGAAAAGAAGAAGGAATACCTGGAGGCTTCCCATAAATTGCTGACCAAACTAATTGAAAAATACCCTCTATCCCCTTTATCTCAAAAGGTTATCAGTAATATTGATACAGTCGAAAAGGAGTTGATGAAGCTCGGCATCGACCCTGGGTAACCCACTCACACCAGAAGGATGAAAAGGATAAGAATGGGTATCTCAAAAGACCTCGCAGAGGTCCAGGTAATCGGTATCGGGCAGGCCTGTGTGGACTATCTGGGGAGACTCTCAGGGTTTCCGGAGGAAGACAGCAAGGCTGAAATGGATGCACTGCACATCCAATGCGGAGGGCCTGCTTCAACCGCACTGGTTACACTGTCCCGATTGGGCATCAAGACCTCATTTTGGGGAAGCATATCTGATGATGCCTTTGGGAAGGCGATTGCAAAAGATCTCGAACTTGAAGGCGTTGATTCGACCTTTCTCAAAATCACCCCGGGCCATACCTCACAGTTCGCGTTCATTGCGGTGACAGGGGACTCGGGTAAGAGAACCGTTCTCTGGCATAGAGGAACAGTGCCGCCTTTGACTCCGAGGGATATAGACCTGCGTCCCTATTCGGGTGCCGCCATCCTTCATCTGGACGGACTCATGATCGAGGCTTCACTGGAGGCCGCCCGTCAGGCCAAGGCGCGGGGCCTCAAGGTGGTATTGGATGCGGGGACTATGCGAGAAGGCTCATTGGAACTTGCTTCAGCGGTAGATGTCCTGATTGCATCGGAAAGATTTGCCGAGCCCTTAACGGATGCCTCATCGAGTGCTGAAAATGATCTCGATGCCCTGTCCCGCCTTACCGGGGGCGATGTCGTGATCACACGCGGTTCAAAAGGGAGCATCGGCCTTCACGGCGGTTATGTCATTCGACAGGCGTCATATCCCATTAAGGCCGTAGATACGACCGGAGCGGGAGACGTGTACCATGGCGCATACATATACGGCATGATCCAAGGATGGAATATGCCCGATTGCATGCGGTTTGCATCTGCGTCTTCCGCACTCAAGTGCATGAAAATGGGCACGCGAAGGGGTATCCCGTATCTCACACAAATTATAGAACTTATGAGAAGCAACCCCGCCATTTGATCATCCTTGTCCACAAACCTCCGACAATCTGTTTTCGGCCTTCCCTTCCTGTCCTGAATTCCACTGAAAAATCGAAACCGGGACTCTTTACAATTTTCTATTTTGACTTATATTAAAAGTAAGAAAACGCTCAAGATTTCGTGTTGAAATGACGATAGAGTAAGTGAAGAAAGCAACACCAGGAAAGAAAGACTGGTTCAGATTTGTTCTTTGAAAAATATTTGAAGTAAAAGTAAGTGGCGCCGAGCTTCAACATTAATCTATTAAAACCACGAAGCGGCCTTGGCCCTAAAAGGTTATAAATTAAAAAAAATGGGAGCGTGCGGTCACACTTGCTTGAGCTTCTCAGATGTGCGTGCATCTTTTCCACCGGGCATCTTCAACAAATTAATTTGATAAAGATGGCCGCCGGGGTGAACAACGGCATCCAGGGAAGCTCTCACGATGTAATGAACGCGTTGGATTGTAAACTATAAGCCTAACCTCAAGATGCTTTGTATTTGAGAAATAAATCGTCAAAACACAAAAGACCCGTGGAATTTTTGTTCTGCGGGTCTTTTTTGCGTCCTGCGTCGTGTTTGTGATCGTTCGAACTTCGGGTGGACTTTATTGAGGTCTTAAGGGGTGTTAAAGAGAAGGCGTTTCATGTGTTGAAGGCACCTGCCAATTTCCTCTGGGGTCAATTCCAGGGTCACGGTCCTTCGATAACCAGTCTTTTTCAATTCACCCAAGAGGCTGTCAAAGCGGATAATTCCCTCGCCGGGAGGGAGATGGAGGTCATCGTGATGCGACTGCCCTCCCCTGTTGTCGTGCACATGAACGTGTTTGATTCTATCCGGATGCCGATCCATGAATCCATAACTCCGGTTCACATTGGTCAGAAGCTGGGCATGACCCAGATCAAGGGTCATGAATAAGTCGGGAAACTCCTCGAAGGGCCTTTCGAAGTCATCGGCACTTTCGCTCAGGTTCTCCAGACACAATGTAATGCCGGCCTTTGCCGTCTTTTCGAGGATTCTTCCGAGCAATGCAATCTTGTATGAAATTAATTCATCTCTTATAAATCGGGAATCAAGATACAGGTGAATGGTCAGCAAATCCATCCCAAGACGTCCCATGAAAGGGAGGATCGCCAGGATCTTGGGAAGATATACGTTCTCCAATATAAAGATATTGTTGGGGTCTCCTTCCAAAGGGCCGTGGCAGAGATAATAGCAACCCGTTTCGTCTCGGAGGCGGGCGTATTCATCGATGAGGCCTGAAAAGGCCGCGGGATCCTTGATCGGTATTTCAGCAAAATCCAGACCGAGCCTGCTGATCTCCTTGACGTCTTCCGGACCTCTGGCGGTTCCGCCTAACTGGATAATATCTTTTCTTTTCTTCATATCGTATCTACCATGGCTTTGCCACGGAAGGGCTATTCAAGTGTGAATGTCCCGTTTTCATATATCGTTTCCCGGCCTCCGTTTTCGAGATAGGCTGTGACCCTTTTTCTCTCAGTGTTCACAAGGTCCCAATGAAGGGCCGAATCGTTGAACCCGAGTTCCACCTTTTCTTCCTTTGAAAGCCTGCCCGGGTCACCGTCATAGGTGTCCGAATAGGAAGAACCCAGCGCCAAATGACAGTTTCCATGTCGCCCCCCATAATTTTCATCATAAAGGGTATTGGCCATGAACCGGTTGATTCTGGAAAAACGCTTGTCCGTTAAGGAAAACTCCCCTACCCTTCCGGCGCCCTTATCAATCGAAATCTGACCATCAACAAAGGGCTTCCCTTTTCGGGCTTCGACCTGGACGACATTTCCTTTTTTAAAGGTCAGCCTGACGCCTTCCACGTAGTTTCCACTTCTAAAGGATGGTTGATCGGCATAATAGACTCCTTCCGTCCCCCGCCAGTCTGGAGAAAGAAAGACCTCAAAACTTGGGATATTGTGCCCCGAGATCCCCACCCATTTTCTCTTTCTTCCCGGCGTTATCTTGAGGTCGATGTTTTCCGACTCAATATGGTAGAAGACAACCTTCATGTTGCCCAGCCACTTTTTAATGGTCTTGGCCTTTTGAAAAATACCTCTCCAGGCATCAACGGGATCTTTTTTGTCCAGATAGCAGGCCCTGACCACCTGAGCGCTATATTGCCTTAAAGATAGGCCCGCCTTGTCCGCAAGTTCCTGGGTCGGGAGCATACAAAGGGTCCACCCGAAAGCCCCGTCCTCTTCCCTTTTGTCAAGGATGTCGCGCAGTGGTTTGCGGGAAAGGGTCGCCTTGGCGATTTTCTTTGGGTCAATGTCCTTCAGGTGGGTCAGTGACTCCGGGGCGTAGAGATAAATACTGCCATGAAGCGCCGCGTTCAGTTCCTTCTCTCCGGGGGCCTGGAACCCGAGCTGCTTCGTGTTGGCCTTCTCAAAAAAATTGTGTTCCATTTCCGGTGTCAAGCCTGCTCTGAGCAGAGGATTCATTCCCATGTCGAGGATCTTTGCCTGGAGAATTTCCGCCAACCTCGTGCCCTTCCGGTCATACCGGATCAGGATGATGTCATTCTTTTTGTATGTGCCTTTCCTGGCGGACTTGACGGCCCACAGCAGCACGTTTGCATACTTTTCAAGTTGTTGGTTTGTAGGCATCAGCTCTCCTTTCAGTGATCATTTCTATATGTCGACGTTCCTCTTCGATGATGACATCGAGATGTTTCAGTGTTTCATGCTCATGGGCCAGACTCTTCATCAGCTCGAAAAACAGGACTGTGTCCTTCTCGAATTCTTCGGCAAGGGCAAGCAAATCCCCAGGTGTATGGAGCTGGGACAGGTCAGCCTCCTCCAGGCAGAAGGTCTGGCTGCCGATAATATCCCTCAAAATCGCACGCGATTCCTCCTGCAGTGGGTCGTCTCCCTCTTGTGAGGGCAGATTGTCACGGCACTGAAGAAACCACTCGCGATGCTTGAATTCCTCTTGACTGAGCCAGTCGAAAAACGCTCGAAGCCCGGGATCGGAAACCTTCCGCTTTGCCTCGCGATAAAAGCGTCCTCCGTTCTCCTCTATGCGCACTGCAAAATCGAAAATTTCTTCCGCGGTAAACATACGCTCCCTCACAATGTACGGTCAGGATTTCGCGGCAATCCTTTTGGATGGAGACCTTCCTTTGTCATCCGAGGATACCATCACCTCAAACCACCGTCAAATTTCTGTCATCATAAATGAGGGCAACGGGTCACGGTGCATCGTGGCATCAAGGCCTGGCTTGACAAGACCTGTTTCCCGGTTATTTTTTTCAAATACGAAGTGGTGCGGCACTTGAAAAATAAGGAGATCAAAGAAATGTTAAGGAAACTGGTCGTCGGGCCCTATCAAACCAACTGTTACATCCTCGGGTGCAAAACAACGGGAGAAGGAATTGTCATCGACCCCGGCGATGACGTGATTCGTATTACACATGAAATTTCCCGGATCAGGCTTGTTATACGATATATCCTCTTCACACACGGTCACGTTGACCATACCGGAGGCGCCCTTGAACTTCAGCGCATTGTCAAGGCGCCTTTGTTCATCCACGCCCAGGACGCCTCAGGCCTTCAAAAAAGACCGGACGGGCACCTTTACGAGGGACAGGAAATCCGCGTCGGGAGCTATACATTAAAAATTTTGCATACCCCCGGTCACTCGCCGGGCGGCGTCTGCATCCATGCGCCGGGCGCTGTTTTTACAGGGGACACCCTTTTTGCCGGCTCTGTCGGAAGGACCGATTTCCCCGGTGGAAATCACAGCGCCCTGGTAACGGGTGTTGTCGAGAAGATTTTCCCCCTGGGCGACGATCTGCGTGTTTATCCAGGCCATGGGCCCGCCAGTACGATCGGCAGAGAACGCCTGACCAATCCGTTTTTCACGCACGTACGAACGGCCTGAGCACTTACATAACACTTTTCTGTTATTTCGAAAAGCATCCGTTGCATCAAGCGTCCCTGTCTCTTCCGTCCAGGACACAATAGAAGATAAAAACAATTTTTGCTCCCAGGCCGGTCCAGCTTGACGACCAGGGGGATTTTGTCCTATTGTTCTGCATGGGGGCGGCCGCCGGAGATGAAACGGCCACGATTATGGACAATGGAGGTGGGATAATGGAGCCGCATATTGACAGGGGCGCGGAGTTGATTCGAGAGGCCCGCAGGATATTGGTGTTCAGCGGCGCAGGTCTGAGCACTGAGTCCGGCATCCCGGACTTCAGGAGTCCGGGCGGCTTGTGGGAACGATATGATCCTTCTGATTTCTATTTTCAACGAATTATTTCCGATGAGGGTGCAAGGGAGAGGTACTGGGAGATGAGCCAGGAGTCCTACGCCCTCATGAAAGACGCGAAACCCAATCGTGCCCATAAGGCCGTCAGGGAACTCGAGGAAACCGGCAAGTTGCTGGCCATCGTGACCCAAAATATCGATTCCCTCCATCACAAGGCTGGTAATGCCCCTGAAAAGATTATCGAGGTCCATGGCACGGCCTTTTCTGTTTCGTGCCTGCGTTGCGGAAAAAGATATGATCGAGACGATATCGAGACCCGTTTGAATTCAGGTGTCAAGGTCCCCTACTGCGACGATTGCTCAGGAGTCCTCAAGCCGGATACCATATCCTTTGGCCAGTCCATGCCCGAGGACAAGATGAGGGAGGCCTTTGCGAATGCGGAAATCTGTGATCTCTGCATCGTCCTCGGCTCATCCCTGGTTGTGTATCCCGCTGCATCGATTCCCGAACGCGCAGTGGATTATGAGGCAAATCTGATGATCATTAACAGGGATGAGACCCACCTGGACGGTCAGGCCGATCTTGTGATACACGACTCTCTTGGGGAGACCCTTGAAAAGATTATGGAGCGCCTGCGTCAGAATTAAGCTTGAAAGATTTTGATCTATTTCATATGTTTTTACGACCTAGTCCGCCTGCCCGGGGCGCATGAAACTGAGCGGAAACTGAAATGAGACCATTGAGCTGATCTGCACTAGAGACGCGGATCAAATTCTAAATGCGTTAAGGAGGGTGTAGAGAAAATGTTAAAAATAGGTTTTGTGGGGTGGAGAGGAATGGTCGGATCCGTGCTGATGGGCCGGATGCTCCAGGAAAAGGATTTGAAAGGCTTTGAACCCGTCTTTTTCACCACCTCCAATATCGGAGGGAAAGGCCCTGACATCGGCCTTGATGTTCCACCTCTAAAGGATGCTTACGATACGCAACTCCTCGGGAAGCTCGATATCATTGTGACCTGCCAGGGGGGAGATTATACCAAAAAGGTGTATGCAGACCTTCGTCGGACGGGTTGGCAAGGATACTGGATAGACTCGGCCTCAACCCTCCGCATGACGGATGAAAGCATCATCGTACTCGATCCCGTGAACCGGGCGGTCATTGAACAGGGACTGTCTTCCGGGATAAAGACCTACGTGGGTGGGAATTGCACGGTCAGCCTCATGCTGATGGCCCTTTCCGGGCTCCTGGCAGAGGGCCATGTGGCATGGATCTCATCCATGACTTACCAGGCCGCATCCGGTGCCGGCGCCAACAACATGAAAGAGCTCGTTTCCCAGATGGCGTATCTGGGGGATGTCTCCAAGGGTCTGCTGGAAGATCCTGCTTCCACTGCGATCGAGATCGACGAACTGCTCACGAAAGAACTCAGGGGGTCTTCTTTCCCCACCGACTATTTCGGCGCTCCCCTAGCGGCCAGTCTGATCCCATGGATCGACAGCCCCATGGAGTCAGGCCAGACCAGAGAAGAATGGAAGGGTTATGTAGAGACCAACAAGATCCTTGGGACCACAAAACCCATTCCCGTTGACGGCGTCTGTGTCCGAGTCGGTGCCATGCGGTGCCACAGCCAGGCCTTTACCATCAAGCTCAACAAAGACATGCCTCTGGATGAGATCACCGACAAGGTTTCTAGGGGTAATGAATGGGTCCATTTCGTCCCCAATGACAAGGAATCCACCTTGCGTTACCTCACTCCAGCAGCGGTCAGCGGTACGCTCACCGTGCCTGTCGGAAGAATGCGCAAGATGCTCCTGGGGCCTGAATACCTCGCGGCGTTCAGCTGTGGCGATCAGCTGCTGTGGGGGGCGGCCGAGCCCATCCGAAGGATTATGAACATCGTCATCGAGTTTTTGTCCTGACCTCCGAGGCGAGGAAAAGGGGGGGAAAATAGATTCCACAAGATTCATCGTCGCACTGTCATTGACATCAAGTGATGGGGAGGCTAAAATGCCATTTGGAAGTGGAAAGCTCACTGGTGGGGCTCCCGGACTTCAAATCCGGTGTACCGGGCTAAAACCCTGGTAGGTGGGTTCGATTCCCATGCACTTCCGCCATAATTTA
>JBMNCO010000182.1:0-93681 GCA_049366815.1 Desulfatiglandales bacterium | reverse complement strand
GTTTGTGGAAAAGTTTTCCAGTCAGTTGGAGTCGCTATTCCGCCTACGATAAAGGAAGCTTGATCATGGGCGCGCAAGGAACCGGTAGTGCCAAGAAAAATTTACCCTATCATAACACCTTGATTTTACAGGAAAGTAAAAATCTTACTGTCAAAGATCAGCTTGGGAGTCTCGCAGCGGAGCAAACCATCCGTTGCCGTTGTCGCCCCCTCCGCCTTAAAAGACGGCCAGAAAATCTTCGGTACCATGCCGCCACCAAGCGGTATGTCACAGATCTTTTGGCTTACAGCCAACCCTTTACCGGTTCACGACATGGGCAGTGAGGAAACTTAGAACCCTTTTGGGTGGAGCAGTTTTCCAATCAAGTCTGGTGGTTTTCCCAACCCCTTTCCTGGTTCACCGCTCCAACCAACTTTTATGCGAATAATTTCAAGGACTCAAAAGGGACACCATCCCTCATGACACAGTAGGCCGCCCTGCAAAGTTTGCTGGCCAGAGCACTGTGGGCAATCATTCGGTTCGTTTTCGAGCATTTTCGATTATAGTAGGCTCTTGCATATGGATCATAGCGCCTGGCCAATTCAGCAGCCTCAGAAAAGGCCCATGCCAGGTATTTGTTGCCGTTTTTCTTATTCCCTTTGCCCTTTGTTTTTCCATTGCTGAGCCAATTGGTGGGAACTTTCCTGCAATAAGAGACGAAATTGCCCACCTTCGGGAACCGGTTGATTGAACCTGTTTCTAACATGATCGTCAGAGAAAGAATTTTTCCGATCCCACATATTGTATTGAGATTTAGGAAGGGTTCTTTGAGTCTGACCTTTTCAAGAACAGTTTTTTCTATTTTGCGGATTTTTTGCGTCAAAAAATCAATGGCCTCCTTGCTCACTTTCCCGCTCAGTTCCAGGTCTTCGTGGCCGCGCAGGAAAGGTTCAATGCGATTCTCTGTTGTCACCCTAATGTCGTTGACGTTGACCTTCATACCACAGTTACGGTGAATAATACCTTGAAGGCTCAGGATGAGAGATGTTCTTAATCTGACAAGATGCCCGCGCTTTCTCAGTAAATCCCGTACAGGACGCTCTTCCTTGGGGTAGATGTAACCTTCTGGCAATATCCCAAGGCGCAACAAGTGGGCCAACCAGAAGGCGTCGTGGTTATCGTCGTTGTGCTTTAAACCTCTGTATTGTTGAATCGCGGAAGGGTTGGCCAAATGCACTGGATATCCGTTATCCATGAGCAAATCAACAAGCCAATACCAGTTAAAAGTAGATTCAATAACGATCCCCTGGATTTCTTTTTTGTGGGGAGCCAAGTGTTCCAGAATGGGATTAGGATCATTGGGTAACTTCTTTTTCAAGATTCTTTTATCTCGCCCAGTAATGATCCCTAAATTACAATTGGTTGAATGTAAATCGATTCCAGCGTACAATTTCATCACGGCACCTCCAAATTTGGGTTTTATTGTGGGTAACCCAAGCATACCAGGAGGATTCCCTCTTGGCTATGCTTGGGAGGTGCCTTTTAAATGATTATCAAATTGGCTCTTGACTCAATATAATAAAATGGTTTATTTTCAATAGGTTGCAGGGCATCGCATATTATTGATTCACTTTTAAACGCGATATGAATGGCTATAGCTGGTAAATGGGTCAAGAGTAGATTTGAGCTTCTTGATGGGAGGGGTTATGTTCAAAATAATACAAAATGGTGTGAATCGTTTAGATACTGATTTGAGTGGGAAGTTAGACGCTGAGGATATGAAAATTGCGCCAGATGAACTCGTCGGCAAGTCCAAGAATATTAATAATGGCAAGATGCTGTATAAAATTGTTGATTTTCATATCCCGTCAATAGGGGCAATTGGAATTGAATTTTCTCGCCTTCCTTCAATGTTTGGACTTATGAAAAAATTCGATCGCGTTGCGGTCTTGACTGACAAGACTTGGTTAAAAAAAGGGGACTCAGAATACGGATTATTATGCTTTGGGGGCTTATGAAAATACATTTTTCGTATCTACCGTGTGTATTATTGATTTTATTTTTACCCGCTTGTGTTGGTGTAGAGGTTACCCAAAACTCGGGACCTAGCAGTTTTCATTGTTGTGATAGCGATGAATCCTGCTATCAGTATGCGATAGACGAATACCAATGCAGCTATAATCTTCATCCTTGTCAAGAGTATCTAAGGCTCTATCCTGATGGCTATTACGTTTATCATATCATTGAGATACTTCTGGATTGTGATCATCACCGCTGGCGTGCAGTCAGGAGCTATGGCTCCCCAAAGGAAATAAGGGAATATTTAACACATCTTTTTTATGGCGATAGCAACAAGAGGCCAGGGCACAAGGTCTATAAATTTATAGAAAATGCGGCGAGAAAATGTAGTCATAACGAAAGGGAATCCCATAGGCCATTCCCAGGAATGCATCGTTAATTATTAATGTCGATAACTTTTCCAGGATTGCATTTTGACTAACTGGCGTGCCACTTTTTTGCTTTCCATGATTACGATGAGCTTGAGAAGTGGTACTATCCAATTTCATTCACATTTTGGAATGATAAGGAGTCATCCTATTAGTGGATCAACGTTTTTCAGATAATGGTGTCGGGATTCAGCTCTGAATATCAGTCTCCGGATCCTCTATCGAAGGAATCTACATTGTATTGGAAACTTCAAACCACGCTGCGAGTCGGGCGGAGATATAAAGTTGGGGATCTCTTCCTTGTTGAACCATTTCAACTTGTTCCATGGCTTTTACCACAAAATTCTCTTTTTTTGAGTTGGTTGAGGCAGTAAGCGTGCCGATTAGGAGTGAGAAATGGAATTAGCAAAACGGACCTTCAAAAGAGACGATTCAACCTATGCTTCAGTGTCAGCTATTCGTTTAAAAGGAATCCAGGTCCTGCCCCCCGAGGGACGAGAACATTACGAGAGTTTCGTGGAAAGGGTGTTGAATAGGCATATCGATACCGTACGCAGTTTGCAAGAGTTTGGAAGGAATGGGTCCTTTGAGCTAAGATACTTATTTCGCCCTTCAGAATCTCATATCGTCACAGTGTATTTTTTGGTTCAGGCAATTGAAGAGAAGAAAGTTGATGCCGCTAAGACTAATCAGGAACTCGCCAGCTTCCTTTTGAACTTGCTGCGCGTGAATAATTATCTTCAAGAGTTTGAAGGTGTAGAGAATGAAGATGACCTTTTGCGCCTTATAGAACCGTTTCAGTTCAAGCACATAGGCGAGATCGTTCGAAGGGAAAATATGATCCCTTTAGACGCCGGTTACGGAACAGGGGGAAGACGCACGGGGTTTGGTGATAATGGATCATTGGAGACTTCGAGGGGCCTCAGTTCCAAGGATTCAATCATTTACTATGTTTTTCCATTTTCGCTCAGCCGGGACAGCTTCGAAAGGGTTTGCAGTGTTCTAATGTTGCAAAAACATCCTTGTCTAATTAGCATTTGCCTGCACCCCTATACTATTTCAGAACAGGATCGTATGGAACTCGAAAGACGCTTGCACTGTTGTGAGAAGTATTCTCAGTTGACCCTAGGACCGACGGTAGACGATGAATATATTGGGAGATTAAGGCCTTTCCTGAGAATGCAGGCGCAGGCAATGCAGCAGAACTGCACCCGAGACCTGGCTGAGTTCGAGGATTCTGCTTTCCTTGCCAAGATACAGCTAGCTTCATCTCACCCGATTCAACATGAGCTTGTAAGCGTCATGGGCGCAGCTATAACCTCCGCTACGGGGTGCCCTGACCCCGATGCTGCCGGAAATATAAAGAGTCTTTTCAGCGGAGGCTATGACTACTACGTAGCGAAGGGCAAAAGGAAACTGGACATTGCCCTTAATAACCTGAGAAATATGGACTTCGTACCCTGGATTTCCACAGTGGCAAAATCTGAACTCAAGCACTGGAGATACCTTTTCAACGTTGGTCAGATGGCGGCTGCTTTTCGTTTGCCCGTACCGATTGAGGGGGAATTTCCTGGTATCGATACTTTTCAGTACAGGGTAAAGCCCGCCCCTTCTGACCTGTCTGAGAAGGGGCTTCTCGTGGGCGAAAACGTTTATCTTCATCAGCGTAGAAAGGTCTTTTTCAAAGAGGGAGACCGGTCAAAACACACCTATGTGGTAGGGCAAACGGGGACTGGGAAATCCACGCTTTTTTTGAATATGATCCTTCAAGACATCCAGAATGGTGAAGGCATTGGACTTATTGACCCGCACGGAGAGTTGATTGAAGAGATCCTGCCATGTATTCCTGATGAGAGAAAGAAGGATGTTATCATCATTGATCCCAGGGACTATCAATTCCCTGTAGGCATCAACATGATGGAGGCCAAGACTCCGTATGAAAAAGATTTTTGTGTAAACTATCTCATAGAGGTCTTCGGTACCCTATATGATTTGGACCAAACTGGGGGGCCGATCTTCGAAATGTACATGAGAAATGCCCTCCAACTGCTTCTTGATCAGCCTGCGACCTTCAAACCTACTGTCCTTGATGTACCCATGTTGTTCCAAGATCGTGCTTTCCGATCCAGCCTACTTAAGCAGTCGACGAATACTTACGTTCATAATTTCTGGAAAAAGGAAGCCGAGGTTGCTGGAGGGGATGCGCGATTGGAAAATGTTGCTCCGTACATAACGTCGAAGCTATCCAGATTCATCTATAACGACATTGTCAGGGCGATCCTGGGACAGCGTGTATCCACCATTGATTTCAGGAAGGCCATGGACGAAGGCAAAATCGTTTTGATGGACTTGCGTAAGGGAATTCTCGGGGACACCAACAGCCACTTCGTGGGTATGATTTTAGTGGGGAAGATCCTCACCGCTGCGCTAGGCCGCACCGAGGTGAGCGACAAATCCACGCTCAAGAAATTCTATCTTTACGTGGATGAATTCCAAAACCTGGCTACGCCGACTTTTGTATCCATTCTCTCAGAGGCTCGAAAATACGGATTAGCACTGACGCTGACCAACCAATACATTTCCCAACTTGAGAAATATATTATCCAGGGCATCCTTGGAAATGTAGGAACTCTCATCAGTTTCCGCGTCGGGTCCAGCGATGCCGAAATCCTGACCAAGGAATTTGCCGAGATCATCTCAAAGAACGATCTCATGGGACTGTCAAACTGGCATGCTTATATTCGTCTTTTGATTGATGGCAGCATAAGTGCCCCATTCAACATCCGGACCATCCTTCCCACCAAGTCGGAACGACATGAAATTGTTGAGGAAATCCGGCAGCACTCACGTGAGCATTATACCAGGTCTCGCGAAGAGGTCGAAGCCGATATCCAGAAAGGATGGGACTTCAAAGAGAATTAAGGCCCCGATCTTCAATTTTCTTGCCACCAGTTCTTGATAGCGGTAAATAAAAGGGAGTAAATGTCGAAACATCGAGATCCTTATGGCCCTGTCACACTGACCTGCCCTCCCAAAAAACATAATCGCTACAGCTTTGAATTGAAGGCCAAGGTGGCCCTGGCGACCCAGAAAAACGAGGAGGCCATCTCCGAACTGTCTACCCGCTTTGGGGTTCACCCGAGAATGATTAACTCTTGGAAGTGAGCGCTGATAGGTGGGGCACCCGACATTTTTGGCAAGAGCGAAAAGGTCAAGAAGCAGACCGAAGCCCGAATGGATGATCTGTATCTTCGAATCGACCAATTAAAGGTGGGAAACGATTTTTTGTCCAAAAAGCTCAGTCTCTAAGCTTGAAGCAAAGAAAACAGACGGTTGAGTGCAGATATCCCAATCTGAACATCTCCAGACAATGCCAGTTATTGAACATCCACCGGTCCTCTTTTTACTATCAGCCTAAGCCTGTTAAGGCCGAGGACCTATAGCTGATGAGGCGCATCGACGAACAGTATCTGAAGATCCCTGCCTGTGGGCCTTGGTCAATGAGAAGCCGTCTGCATAGGCTGGGCTACAAATTCAACCGTAAACGCGTGCAGCGACTGATGCGATGAATGGCCCTTGAGGCGATCTACCCGAGGCCCAGGACCAGTTGAGCGCATCCAGGACATAAGATCTACCCCTATCTGCTCAGGGATCTGAGCTTTGAAAGAGCCAACCGGGTTTGGGCGGCAGACATAACTTACCTACCCATGAGCTGGGGGGTGTGTGTACCTGTTGGCGTTCATGGATTGGCATAGTCGCAAGGTCCTGTCCTGGCGGCTTTCAAACTCCCTGGAGGCCGGCTTTTGCGTCGAGGCCCTGGAGGAAGACATCAGACGCTATGGATGCCCCGAGATCTTCAATACCGACCACAGGGCAGCCAGTTCACCAGCGAAGCCTTCAAGGTGGTACTGAAACACAACGGCATCGCTATCAGCATGGACGGTAGGAGACGCGTCCAGGATAATATTTTTATCGGAAGACTGTGGTGGACCCCCAAATACTATTACCTTTACCTCAGCTCCTTTGTAGATGGATTCGAGCTGAGGTACGGTCTGCGGGACTGGTTATGCTTCTAAAATGCTGAGCGATTCCACGGGCTAGGCCGCTTTTTTATCCTTCAACCGGGATGCCTGGAGGGTGTGGCGTTTCTGAGCGGAAAGCACGGCCTTTCGCATGCGCATGGAACGGGGTGTGACCTCCAGCAACTCGTCTTCCCGGATAAAACTGATGGCCTGCTCCAGGGTTATGGGCTTGATCGGTGAGAGGATCACATTGTCGTCTTTCCCCGCGGCCCGCATGTTGGTCAATTTCTTTTCTTTGCAGGGATTCACATCGATATCCTGGCCCCGGTTGTGCTCGCCCACAATCATCCCTTCGTAGACCGGATCACCGGGTACCACAAAGAGACGGCCCCGGGGTTCCAGGTTGGAAAGGGCGTAAGGCACGGCCTTTCCCGTGCGGTCGGCCACGATAGAGCCGGTGAACCGGCTGGGGCAGTCCCCCCGGAACTCCCCGTAGCCGTCGAAAAGGGAATGCATGATACCGGTGCCCCGGGTATCCGTAAGAAACTCGTCCCGGTATCCGATCAGGGTTCGGCTGGGGATTGAAAATTCAATGCGTATCCGCCCCTTGCCGTTATTGCCTATGCTGATCATCTTCCCCTTTCGAAGGGTGAGTTTTTCTGTCACCACGCCGAGGAAACGCTCTTCGCAGTCCACCAGAAGGCGCTCGATCGGTTCGAGCCTCTCACCCTTTTCGTACCGGTAGATGACCTCAGGTCGCCCCACGCAGAATTCATAACCTTCTCGCCGCATGGTCTCGATGAGGATGGCCAGTTGGAATTCTCCCCTTCCCTTGACCACAAAACTGTCCTTCTTCCCGTTTTCTTCCAACTGGATTGCAACGTTGAGGAGGGTCTCCTTTCGCAATCGTTCCCGGATCCGGCTCGACTGCACATACCTTCCCTCCCTCCCCCCGAATGGCGAGTCGTTGATGGTAAATGTCATGGACACCGTTGGTTCATCCACCCTGATCCTCGGGAGGGGTTTCGGGTTCTGCCCGTTGCAGATGGTATCGCCGATCTTGACTTCCTCGATGCCGGCCACTACCACGATATCCCCCGGTTGAACCTCGTCCACATCCTTCAGTTTCATGCCCTCGTAGACCTGGAGCTTGGATACCTTCAGCGGTGCGTTTTCCCCGTCTTCACGGATGCACACCAGGCTCTCCCTGGCGCGGGCCTTTCCATTAAAAATCTTCCCAACCGCCAGCCGGCCTACGTAATCCGAATAGCCGAGGTCCGAGACCAGCATCTGGAAAGGGGCTTCGGGATTGCAGGACGGACCGGGGATCTTTTCGATGATGGTGTCCATGAGGACATGGAGATTCTCCGATTTTTCGCCAAGATGTCTCATGGCGATACCGTCCCTTCCGACCGCGTAAAGCAGGGGAAATTCCACCTGCTCTTCCGTGGCGCCCAGGTCTATCATGAGGTCGTAAATCTCATTGAGGACCTCGCCGGGTCGGGCGTCCTGTCGGTCGATCTTGTTGATGACGACAATGATTTTAAGATCCGCCTCAAGGGCCTTTTTGAGAACGAATCGGGTTTGGGGCAGAGGGCCTTCCGACGCGTCGACCAGGAGGATCGCTCCATCCGCCATGGACAAGGCCCGCTCCACCTCACCACCGAAATCCGCGTGTCCGGGGGTGTCGATAATATTGATACGTACCCCCTTCCATTCCACCGAACAGTTTTTGGCGGCAATGGTAATACCGCGTTCCCTTTCCAAATCCAGGGTGTCCATGAGACGTTCGTCGACCTCCTGGTTGGCCCTGAAAAGACCACTCTGGTTGAACATGGCGTCCACAAGGGTGGTTTTGCCGTGGTCGACATGGGCTATGATGGCAATGTTTCTCAAATTGTCGTTTCTCAATATGCTTGTCATAAATGACGTTCTCCGTGAATTCACTGTTTCCCAGCCTTCAGCGGCTGAAACATTTGTCTGTTATCTGCATGATTTTAATATCTAATTTCTGATGGGTTGAAAAAGGCAGACCGTGGGAGGCAAAGTGCTCCACTGCATCGGAGGGTATCTACCTGTGGGGCTTTCCTTTCTCGGCCCTGAAATCGGCCGGGTCCAAATCGTGTTTCCTCAGAAGGTCATAGAGGTCGGCACGGTACTTTCCCGACAGTTTCGCAGCCTTGCTCACATTGCCCTGAGTCAGTTCAATCAACTGCACGAGGTAGTCCTTTTCAAAATCCTCTCTGGCATCCTTCAAGAGTCGAATGCGCCCCTTTTCCAGGTTCTGTGTCTGAAGAATCAGATCCTCCGTGATGGTATCATGATGCGACATCGCCACGGCGCATTCAATGGTGTTCTGCAGTTCCCTGACATTCCCAGGCCAGGAATAGCGCACCAGTTTCTGCACTGCAGAGGGGGAGATCCCCTGGATGTCATTTCTTGATTTTTGGGAGTACTTTCTCAGAAAGTGTTTGGCCAGGAGAGGAATGTCCTCTTTGCGTTCCCTGAGGGGAGGAATCTTGATCGGGATAACATGGATGCGGTAAAAAAGGTCCTCTCGAAAGTTGCCCTCGGCCACGACCTCCTCCAGGTTCCTGTTGGAACTGGCGATAAACCGGACGTCCACCTTGACCGTCTTTCTACTCCCCAGGGGATAGAACTCCTTTTCCTGAAGCACGCGGAGGAGCTTCGCCTGCATGGCGAGAGGCATCTCGGAAATTTCGTCCAGAAAAAAGGTGCCTTTATGGGCCTGTGAAAAAAGGCCTTTCTTTCCATTTACGGCGCCTGTAAAGGCGCCCCGTTCATGGCCGAAGAGTTCACTCTCCAGGAGGGTTTCGGGGATGGCGGCGCAATTGATGGCCACGAAGGGGGCGTCTTTTCGGGAACTGACGAGGTGCAGTGTATTGGCAACAAGCTCTTTCCCGGTTCCGCTCTCTCCTTCGATATAGACGCTGGAATCCGACTGGGCCGCCTGGGCAACCTTCTCAAGGACCCGTTTCATCTTTTCACTCCTGGCGATGATGTTTTCAAAGCCATAATGGGTCTTGACCAGGTTTCGGAGGCGTTTGACCTCCTTGGTGAGGTTTGATTTTTCCAGGCAATTTTTCAGCTGCAAAAGCAGATCCTGATAATTGAAGGGCTTGGTCAGATAGCTGTACGCACCCTTCCGCATAGCCTCCACCGCGCTTTGTATGGTGCCGTATGCCGTCAGTATGAGGACAGGCATATCGGGATTGATCTGGTGGAGTTCCTCCATGAGCCCGATCCCGTCTCTGCCTGATAGTTTCAGATCCAGGAGAGCCACATCAAAGGCCTTGGTCTTGGCCGCCTCAACCGCCTCATCCGCCCGGCTTGCCGCTTCGACTTCATAGGCCTCGGCTTCCAGCCGCATCTTTATGACCTTCAGTATGTTTTGATCGTCGTCAACAACCAGTATCCTGTCCATTTCCTTAGTACTTCCTGCCTCCACGTCTACCCAGCCCACAGGATTCATTTGGGAAAGGCCTCTCTCTTCTTTTCCTCGATTCCCAGGTCAATCTCCTTGAGACCCTCGATTTTACTCTGCAAATCCTTGACCTTGAGGTTCATTTCCCGCATTTGACCCCGCATTTTTTCAATTTCGCTGTCTTTCTCTTCAATTTCGCTGTCTTTCTCTTTAATCGTTTCCCGGAGAGCAACGACAGCATCTTGGAGTTCCGCGACGTCATCATCCCTTTTGTCGATTTCCCGGAAGACCCGGAGAAAGACAGCGGCTTCTTGGGTAAGTGGTGATTCAGGGTACTCCAGAAGGAGCCTCTGAAGACCCTCCGCGCTCTTCTGATAGTCAAAACAGGGATTATCCGGGTGAACACCAACAAGGGACATCTTGTAAAGAGCCTGGTCGCCCACAATCTCCGGGGCCACTTGAAGTGCATCTTCATTGGCCCTGAAGGCCGCATCAAAGTCACCCCTTGACAGATGCCTGTCGGCTATTTCGAGTCGCTGACGCGCTTCGATGGTTCGAACAAGATTGGAACAGCCCAGACTTCCGGATACCAAAATCATGACACAGGCAATGTAAAGAAGAAGGTGCTGCCCCTTCCGGGCTCGCTCTGTGCCCATATTTTACCTCCGTGTGCTGCAACGATGTGTTTTGCGAGAGAAAGACCGAGTCCCGTCCCCCTCACCGACTGTCTCCCGCTGTCAATGCGTTTGAACCGATGAAAGATCTTTTCAAGATCATCTTTTGGAAATCCGCAACCGGTATCTGAAACAGAGACCAGGATCGCGCCCTGTTCGCTTTCATCGAGAGCGGTCTTGATGACGACCCGGCCTCCGCTGTTTGTAAATTTCAAGGCATTTCCGATCAAATCTTCAAGAACCTGGCCAATACGCGCGATATCGATCCTTTTGACAGGCGGGATCTCCGTTTGCGGTTCAAATCCAAGGACTATGCCCTTGCGGAGCGCAATGGGCGCAAGTTTCAGGATGGTTTTGCGAAGAAGAGGGGCAATATGGCACTCCTCGAATTGATAATCCATCATTTTGGCTTCCATGCGTGAAAGATCAAGGATCCTGTTGACCGAAGCGATCAATCGTTCACACTCTTCTTTTGTAATGGCCAGGAGTTCGTGCTCTTTTTCCGGAGTATTTTTGTAGGTCCCTTCGATCAGCATGCTGGAGGCCTCTTTTATGGCCGTCAACGGCGTCCGGAGTTCGTGGGATACGTGGCTGATGAAATCCGCCTTCATTTCATCCAATTCCCTCAGGCGGCTGCACATATTATTGAAATCCTCGGCCAGTTCCCTGATCTCAGGGGGCGATGCCACATCCCTTATCTCCTCGAATTTTCCCTTGGCGATTTCTTTGGTTTTTTCCTGAAGCTTCAGTATCGAGCGGTTGATGCTCCTGGTATTGTAAAAGGATACAATGAGCCCTACAAGGATGGCCAGGCCCGCTGTCAGGGACGCCACCTTGAACACGTGGTAACTCAGATCGCTTGAAGTACGGATTTTCTCGTCACGGTCAAATCTTGCAATCTGAATGATATCCCTCAATTTCTGGTTCATTTCGGCCACGATATTCTCTTTTTTGTTCCGATATTCTGTTTTTGAATAGGCCGAGTCCGAGTTGAACAATGAAATTTCTTCCTTGGCTGCGGCCATATAAGCCACATAGAGCGCCTTTGACTGTTTGAGTACAA
Source organism: Desulfatiglandales bacterium (assembly GCA_049366815.1). Classification (GTDB taxonomy): domain Bacteria; phylum Desulfobacterota; class DSM-4660; order Desulfatiglandales; family HGW-15; genus CAYNYM01. Next base: position 82,051 of record JBMNCO010000182.1, on the reverse strand, counting down.
CGCTTTTCGCATCGGTTCCGGCGAAGACCTCCAATCCTTCCAGGCCTTTCATAACCCGACCCTCTAATTCCAGAAACTGGCGGAGAAAGTCAGGATCTTTCGAGATGAGGTACTTTTTTTCAAAGCCCACTTGAGAAAAAATAGCGTCCAAAAGGTGTTCTATCGGTCGAATGGCCGTTTCGTCCATGGCCGCTACGGCGTGGGCTAGGCGGTTGAATTGATTCAGCTTGAAGCTGACATAGACGCCCAGGAAGACAACCAGCAGCATGATGGCTACGTAACCGAATGTCAAACGTTTGAATATTGTAAATCTCATGGCCTTCTAAGGTCATATGGTATGAAAAGACTGCACCGAGGCATTCGACGGTGTCGTCCCCCCGTGCCATCGAGGGATAAAGCTCCCGTCTGACTGGGTGGGCATCCGCAGCAACGGCCCAAAGACCCGGCAGAGTGGAACTTCGCAGTAATGTATAGAGGAAACGAAATAGTCCTAACTTTTCATAAACAAAAGTCTTAAGAAAGGTCCTGTTAAAGATATCAAAAAGCAGCGAAGTGTGGGAATATGGATTTGATGTTTATCAAAAGTGGTATCTTTAATTTTATAGGGCCGGCGTTGTCTCTATGACCGTTATCTTGTAAAAGAACTTCAAAGTGTCTTTTAATGAATATTGTTGAAAACATCAAGTAAAATAGCTGTCATATCGAGTGATTTGCCTATTCCGCCTCCATCCGGAAACAGATGATTTCCGGATGGAGCGGTCTGCTATCGGCATTCAGCGGTCAGCCTAATGCCTTGTCTTTGCATAGCTTTTGCTGATATTTGAGCGCTGGGGCTGTCGGCGCGAATCCGGGAATGCTCATTTCCGGATGCGCACTATTTCGCTTTTCGAGACAAGGAAAGCGGCCCCAAGCTTTCAGGTTTTGAAGAAGGGGACAAGGGCATGATGCATTTTTTATCGAAAGAAAGGTAAGAGGTCTGAAAGGGCTATGCACCCCTTGGCACTGAACATACAGTCCTCATTATGGCCTTCGCATGCTATGAGATGTACGTCCGCGCTTTCCGCTATCCTGTTTTTTACGAAATCGGAATCAATTAGACAATTTTTAGCTTTGTCTTTTAATAAGGAAATGATGATATCGGTCAACAATTTTATGTCCAGTTGCAATGGGATCGATCCCTGGCATGAAGGGCAAGGTATTATGGTTGTTTGGGCTGTGAAAGCAGAGATCGATTCTGTCCACTGGCTGATATGATATCGGGTTGTCAATGATTCAACCCGCCATCCCTTCCTGATGATTTCAGCGTGCATTTGGTCGCAGTATTCTTTGACCCAACCCACAATCGCCAGTATCTCATTTAATTGAGGATCTGAAATGCTCTCTTTATGCAAGTTGTTACCTCTCTTTCTGGAGCCATACCCGATTCAGATGTCTAGAAGAATCAAGCCGTGGATTTATTGTTTTGTGTGGTGTGAAAATGTCCTATATATTAATGACTAAATGAAAAAGGTCAAGACGGCCTCTCTCCCCGAAGCACCTGCGAGAGATCATGCCGGCCCCTGCTTGGAGCGGCAGATTCCGTGCTCAACAGGATTCTCAGGATCAAAATCCAGGGAACTCCTGCGATACCGCATCCGCCGCGGGGCTGCGAGCCAGATGCCCAGAACCCCCAGGACGATGCTGAAGAGTAGAAGTACAAAGGGGATCTCGTAACTCTTCATCTGATCATAAAAGCATCCTCCGGCGTAGGCACCAAGGGCCGCCCCCATGCCGAATCCTATGGACTGCATGGCCAGGATGCGGCCCAGGGCGTTGCCGGGGAACAGATCCCCGGTGGCACTGGCCGTCATAGGGGGAATGGCCCCGTACCCGATTCCGTATAGGAAGACAAAGGCATAGAGCATGAGAGTGGAGGATGTGTCCCTCATGAAGAGAAGAAACAAAAGACCTGAGAAGGCCAGGCCGTTTCCAATGGTATAACCTGTTTCACGGCCTATGCGATCCGAGACGAAGCCGTATCCGATGCCGCTTAAGGATCCGAGAAGACTGACCACGCCCACCAGAGATGCGGCAAGCATTTCGCTGTAGCCTATGTCAACCATATGAACGGCCTGGTGTACCAGGAGCAAATTGATCAGGAATCCATTGGTAAAGGTGGTCAAAAAGAGGAACCTGAAGGCGCTGGTCGAAAGTGCGGCTTTCAGGGACCAGCCCCCTGGCGGAAAATGGTCATCACCGGGCTGAGGGCATTTTGCTTTTGAGGAAATAGGAGGCCGTTTGGAATCAGGTGCGATCCCGTCCGGATGCTGTCCGACCTCACGGGGACTTCGTCGTTGAAGAAGGGCGTTGCAAGGGACGACGACGCAAAGGACAATGCCTGCCAGGACGAGATAGGCGGAACGCCAGCCCATGATGCCAATCAGGTATTCGACCAGAGGAAGGATAAACATGGTCCCCATGCCGATCCCCGCCAGGACGATTCCGCTTGCAAGTCCCCTTTTCCTGATAAACCATTTGGGAATGATGGACATGTGGGGCGCGTAGCTGAGCGTATTGATGCCGACGGCGACGAATACGCCAAAGAAAAGATAAAGGTGCCAAATGGCGGCTATGAAACTGCAGGCAACAAGGCCGATGATGAGGAGGATCGCTCCGAAGGGAAAGAGCATCCGGGGGCCGAACCGATCCACCAGTGTTCCGGTTACCGGGGCAAAGAGAGCGTGGGCGATCATGGCCAGAGAAAAGGCTCCGGCTGTCTCGGCCCTGCCCCATCCGTATTCATGGAGGATTGCAATGAAGAAGACCCCGAAGGAGTTACGCAGACCCACGGAAAAGAACAGGGTAATGTAGGAAACCGCGACGATTACCCATCCATAATACATCCTTGGCTTATTGGTTTTCACTTCCGGTTCACCGTGATAGAATACATCGAAGTTTACCTCTCTACCAGATGTCACGCACGGCGACAAGGGATAAAAGTTATGCTCCTAAACGGGGTGATTGAACTTGACAGGGAAAGGGAAGATCGAACCTGCGCGTTTTCAGAGGAGATGAATGTATGAAGCGTATATGTATGATCGGTGCCTTTGACACGAAAGGCGTGGAGTATGCGTTTGTACGTGAAAGAATACTTGCCGGAGGCCACGAAGTGGTGAGTGTCAATACGGGTGTCATGGGGTCGACGGATCTCTTTCCAGTGGATGTGAGCGCCGGCGAGGTGGCCGAGGCCGGTGGGGGCACGCTTGAGGATCTTCGCCGGCGGAAGGACCGTGGAGAAGCCATGAAGGTCATGTGTGCGGGCGCGGCGGAAATAACCAAATCGCTTTGGGACGGGGGCAGGATCGACGCTGTCTTCGGCATGGGGGGCACGGGAGGAACCACCGTTGTCACAGCTTCGATGCGGGTCTTGCCGGTGGGTGTGCCGAAAGTCTGCGTATCGACGACGGCATCCGGCGATGTTGCGGCCTATGTGGGCACAAAGGATATCACGATGATTCCCTCAATAGTCGATGTGGCGGGTGTAAACCGCATCTCGAGAATCATCTTTTCGCGTGCGGCCGGTGCGATATGCGGCATGGTTGAGGCCGATATCCCGGAGCGGAGGGAGGACAGGCCGATCATCGCTGCATCCATGTTCGGCAATACGACGGAATGCGTCAATGCGTGCATTGATCAACTTGCAGAGAAAGGATATGAAGTCCTGGCCTTCCATGCGACCGGGACGGGCGGCAAGGCCATGGAGAGCCTCATAAAGGAAGGCCTGGTTGACGCGGTCCTTGACATAACGACGACCGAATGGGCCGATACCGTGTGCGGTGGGGTATTCGATGCGGGGCCTGAACGGTTGGATGCCGCCGGTCAATTGGGCATACCACACCTCATTGTGCCGGGTTGTGTGGACATGGCCAACTTCGGGAGTATGGCGTCTGTGCCTGAGAAGTACAGGAACGGAAAGCGGAGTTTTTACCCATGGAATCCTTCAGTGACGCTCATGCGCACTAACAAGGAGGAAAACGAAAAAATGGGCAGGGTCTTCGCCGAAAAGGCAAATGCCGCAAAGGGTCCGGTTGGGTTCCTGCTGCCCCTCAGGGGCGTGTCCATTCTTGATGGTGAGGGGCAACCCTTCTGCGACTGGGACACGGATCGTGCCTTGTTTGATGCCCTTAAGGCAAACCTGCGTGATGGGATTCCCGTCCTGGAACTCGATCATAATATCAATGATCCCGAATTTTCCGCGGAAGCCGTCAAAATGATGCTGGGTCTTATTGAAAAAAGCGCGAAAATAAATGGAAATCCAGAGGGATGAGCGTCCCGCGGGTACATCATGTGTTTCTTTGAATCACCGGGGCAGGGAGGAACCAGGACTCTATGAGAATCATCGTATCGGACGCCGCGGACAACGCGGGGCCTCCATTTGCCCGGCAGGCTGTACCCTGGGACCGTCGAGGCAACTATTGAGCTGGGCTACGACCACCCAGGACATTGAGAAGGCAATTTCCGGGGAATAAAAAACAGGCCAACAGCGCGGAAGGCCCCGAGTGACAGGGCCTTCCGCGCGACCCCCTCAACGTCGGCCTGACCACACCGTGCGCGGCGATGCCTCAAGGGCTGAATCATTTCCTTCGACTGTAGGCATTCCCAGAATAAGAAAAGTTCCTGTGGAAAATCTTAAGAAAAAATCGCCGTTTAAAATTCGAAATGTTCGACTGTTTATTGCATTTCGGGTGACTTTCAATACGCGATTCTATTATCCGGTTTTTGCCATTCTTTTCCTGGACTTTGGATTGACACTGGAACAGTTTGCGCTGCTCAATGCCGCGTGGGCGGCCGCAATAGTTCTGCTGGAGGTGCCCTCGGGCGCAATGGCCGATGTCGTGGGCCGCCGAAACCTTTTGGTGTTTTCCGGCCTGCTCATGGTCCTGGAGATGGCTCTGCTTTGCTTTGTTCCCCGTGGCAACGCCACCCTCCTTTTCGTGTTTTTCCTCTGCAACAGGATCTTGAGCGGTGCCGCAGAAGCCGCCGCCAGCGGAGCCGATGAAGCCATCGCCTACGACACGTTGACGGAGCAGGGTATGGCCGACGCTTGGCCCCGTGTCCTGGAGAGGGAGATGGTCGTCAAGTCCATGGCCTATATGGCGGCCATGAGTGTGGGAGCGGCCGTCTACGATCCGTCTCTGATGCAGTGGGTCGCGACGCGGTTGGGACTCAATATCCGGGTAACACAGGAGATCACCCTGCGTATCCCCCTTTTTCTCACCCTGATCATGGCCGTTCTGACCTTGCTCATCGCCCTGCGTATGCGTGAGATGGACAGTGTCCCCGATGGGGCATGCCGGTCGGAAAAGGGATGCGCAAAATCTATCACACAGGCGGTAAAATTGACAGCGGCTGCCGGACGATGGCTTTTATACACGCCCTTCGCCCTGGTAGTCATCCTGGCTGGACTGGTCTTTGACAGCACCGTTCGGATGATAGTCACCCTGGGAAGTCAGTATTACAGGCTTATCCATCTTCCGGAAGCATCCTTTGGGGTCATCGCTTCCCTCATGTCCATCCTGGGTCTGTTCATCCCCCGAGTGTGTCATAAACTCGTTGAAAGGCACTCCCCGATTTTCAACCTGACTGTCATGAGTGTGGTCACCCTGTTGGGGCTGGCGGGCATGGTCTTGATGCTGCCCATTATCGGCATTCTACCCATGGCATTGATCTTCTGCGTCATGTATATGAACAGCTTTTTTCAGAGCCATTACCTTAACCGTGTCGCCGGCTCGGAACAACGCGCAACCGTACTCAGTTTCAAAGGCCTTTCGTTTAATCTGGCCTACGGCATCATCGGTGTACTATACTCCGTTCTGATCGCCTCATTGCGCGATCACGAAGCCCTGATTCGCCCCCTCGTAACGGGCGATGAACTGGAGTCGCAGGTATTTGTGAAATCCCTCTACGCCTTTCCCTGGTATTTTGTCCTGTTTCTCTCCGGTATCCTCATTTTCGGCGGGCTGAAGTTGAAAAATCGTAATGAATACAGAAGACCGGGATAGGAGGGTATCGGGCATGTCAGGCCTGCGGTGGGAATGATGATCCGGGGGCAGACATTCAACGAATTTTTGTAACACTTTAGGCTTTCGAAAATTACCCCATTCCGGAGGGACCATGGGAATCTCTTTTCAAAAACGAAAAATCGGTGCCCGGATGTCCGCACAGGAACCAGGTTTCAAGCGGACGGAGCACCACCCGGGAAAAACCATGAAAATCAAGGCCTGATAGCACCTGACATAGGTCCGCCGTCCGCTTACGCTGCCCCGGACATGTTAGTCTTTTCCATGGGCCTTCGTTTTTAAAAAGAGACTCCCATGGTCCAAATTGCCGGGCTCGTTCAAACGGCTAAACTCATACGAATTCTTTAATAAGGAGTCGAGATGAGGAAAATCGTTCTTGTGATGTTTATGGTGATGGGACTTTCCCTTTTTGCCTGTTCCGGGAAAAAGGCGGAAGAGATGTTTGAAACCGCACAATTTGAGGAGGTACAAAGGAACGTGGTTCACGCAAGGCAGTTGTATCTGGAAATCCTGGAGAAATACCCGGAAAGTGAATACGCCAACAAGGCGGCCGAAAGGTTGGAGGCCTTGAAGGACAAGGATTAGTCGAGGGTGGGATTGCCTCAATTATTGAAATCTGGAATAACAGTTGCGTTTTGAAAGGAGAAAATCATTTTGACGACCTTAAGCGGCGGTATCGTTCTCATGGTTGGCACGGGAATTCTCGTGGGGATCGGGGCCTCATTTTCGGGGCTGGGCGGGGGATTTCTCATGGTTCCCCTATTGCTTTTTCTGGGCTATTCGGCCCAACGGTCTGTCGGCACATCCTTTCTCGCCATACTCGTAATCTCCATATCGGCTCTGATTGCCCATAACAGGCTCGCTAACGTAGATTATCGAGCGGGTATTTTACTCGGGATCGGTGGTGTCATCGGTGCACAGGTGGGGGCCCGCCTGGTGGAGCATGTTTCAACCGGGAATTTCAAAAAGATCTTCGCCTTTATTCTGTTTGGTCTCGGCGTGTATCTGTTTCTGAAAAAATGATCCCTTGGCATGAGAATTTCCCGTCCGGCGAAGGATAGGAGGACCTGCGGGACAGGCCCCATTCCGACAGGGCCGTATGGAATGATTTGACAAGCGCGGAAACCTCCCTCCGCCGCAAAGGATCGAGAACGACCCGATAGAGCGGGCACCCTTCAAGAGAAGTTTTTCCGAGAATCTTTTGCTCGAGAAAAAACAGGGCCTCAATGGATTTGTCGCAGACCGGGTAACCCCTGTCGTCCAAGGGGATAAGCTCGGTCCGGACCCTGGAGACGTTGTTGATGTCCACCAGCTTGATCTCGGCTTCCCTGGTCAGGATCAGATTCCCCACCCCTGCAAGGTCCGGGATAAGGCCTGTCTCATGAATCAGGCGACGGATGCTCGAGACGAACCCTTCTGTCTGGTTCCGGACCCTTGCGATCCAGCTATTGAGTCGTTCCTGCCATCCCTCCTCCCTGGCAAAACCCATGCGCCAATAGAGAGATGCGAAATAATCACCGTCAAGGGTGTCCCAGGGGTCTATGACCTCCCCATTGATGTACTCCTGGATGCCGCAGAGGAGGAAATCCCTTGTCCCGGAAAATACATAGTCCACGATAAACTCGTTTGACCTCGCAATATGTTCGGGGGCAAGAAAGGATTCGATCATCATGACACGGCGCGGCTCTTCTTCGGCCTCCTCCAGTGCATCGAATCGTGACCGAAAGATTCTCAGGACCTTTTTCGGTCGGGCCCTTGGAAATGACATGATGCCGTTGATCGGCACCCCGTTTCTTTCTCTTTCCAGGGCCTCAGGATGTAAAATCTCCATGATATGGGAACGCAAACCCGAACGGTAATGCCTCCTGAAATAGTATCTGGATGGTGTTTTTATAAAGTTCAGACCGATGATGTCGTCATGGGTGAGATAAGGCTTTTCCCTGATGTCTTCAGACATATGGATTTCCCGGAGCGTGGAGCGGAGAAATATCCGTGTTTTCATCTCCTTCCTGAAAAGCACCGCTCTCAGAGGGGTCGGTGCAGGGAACAGGAGGTGAAAGCACCTCATCCACGCTCATAAAGGCCCTGGACACGATCCTGGAGGTAGGCGTGGTCGAAGGATTTTCCCTTGACGGCGCTGTCAAACCACGAACGGCCCGTCTCTTGGCATTTCCTGCAGGCCCTTCTGGGGATGTGCACCGCCAGGATGCTGTGACCGGTGCTGGCCCTTGATTCTATGCCGAGTACGCCGGCACAATCGGAACAGAAGCGGATCTTCTCATTCTGAGTTTCTCGTATCCCGTCCGTGTCATAGTAGACATTGGAGACCCGCTGGATGAGTTCACCTTCAGTGTAAGAAGTCTTGGGTCCTTTTTCATCAAAAAATTCAAGAGACAATCGGCCGACCAGTTCCTGAATATATCGGGTGACCTCCGGTCGCTGGCCTTCGTAATCCCTGTCATAGTTGGGTTCCTTGACAAAGGAGGTATCCAGCCCCGCCATGGCCATAATGATGCCTACATTGACGTAGGGAAGGGCGTCCTCTATGGCATATCCGCCCTCGAGTACGGCAATGTCAGGTCTGAGACGTGCATTCAGTGCCGCATACCCCCTGGCGGAGAAATTCATGTTTGTGATGGGATCGGTGAAATGGTTGTCCTGACCGGCGGAATTGATCACGATTTCAGGCTTGAACCGCTCGAGCAGGGGCATAATAAGCTCGTTGAGGACATAAAGAAACCCCTCTTCACCTGTCTGGGGAGGCAGTGGGATATTGACCGTTGCCCCTTGTGCGTTGGGCCCTCCGCGTTCTTCCGGAAAACCGGTTCCGGGATAAAGGGTTCGGCCGTCCTGATGGATGGAGATAAAGAGGGTGTCCGGATCATGCCAGTAGATATCCTGTGTCCCGTCACCGTGGTGGCAGTCGGTGTCCACGATGGCCACCCTGCGAATACCATAGGTGTCTCGAAGATATTCGATCATGATGGCCTCGATGTTGATGTTGCAGAACCCCCGATTTCCGTGGACCACGCGCCTGGCGTGATGGCCGGGCGGCCGGACAAGGGCGAAGGCGTTCTCCACCTCGCCCTTGAGCACGGCATCAGCGGCGACAAGGCATCCGCCGGCTGAAATCAGGTGGCTCTCTGTGGTGACCCCGGCCTCATCCGGAACGCAAAAGTGCACCCTGCGGATATCCTCGTAAGCGGCCTGACGAACCCGGTACTCTACGATGCCGTCGACGTCCAGAAGGCCTTCCTCCCTGACCTGGTCCTGGGTATAGAGAAGTCGTTCCTGCCGTTCGGGATGGGTCGGGCTGATCGCCCAATCGAAGGCCGGGAAAAAGACCAAACCGGTGCGCCGCGGAGCCCTTATCATCTTTTCACTTCCTTTTCCATTCGGGAATGATTCCCGGTACTACACCGAGCTTCAAGCGGATATTTTGTCCTGTTTTGGAAAATCCCCGGATCATGTTGAAAACCTGCCGCTCCATGACGGATATCTCAAGATCGTGGGGGTTGACACCCCCTTCGGCCATCAGTCTCTGCAATTCCTTTTTGGCCAGTTGAAGGGCGTCCTCGTCATTGAACCGCCCGTAGATATTTTTACAAAGGTCGGCCTCGGGTATGACGACGGTACCCCTTTCCGTATCCGCCTGAAGGGTGACCTCGGAGGTGACCCTCGCCACAGCGGCCCCGACGGCGTTCGCCACGCCGGAGTGGGGCGGCACCCGATGGGGGAGCCCCAGGGCCCTGCCCACATATTCCGCCAGATGCGGTGCAGGACCACCTATGATGACGGCGGCGTCGGGCCGAATCTCTTCCTGGTGGAGTACTTCACGGATCGTATAAACCGGCCGGGTGTTGATGTGCTCGACAAAGGCTTTTGCCGAATCGGCGATGATTTCTCCTGTGTGCTCCAGGACGCGTCTTGCGCAACCCGCGGCGTCCAGACTCAGTGAGGCTCCCAGTTCCTCCATAGCCTGGGTGGCGGCCTTCCTGTCTCCCGCCTCGAGCATGCCCAGGACCACCATAGCATCAGTGGGCGTGGGAGAGACCCCGCCAAAGGCCCGGGGAGGGCCCTGGCGCAAAGGTCCGATCATAAGGTCGCCGTCTGCGCCGATCTGTATTTCGCTGTCCCCGCCGATGCCGACGGAGTAGGTCAAAAGCGATCGAATGAGGGTCTGAAAGGGCCCCAGCCTGATACCGAACGGCTCCAGAAGCGGCACACCCGCAAGAATGATCGAGATGTCTGTTGTGGTCCCCCCGATATCCAGGACCAGGGCCGTGTCCCGGCACCCGTCCAGTGCCAGAGCGCCCATCACACTGGCCGCCGGGCCGGACTGTGCGGTCCTGGCGGGCGCATTCATAGTCTGCTCAAGCCCCACCGTCCCTCCGTCGGGTTTCAGCAGATACCGGGGGGCAATCAGGCCCTTTTCGTCCAGAATCTGAATCAGGGACGATGCAAAACTGTGGTGAAGTCCACCCAGGGCTGCGTTGAGATAGGTTGTTGTAATGCGGCGGGGAAAATTCAGGGCACCGGATACCTGGTGTCCGAGAAAAAGATAGGAAAAATCGCCGTCAATCCATTCCGAGATCTTGATTTCGTGGGCGGGATTCCTCACCGAAAATTTGCCGACGATTCCCGCATACTTGATATCTTCATCCCTGATGCGCCGGGCGGCCGCTATGACGGACTTCATGTCAAGAGGCATCACTTCAAAACCCCGGTGGTCAAGACAGCCCTCCACGATCTCAAAGCCCGGGCCGACGGAGAACGAGACTGGATCCATTCCGGGGCCTGCGGTGACGATCATGCCGGCCTTTGCGAGCCGATCCTGCACAATGGCATTGGTGGCCATGGTCGTGGAGAAGGACATCCTCTCGATTTGTCCAGGGTCCACTTCCGCAACCATCTTTTCAATGGCATTTCTCAGGGTTTCAAGCAGATCATCTCCGGTGGAGGTTTTGTTTTCATAGATGACCTCACCATCGCTGATGAGGACCGAATCTGTTTGGGTGCCACCGACGTCGAGTCCGAGGATCATATTTTAACCTTAGTGGATGGAGGAGCGGGACATGACAGTTCAGGACGATCCCATCATCAACATTGTCAGCACCGTCGGACGCATGTCTTCGACCTCTTCGTCCCACCGGATTGGGCGGTAAATGATAGGGAGGGAGCGTGTCAGGCCATACCTTTTCCCCACTACTTTACGAATTTTTCCCAGAATTTTTCGTCACTTCTTTTCCAGTCAGGACCGAACTTCTTATCATAATAGCTCCCCAATTTTTTCAGCCAGAGCCACCGCGCGTTTTTCCCTTTTCTGGGGGCCTTCAATATGTCGGCGAGGTAGTCCTGGATATCGACCATGCGGTCCTTCGGGACATAGGAAGCCGCCCCTCCCTTGAAGGACTTGACGGTATCTTCCGGGCTCAAGGCATGGGCCGTGAGCATGACCGCGGGGATCTCTTTTTCGTTGGCTATCTCCAGCAACTGATAACCACCGACACCCATGATATCCAGAATCGCGATATCGAAATGCCGTGTTTCCAGCTCTTTCTTGGCTTCTTGAAAGCTGGTCGCGCTGACCACCTCACACATGAAGAGCAATTCTTCCAGCATTTCCAATATGTCGGGTTCGTCATCGACAATCAGGATCTTCTTGCTTTCTAATATTCTTTCATCCTCCATGGAAAACTCTCCCGAAACTCAAAGAAAAGGTCAACTCAGAGAAAGCATCCCACCATGCAGTGCAGGTGGCATCAGGAACCTGTACGGGGCATCAGGGAAAAGACAACGCGATGTTTTTTCAAGCGCCTTACATTAATATATTCATGACGATGATTCAAGAATATCTAGTGTGTATCCTGATCCCCCTTTATAGCCTGAACCCTCCCGATTTGTCCTGAATACCAATCGATCTGCCGGCATATGCCCCTGATGACCCTTACCTCTCTGGCCCTCAAGGGGTAGCGCGACAAAAATCTCCGGATATTGAGCATCCAATGCTCAGGATTCTGTGGGTTGATAAATCCGATCTTCATGAGCACGTCCTTGAGGTGATCATACATACCTTCCAGTTCAAACTTGTTCGCCAGTCGGGGTGGGGTTTCCGACCCTGGTTCTTTGGCGGAGAGAAATATCTCGTAACAGAGGATCATTACGGCCTGGGCGAGGTTCAGTGAGGAAAAATCAGCCGTGGGGATGGTGGCGATGGTGTGGCAGTAACGGAGCTGTGCATTGGAAAGACCACGGTCTTCGGGGCCGAACATGAGGCCCACCCTGTTTTTCCGGGATATGGGACCAAGGTGACCGGCGAGTCGTCTGGGAAGCGTCAGTGCCGGACGATGAACTCCCAGTCTGGCGGTTGTGCCCACCACGTACTGAAGAGATCCGATAGCCTCCAGGAGATCGTGATAAACCTCCATGGCGTTCACGATATCAACAGAGCTGCCTGTAGCCATTTTGAGGACACGTGCCGGATCAAAATTTTTCGGATTGACGAGCAGGAGACGGCTGATCCCCATGTTTTTCATTGACCTGGCGACAGATCCTATATTTTCAGGAATTTGAGGTTCCACTAAAACAATGGCGATATTATCGAGATTCACCTCACCCATATTCACTTTCCCTCGGTCCGGGGATATGCAGTGGAAAGATTCACGAAAATGCCGATGTCTTTCTCACCAGGTTGGCGGGATGATTCACGGGACACTTACAACAATCTCCGAACTCTCTCACATCCCAAAAATTTTCGCCGCATATACGCCACCCTTTCCCATGCTTGTTCAGCACCCTGCCTGTTACGAGATGGCTCGAACCAGCGGATGTCGTCGAGAACATCATAGGTTGGTAGACCGCGCTTGTAAATACTCTAGACGCGATCACGGCCATTTTGAAACAATGAAGTGATGACGATCAGGGGAGATATCTCCCCCGCAGCCTTCCTCCGGCCGGCCTTCTTCATTCCCGGCCGGTCGTCAATAAGACGAATGATCGGCTCGTCAAATTTACGACTATAAATGTCAATGGAATGACCTTATCCATCGCTCATCCGGCATGATGCCCCATGACTCCGGGGGGGGCAACCTGGGTTCGATTATTGCAGGGCGCCAGTCGGAAGAATTTTATTTTCATCTTCAAAAGCCGCGCTGATTCGAATGGACGGCGGATTGTCCGTATCTGTCGGTGTGGGGGTATCTTTATGAAGCCTGAAGGTCTCCCGGCACGAAAATGGCATTAAAAGGCTGGGTCATATCGGGAGAAATCGCCGGCTTCAGCGCGATCCCAAGCCAAACGTAAATTATTCCTCCGGAGCACTATTTATGTTGAATGAGTCCAACATCCCGGTTCCAACCAACTATTACCTTAAGCCGGGGTATATCTTGGTCGCAGACAAGCCCACCGCTATATCCACAGTTCTGGGTTCTTGTGTTTCGGTCTGCATTTATGACCGAAAACGTAAGATGGGAGGTATGAACCATTTCCTGCTGCCGACAATCATGGAGTCAGAGGCGGCTACGGCCCGATACGGTAATGTGGCTACATTAGCCCTTATTGTGATGTTGATCAATGATGGTTCCAAAGTGAGGAACATGGAGGCACAGATATTTGGAGGGGCCTACAATGCAGAGATCTCCCACCTGGATGTCGGCCGGGACAATATCAGGATTGCCAGGAAGGTTTTGAGGAAAAAGGGGGTTGGTATCGTCTCGGAAGACGTGGGCGGTGAGAAGGGAAGAAAAATCGTGTTTGACACCGGCACGAATGAGGTCGCCGTTATCAAGGTGGAGAGGCTCAGGAAAAGTGACTGGCATCCCTATGAAGGCGATAGATAATTATCAAGAAAACAGGTTGGGATTCCGATACAAAAAAATGGACGAGGATACCCTGGAATATAAAAAAACGTAACACTTCAGCCTTTCGAAAATTACCCCATTAAGGAGGGACCATGGGCGTCTCTTTTCAAAGACGAAAAATCGGTGCCCGGATGTCCGCATAGGAACCAGGTTTCAGGCGGACGGAGCACCACCCGGGAAAAACCATGAAAATCAAGGCCTGATAGCACCTGACATAGGTCCGCCGTCCGCTTACGCCGCCCCGGACATGTTCGTCTTTTCCATTGGTATACAATTTGCTTCGATTACACTTGCTCGGTTATGAGCCCTGATACCGGGAATCGGTTTGAATATGTGCACTGAAAAACGGCGCAGAGAAATGTGTCAAGCCGATTTTCCCCGGAAAACAGAACCCAGACAGGAGATAAAATTAATGCCCTCTGTGATCATGAGCCACCTAAACGGTGACAAGGAGTCGGTCGCCTTTGATACCGAGGATATCCTACAGATTATCAAAAGTTCTGAAGTGAAAATGGTATCCCTTGAAAAAGAACCGGGAGTCTTTCTTGAATTCGATGGCCGAATATATCCCGTGGAGGTGTGGAGCGGGGAAAACGACATCAAGCCCTATTTCGTTGTCCACAGGTCGGGGGCCGCCTACAACGTGGGTGAATATCGTCTCCTCTTCAATGTGCAACAGCGCCCTGACGACCTGATTTCAGGAATGGATGTGACGGGACGTGCGTATCAATGCAGGAGGCATAAACATGCCAGCCCTGAAATGATTTCTTTGGAAACCCTCACCGGGGTGGGAATCCATGAAGTGAGCGATGCAGCCGGCCCTTCAATGCTGGAACTGATGGAACTGAGGGCCATGATAAAAAAGCTGAAAAACGGGGAATTTTTTGAGGCCCTGACAGTCGAGTTCTCAGGAAAGATCAAGGAGATCGCCCAAGAACTGATCGAATTTCGCAAGGACCTGCAGAGCAGATTGAACCCGGAACTGGTGGACATTGCTGAGAAAGACATTCCTGAGGCCAGCTACCACCTGGAGGGGATCAACCAGACCCTGGAATCCAGCACCATGAAAATCATGGACATCAATGAAGAACAGCTCGATCTTGCCAACAAACAACTGGAACTCCTCAAGGCACTGGTTTCCGGAAATGACAAGACCGACGGGATTCCAGACGGGTTCATGGCGGTCTTGGACAAGGAGATGGAAGCACTGAAGAGAATCGCCGGTCTCTCCATGAGCATGATGGAACCTCTCAACTTCCAGGACCTTGTCGGTCAGCGCATTCAGCGGATCATCCGCTTGGTAAAGTCCATGGAAATCCGCATCGCCGATCTCATCATATCCTTTGGTATAAAGATCCAGAGACACAAAGAAGACCCCGACAGGAGCTTCGATGACCTCCGGAGGGACGTGGAGGCATACAGGTCGGATCTCAAAGGCCCGCAAAACGAGGGGGAAGGCCTTGATCAAAGTGACATCGACGAACTGCTGGCGACACTTTAAGAGCCGCGGGTGTCTCCTTGTGGAGACGGCCGGGCGGTTCTGAAACCAATTTTATTTTTGCAGGCACAACATCCTGCAGGGAGGATCACAATGCCCATAGACACTTCAATCAAGGTTTTGGTGGTTGACGATTTTGCAACCATGAGGCGCATTGTCAAAGGGGTACTTAAGCAACTCGGTTTCAGCGACATCATTGAAGCCGAAGACGGCAGTCTGGCGCTTGAAGAATTGATGAGGGAAAAGGTGGGGCTGATTGTGTCGGACTGGAACATGCCGAACATGACCGGACTCGATCTATTGAAGGCCGTCAGGGGAAATGACGCCCTCAAGGGTATTCCTTTCATTATGGTCACGGCCGAAGGTCAAAAGGAAAATGTCGTGGAGGCCGTTAAATCGGGTGTCAGCAATTACATCGTAAAGCCTTTCACCCCGGAAACATTCAACGAGAAACTCCAGAAGGTCTTTGCATAAACGAAGCCCGGATTTTCTCATTCGTGATATATTTCAGCGCAAGCTCAAAAAGGAGAGTGTGATTCGATGTCCGATTTGATGGAAAAAACAGGGAAGGATCTTGAAAAGGTGGCCCTCGAGGTGGTTACTCTGGAAAGTGGTGACATTCCCGCCATGGGAAAGGTAATGAACTGCCTTTCTGAACTGAAGGAAGACGGCCAAAGAATCGACCAGCCCGTTTTTGCAGATCTGACCCTGGCGATGGAGAAATACCTCGAGAAGGTGATCCTGGCAGAGACCGATGATCTGTCTCCCATAGAAGAGGGGATTGACCGTCTTCAGAACATATACCGGGCGATTTGTAACAGGGAATCATTCGGCGGTGATTTGGTTCCCCTTTTGGCAAAGCTTGGCCGTAAAGCGGCCGCTGACGGCCTCGAAAAGACCCCGGAGACAGGGCAAACCGGCCTATCGGAGTCTGGAGCCAAAGTTCAGGGGGAACCTCAGCCCCAGGCCTTGAGCGGAGAGGACAGGGAAATTCTGGGGGATTTTGTTATCGAATCCCTTGAGAATCTGGATACCATCGAAGTCAGCCTTATTGATCTGGAACAGGACCCCAATGACATCGAGACCATCAATGCGATCTTCAGACCCTTCCATACTATCAAGGGGGTTTCAGGCTTCCTCAACCTGGACAAGATCAATAAGCTGGCCCACAGTGCTGAAAACCTGCTGGACAAGGCCAGAAACGGAGAAATCAACGTCGAGGGAACAATCATCGATATCATTCTCGAGTCAGTGGACACACTCAAAAGGATGATAGAGGCCGTGCAGCGAGGACTTGAGGACGGATCCCCTCTGGACAACGAGATCGATATTACGCCTCTCGTCGAACGGATAGCAGAGATGAACGCCCGATCGGAGCAGGTCGGTGACAAACCTTTGGGGGAAATCCTTATCGGCATGGGGGCTATCGGCGAGACGGATCTCGAGAGCGGTCTCAGTATTCAGAAGCAAGAGCCCTACAAAAAGATCGGCAAGATCCTGGTGGAAGAAAAGAAGGCCCCATCCAAAGCCGTTATCTCCGCCTTGCGGGATCAAAAAAAGTT
The DNA here is from genome assembly GCA_049366815.1 of Desulfatiglandales bacterium. Lineage (GTDB taxonomy): Bacteria > Desulfobacterota > DSM-4660 > Desulfatiglandales > HGW-15 > CAYNYM01. The sequence goes on along the minus strand of JBMNCO010000182.1, from coordinate 65,073 downwards.
CAGCAAGAAACACATGGAACTTCAGGTCAAGGTCGATACACAAAAACTCGACAATCTGGTAGACCTGACCGGTGAGCTGGTCATCAACCAGGCCATGCTGAGGCAAAACCAGTGGGTCCTATCGGCCAATGATCAGAAACTGTATCATAATCTGAATCAACTGACCCAAATTACTTCCGGTCTCCAGAAGACCGCCATGTCCCTCCGCATGGTCCCTGTCAAGAGCACTTTTCAGAAAATGGTGCGACTTGTGAGGGACTTGGCCAAAAACTCCGGCAAGGAGGTGGCTCTGGAGATGTCCGGCGAAGATACGGAAATCGACCGAAACGTGGTGGATGAATTGTATGAACCCATGGTCCATATGATCCGAAACGCCGTCGATCACGGTCTTGAAACGCCTGCTGAGAGGGAAAAGGCGGGAAAAGACAGGAAAGGGACGATCCTCCTGACGGCATACCACCGGGGAGGGAACATCAACATCGAGATAAGCGATGACGGCCGTGGATTGGACAGGGAGAGGATACTCGAAAAGGCCAGGTCACAAAATCTTATCTCGGATGAAACAAAGCTCACAGATACGGAAATATACAATCTCATCTTCAAGCCCGGTTTTTCCACGGCAAAGAAAGTGACCGATATCTCAGGTCGCGGTGTTGGAATGGATGTGGTCAAGAAGGCCATCGAAAAATTGAGGGGCCGGGTCGAGATCAACTCTGAGCGGGGGAAGGGTTCGACGTTTGTCATCAGCTTACCCCTTACCCTTGCCATCATCGAGGGCATGGTGGTCAGGGTGGGAAAGGAAAGATATATTATTCCGGCTCTCGCGATCCTGGAATCATTCAGGCCGGATAAAAAACAGTATTCCACAGTGGAAGGCAAGGGGGAACTCATTCTTTCCAGGAATAAATTAATACCTCTGGTCAGGCTCGATCGGATCTTCGGTATTGCCTGCGATTCAACCGATCCCTCGGAAGGGCTGGTGGTAACCGTGGAACACGATGGTGAGCAGAGGTGTCTTCTCCTTGATGAACTTCTCGGGAAAGAAGAAGTGGTTATCAAAAGCCTTGGTGAAAGCCTCAAACACACAAAAGGCATAGCAGGCGGCGCCATAATGGGAGATGGAAGGGTAGGTTTAATCCTGGATATATCAGGCCTTTTTGAGATCGCCCAAGTCCATTGAAGGTTTTTTTGTAAAGGAAAGGGATTCTCCCGTGAATTTAGTCGTCGGCGTTTCTGATATGAAGGTAAGCAAAGATCCTGGCGCGGTTCTCGTTACCTATTCTCTAGGATCCTGTATCGGGATTGCTGTTTATGATCCGATTGTAAAGGTTGGAGGGCTCCTCCATTTCATGTTGCCCGATTCTTCCCTGGACCCGGCAAAGGCGCAAAGGAACCCGAACATGTTTGCAGATACCGGAATCCCTAATCTCTTCAAGTCTGCATACAAATTGGGGGCGAAAAAACAGCGGATGAAGATTGTCGTGGTGGGGGGGGCGCAGATCCTCGATCAAAAGGGATTTTTTAATATCGGCAAGAGGAACTACATGGCCGTACGAAAGATGTTCTGGAAAAATTCCGTCATGATCGACTATGAGGATATCGGCGGCAATGCGAACCGAACCTTGAAATTGGCCATCAGAGAGGGACATTCCTTTCTGAAGGTCTCGGGACAGGGAGAGGTCAAGATATGAAGGACATACAAACGATTATTGATAAAATTGATAAACTGCAACCCATTCCGCAGGTGGCCCAAAAGGTCATTGCCATTGCTCAGGATCCCCAGAGCTCCATGTCTGAACTCTCCGAGATTGTCACCTATGATCAGACCCTCACGGCAAATCTGCTGAGACTCTGCAATTCTTCACTCTTTGCACTGCCAAGAGCCGTGGAATCCGTCCATCAGGCCATTGTCTTTTTGGGTTTGGACCAGGTGGTCGATATGGTCCTCGTGAGTGGGGGTGCCTCCAGTTTTAAGGCCAAGCAGGAGGGCTACGGTCTGGCTGAAGGAGACCTCTGGCGGTATTCCGTTTCATCCGCCCTCATTTCCCGGGAAATCTCCGAAAAAAAAACGGGCGTTGATCCACACATCATTTTTACGGCCGCACTCGTGAAAGACATCGGGAAGGTCGTCTTGAACCGGTACGTGGCGGATTCCTACGAAAAGATTAATCTTCTTGTTTCAAAACATGGTTTCAGTTTTAGAGAAGCAGAAAAGGCGGTGATAGGTATCGACCATGCAGAGCTTGGAGGGATGGTGGCGGAAAAATGGAATTTCAGCAAGAAGATGGTCGAGATCATTAGATGCCATCATTCCCCCGGCGAGGCCAAGGGATCGCTCATGGAGACCTCCATTGTGCACATGGCCGATACACTCTGTATGATGATGGGTATCGGAGTGGGGTCGGACGGTCTCAATTACAGATTCGACAACGAAGCGGCGGGACGTTTGGATCTCTCTGAACGGGATTTTCAGCAGGTTATGGCAGGCTTTGGGGAGAAGCTTCAGAAGGTGGAAGATCTCGTCAATGTTTCATGAATGGAGGGACCATAGGGACGGGTCTTGGTTTCAATGACCTCAAACCACATATATGGAGTGAATGATTATGGCCTATAATGTCCTTGTAGTTGACGACTCTCTTCCCATGAGATCGGTCATCAAAAAGACGGTCAAGGCCTCCGGGTTCAACGTGGGTCAATTCTTTGATGCATCAAACGGGCGGGACGCGTTAGCTTTTTTGAGGCAGGAATGGCTTGATCTGGTTCTTACGGACTACAACATGCCCGACATGGACGGCTTGGAACTCATCAAAGAAATGAAAAAAGATGAGGCCTTGGAGGGCATCCCGGTTGTCATGGTGACGACCGAGGGAAGCCAGCAGAGGATAAAAGAGTTTCTTGAAAACGGCGCCGCAGACTATATCAAAAAGCCTTTCACGCCGGAAAACATCCGAAAGAAATTGAACCGCATAATGGGAGAAACCGAAGATGAAGAGGGAAACACTGACTTCAGCGATGAAGGCCTCGATTTCTGACGTCCTGGAGACCATGTTTTTTTTACCCCTTGAATTATCCGACGATGCCCAATTCGAGAAGTGGTGGGCCTCAGGCAGGAAGGATCTTCTTGTGGCAAAATTGTGTTTCAAGGGACCCATTTCCGGGACATTCTTCTTTTTTATTCCAAAAGACCTGGGTCTGTCGCTGGCCGCAAATTTTATGGGCGAGGAAGAAGGCGACGTTTCACAAGAACAGGTCGAGGATACGGTAAAAGAAATCCTCAATATGATCAGCGGAAACAGTTTCGGGACTTGGGACGATCAGCAGGTCTTCGATCTCGGCATTCCCAAAATCGTTCACTTTGAGGAGGCTGAAAGGGATCATTCGGCATGTTCGGAAAATGTGTTTATCGGGATCACGACGCTCGACGACAGTCTGGGCCTTGAATTGATCATGCAAACCTGAGGTGTCATGAACTCAAGCATTAAAGTGCTGATTGTCGATGATTCAGCAATCGTAAGAAAGGTGCTTTCAGAAGAGCTTTCTCGTGAGAGGGACATTGAAATCATCGGTACCGCGCCGGATCCCTTTGTGGCCAGGGACAAAATCGTAAGGCTCAGGCCGGACGTCGTCACATTGGATATTGAGATGCCTCGAATGGATGGGCTTACGTTCCTCAAAAAACTCATGAGATACTACCCCCTGCCTGTCATCATTGTGAGTTCACTGACCAAGAAAGGGGGTAAACTGGCCATGGAGGCCCTCTCTTTGGGAGCCCTTGAAGTCATCTGCAAACCGTCCGCCGCCTATTCGGTCGGAGACATGAGCGTCCAGTTGGCGGACAAGATAAGGGCAGTGGCCAATGTGCATATTCAGGCAAAGGCGGAGGATGTTCAGACATCCGAAAAGGCCAAATCAAGCGTCCCGCTCCAGGCCCTCTCCGCCACGACCAACAAGATCATCGCAATCGGCGCATCAACCGGCGGTACCGAGGCCATCAAGACCGTCCTCATGGATATGCCGCACAATGCACCGGGCATCCTGATCGTCCAGCATATGCCGGCCAAATTCACCACATCATTTTCTGAGAGGCTTGACAATTTATGCTCCGTCAAAGTGAAGGAGGCTGAAGACGGCGATTCAGTCATAAACGGCAGGGCACTGATCGCACCGGGCAATTACCATATGCTGGTGAGGAGAAGCGGCGCACGGTATTATGTTCAGGTGAAACAAGGGCCCTTGGTTCATCACCAACGGCCGTCCGTGGATGTCCTTTTTAAGTCCGTAGCCGATTATGTCGGCGCCAATGCCGTGGGCATCATCCTGACGGGCATGGGAGCCGACGGCGCCGCCGGGTTGCTTCAGATGAAATCGGCCGGGGCGAGAACCATCGCCCAGGATGAAAAAAGCTGTGTTGTATTCGGCATGCCCAAGGAGGCGATCAAGCTGGGCGCCGCGGAGAAGGTGGTGAGTCTGCATGGTATAGCCCGGACGTCTCTTGAATTGATTAATTAGCGCTCATCCGGAAATGAGCATTCCCGGATTCGCGCTAACAGCCCTCAGCGATCAGCTATCAGCAAAAGCTATGCAAAGACGAGGCATTAGGCTTAGCGCTGAATGCCGATAGCAGACTGCTCCATCCAGAAATCATGATTTCTGGGCGGAAACCAACTAGTCAAAGATTTCCTCCCGCTGGGCACAACCTTCCCATGAAGCGCGGGTCAAAGACCCCGGAGTTGTGATTGCAGCCGGCCTCAGGAAGCCAGGGCCGCTCATACACGCCCCCTTTGAAGAGAAAATCTATTTGATTCTACTGGATATCCTCTTGGTGATTCATCGAAATTCACGCAAAATACCGTTTTGCCATAGGCACGACTGGTTGTTCCCGAAGCGTGGCAGTGCTTTTGCATAGATCAGTCCAATAGAGTTGGATGAACCGAAATGACCGGGAAGGAGAGAACAATGAAGATATGTGAAGGCCAGAGGCCTCTGCTACAGCCAAACACGAACAATGCCACCGGGAAGGTCGGCCAAGAAGGCGGATTTCAAGAGATTATGGAGAAAAAGATGTCCGGATCCGGTGACTCTGAATCTTTGGGCCTTTCGCGTAATGCCGATCCTGTCGTCAATGCGATTCAAATTCCAGGTGGTGTAGAGATCATACAAAAACCCTCAGGATCGAGTCATACCGCTCCGATTATCGAGGAAATCCGGAAGACGCTTGATCTCATTGAGTTCTACGCAGAGAAGTTGAGGGATTCGTCCCTTTCCATTGAAGGGCTGGATCCCCTGGTTGATCACCTTGGTGAGAGGCTGGACGGCCTAAGGGGCCTGGAGTCGGCGTCGGGATTGCCGGGGGAATTGAAATCCATCCTGTCGGATGTTGTATTGACCATGGGGACGGAAATCGCCAGATTCAAGAGGGGGGATTATTCTTGACTCGAAGGAACCGGGTCGGATTCCGGCGTTCAGACCTGTTTCTTGCCCTCCTTTGAAATGGTCCAATTTCGGTGACATTCCCCCGCCGTCTCAGGCACCCTCTGTAGCCCCGGGGACAGGGATCTGGAGATCAATGAGGGTCTTTCCCGCCCCCGTGTCGGTGGAGAATAAGACGCCGGCCTGCTGCAGCAGGACCACGGCCAGTGTAACAGCCAAATCGGACTTTTCTATTCTAATGGTCTGAGAGGCAGACGATTCAAGACTCAACCCCTTCAAAAAGGGTTCGGACAGATCACCTCCTTTGGCGGCGCACAGGAGATGGATCTTCGGTTCCCCGGCCAGGGTCCGGACCCTGATCTCCGGAATTTTCTGCCTCTCCAATTCGTCGACCAGGGCGTGAAAAAACCATCTCAGACCAAGGGTAATGTCTCCGGAGAACCCTGAAAAAGATGGGAGTTCGCTTGAAAAATCAAAATCTTTCCGGACAACGTGCTTGAAATAGAGATTGGCCTTTAAAAATGAAAATTCATCCTCGATAAAATCATTGAGGGTTCTGTAATGATTGTATTCTTCATTTGTACCGGCTCTCATTGACGTGGTGCGAATGAGTTGGTTGATGGCGTCGAATTCGCCTTCCATCCTCTGGAGGCGGGGCCCGATTTTCTTCGCCAGTTCAATATTTGAGGGGCCGTCCTGCATTGATTGAAGGGCCGCCAGCTCAAGGTCTATCCCGATAGTCTGCAACGGCCCGTTTAAATTGTGTATCAAACCTGCCATGAGTCTTCCCAGGACTGCCAGCCTATTGAGACGCTTGAGGTCTTCCAATGACATTTCAACGATCAATTTGTCCCCCCGTGATTCAGCTTTTCTCGTCTTATCTCCTGTCTCTGCTTTTGAAAAACGACGGTAATGATGGCGTCCTTGGCAGCCTCGTCAATTTCCACTATCCTCGCGGCAACAACGGGGGCTTCGCCTTGTCGCTCAATGCGCATGACCTCGCCGATCAGTTCTATCTGAAACAGAAAGGTTCCCGGCAAGACGAGGAGCATCCTGAAGAAAGTGCCTGGTGGAATATTTCTATGGGAAACAAATTTCACCCCTGAGCCGCTCAGTTCAATGACCTTGTCCCGTTTCAGCGGGAGATCACTTGATTCAAGGAAAATTTGATCAATAATGAAATCCAGCTTATTATTGATTAATTGAAGGGACCGGTACCAGTGCTCTTCCTGGGATCCGGGGGCAGTCTGTCGCATGATTTCGTCGATTGGGCTGTCACACTCGTTCTTTTCAAAAAGAGACCTGCCCATGCCCTTCTTGAGGAGCCCTACCTCCCTTTCAGTCAAGGCCTCCCACCTGCAGTGCAGTGAGATATCGACTCGAAAATCTTTGCGCCTGTTCCCTGGACTCATGGTTTCACCTCGTCAAAACTTTGACAATAGAGAATCACATATTTTCTGAGTCTGCAATAAAAATGCCATTTCAAGATCCGGGAGTATATCAAAGGAAACCCTCAGAAGTTCGGCTTTCAAAATTCCGTGAATTCAACTATAGTTTTTGGTCACATGGAAGAAAGTTCCATTTTTTTGAACGCTGCATGCTGACAGCAGACCGCTCCATCCAGAAATCATGTATTTCCGGATGGCATCCAGAGAGAGGCCAATGGCGAAATACTTTGAAGGCGGCATCGGGACCGCAAACTCCGGCAAAAGCTATCAGATGGGAATTTCCGCCGCGTCAGAGGCCCTGTCCATGCTCAAAAGATTTCAACCCTGTCTGGGTATCGCCTTTATTTCATCGGAGCTGGACATACATGATGTCAATCGCGGCATAAATGAGATCCTTGGAAATTGTCCAGTCATCGGGACGAGCACAGCCGGGGAAATCGCAAACCGGGTGATCACCCACGGTGTCGTCGTGGCCCTCTTCGCCTCTGACCGTCTGAGGGTCCGAGTGGGTATGGGGAGGGGCGTCAAGGCAAACCTCCAGGGGGCTGTTCATCAGGCTCTTCATGGCGCCGGGGCCGCCGGGTACTTCAATCCCGATCATCCCTTACACCAAACGCTTCATATCGCTGCCCCGGAAATGCCCGGAGCCTCCCCGGTCCTGCTCATTGTCTTCACGCCGGGAGCCACAAGGACACAGGTCTCCTTGAGTCATGATATCCATACTCTGCTTCGAAAGGCCTCCGGGAATCGCATCCCTATCTTTGGAGGTACATCGTCGGATTATTTTCGTTTTGATTCGAATTACCAAATCGTTAATGATCAGGTATCGGATGATGCCATCTCTCTCGCCTTCCTGGAGTCTGAAATACTCTTCGGCCTTGGCATGGCCCACGGATTTACTCCTACAACCAAGGGTGCTTTGATTACGAAGGCTTCAGGCCATATTGTGCACGAATTGGACGGTCGCCCGGCCAGTGAGGTTTGTTCCGAACTATTGGAGATCCCATCCGAAAACCTGGGTGAAGGGGCTATATGGTTCAGCCGCTATCCCTTCGGGACAACAGATATTTATGGGAATTCCATTTTGCAGGTTCCCGAATACATATTGGATGACGGGTCTATTCAATTTGGGCCTGTCATGAAAAAGAACCAGGTCATCACCCTCATGCGGGGTGGGGAAAAGGATATCATGGAGGCCGGTGTCTCAGCCTATGAAATGGCCCTCCGTCAGGGGGGGCTCAAGAGCCCGAGCCTCGCCCTCATGTTCTCCTGCGCCCTGAGAAAAAAACTCATGGGAGAGAATGGAAGCAAGGAGATTGAACTGGTTTCAAAAAGGGCCGGAATTCCGTTCTGCGGATTTTACACCTATGGTGAACAGGGCGTTTCCGAGGACGGGCTTCCAATTTACGCCAATCAATCGGTATCAACGCTTGTCTTTTCAGATGAATTAAACCCTATCGCTTCCCTGATTCACAAAGGCAAACGGAGCTATCAAGACTTCACGACACGATTGAACAAGAAGGCCATGCAGATAAAAGGAATAAACAAAATCAACCAGTTGATACAAGACGAAAGAGACGCGCCTTCTTTACTGAAATCACTGACACATGAATTGAGCCAGATATTGCCTTGGGCGGAGATCGCATTTTATGTTCCACTCACAATGGCCAATGCTTATGCCGTTTTAAATGCTTCGAATCCGTATGCATTTCCGAAACACCTGTTGGGGGACGCCCTGGAGTCCTATTTCATTACAACGTGGTTGGACAGTCATGGGGAACGATTCGGGATCCTCGCATTGAAAAAAAAGGATGAGGATATTGTCCCCGACGAAGGAGACCTGGAATTCGTGGAGACAGTGGGAACACTCACGGCAAATGCCTTTTATAAAATAAAACTGGACAAGAGACTGGTTGTCAAACTCCAGCAACTCGACATCTTGAACCAGCTGGGGCACGAGTTGTCCAGCGACATGAACCCAAAGGCCCAATCACAAAACATTATCCGATATATCAGGAATATCTTCGGTCTCTCAATTGTGAACTTGTGGGTGGTTGATCAGACCCATCGCGTCTTGGTCAAGGAGGCCTCGGACATGGATCCTGACCAGAAGATGGGCGAAATCGAAAATGAAAATGACGAGAGACTTGCAAAATGGCAGATCCAACATGCAGACCCCGTTTTTTCAATGGATAGAAACAACATAAAGTGCCCGGTCGACCTGTTACCGCCTTTCCCCTATGTCTTGGTTTCTTTACCCCTCTTTCACAAAGGGAACCTGAACGGCATCCTCAATCTGTACTCCAAATCGAACGACAGGTGGCCCTTTCAGGAAGACTATCTTTCTGAAAACATCGAATTTTTGAAAACCATTTCGAGCCAAATGGGGATCTTTATAGAAAACAGGTCCCTTCATGAACATGCCACCATATACAAAGAGATTCATCACAGGGTTAAGAACAATCTGCAGAACATCGCGAGCCTTCTTCGCATGCAGATAAGACGGTTGGAACATATACCACCGGAGCGGGCACTAAAGGACAGTATCTCACGGATCATGAGTATCGCTGCCGTACACGAAATACTTTCCCACGGACAAATCGGGATGGTGGACCTGGGTCAACTGGTCGGCAGACTCAGCAAGATCTCTTCCCATGACCGGACGGATGCCCTCATCACCCTGGACATTTCCGGCCCATCCGTGATGCTCCCTTCAAAGGTCGCGACAACGGTTGCGATCGTGATCAATGAACTCATCCAAAACGCCGTTCAACACGGAGTTCGGGACGACTCAAACGGGAAAGTATCCATCCGGGTCGGTCAGAGCTTCGGATTTCTGGAGATTATGGTGCAGGACAACGGGCCCGGGCTTCCAGAGGGATTTGATATGGAACGTGATGCAAATCTCGGCTTGACAATTGTTCGCACATTGGTGAACGATGAGCTCAGTGGGAAGCTCTTGATCGAGCACAGCCGGGGGACACGAGTGGAAATCGCCATCCCCCTTCCTCAGCGATATCACGACATAGCATAGAAGGAAGACCATGACTTTCCGAATTGTTATTGCGGATGATGAACCCATAATAAGGGCGGACCTTCGAGAAGCCTTGGAGGATCTCGGTTATCGTGTCATCGGGGTGGCGAGAAACGGCCGTGAAGCCTTGGAACTGATCGAACAAACAAGGCCTGATGTGGCTATTCTGGATATCAAAATGCCACATATTGACGGCATTTCCCTGGCCAAGAAGATTGGGTCACGATTTCCTGTTATCCTTTTGACGGCCTACTCCGACAAGAGCCTTATCAACGGCGCCAGGGAGGCCGGTGTGATGGCCTACCTCACGAAACCGTTCCGTGAGAGAGATCTTCCGCCTATTATTGAACTCGCCGTCAGTCATTTTATCGAGGAATCTTCTCTTCTGGAGCATGTTTCCCGGCTCAAAACTCAATTGGAAACCCGAAAACTCATTGAAAAGGCAAAGGGCCTGCTGATGGAAGTTGAGGGGCTCCCGGAAAAGGAGGCCTATCGTCGTATTCAACGGATGAGTATGAAAAAGAACAAACCCATAAAGGAAGTGGCAGAGGCCATTATCCTCACACTCGAATAGACTGCCCCGGATCCTTCTTTTTGTCCTCGCAGGATTTACGTATCACCCCCGGAAAGAACATCGATCTCGTATCCTACAAAATTGCGTCGGAGAAAATCCCGGCCCCCGCCTTCCGCTTGGGGGCTCAATGCAAGGATGCCCTTTTCTCATCACACAACAGCCTGACGAGACTGATGCCGGGGAGTAAAACGGGCCTGTTTTGGAAATCAATCATTTCGATATATTTTTGATTGACAAAGAGCATGCAGTTTGGTTATAAAAAACATAACATGGGATGGTATGGGAGGTAATGGGGCCTCCTTCGCCCAACGACGGGTGAAGGAGGCTTCTTGTTTCATGCCTCCGTGACACGCGCTTGCCACCCATGAGAATTTCGAGATGCAGCGATCCTTTTCCAACCTATCGGCTTTCGGCCGATACAAACCATGTTCTCTCGAACCGAGGGAATCATTCAATGCTCCTTGCGCTCAAAGACATCAGGAAACGCTTCGGCGGATTATTCGTGCTGAATGACATTTCTTTTAATGTGGATGAAGGAGAGATCGTGGGACTCATAGGTCCTAACGGTGCAGGAAAGACGACCCTTTTTAATGTCATTTCAGGTATCTATCGGCCAAATTCCGGTAGCATTCAATATAAGGGTAAAGAACTGGTCGGGCACAAACCTCACCAGATCTGCCGAAGCGGCATTGCAAGGACTTTTCAGCTCGTCAGGGTCTTCCCGACCATGACGGTTCTGGAGAACGTCCTGGTGGGCGCAAAATACGGAAAAAAGAGGACAAAAAAGAAGGCGCTCGATGCAGCCTTGCGGTGTTTGGAAGCCTTGAAACTGCTCGAGATCAAGGACATGGTTGCAGGGCATCTTACCTTTTCAGACAGGAGGTTGGTGGAAATGGCCCGGGCGATAGCCTCAAAACCAGGGCTCGCACTGTTGGATGAACCCCTGGCAGGCCTGAACCCGACAGAGACCCATACCGTTATGGAGCTTATCGAAGACATCCGTGAGACCCACGGCATATCCATCCTCTGGATCGAGCACAAAATAGATGCCATCTTCAACGTCTGTGACAAAATCGTCGTGCTGGATTACGGGAGAAAGCTGGCTGAAGGTAATCCTGAGGAAGTAGCAGAGAACAAGAATGTTGTGGAGGCCTATCTCGGTGAATCACCTGTTGAAGATCAGTGATCTCAATGTCTCTTATGGAGATGCTCAGGCCCTCTGGGATATCGGTTTTTATGTAGATGAAGGGGAGGTCTACTCCATCATTGGTTCAAACGGGGCAGGCAAATCCACTATCTTAAAGGCCATTGCCGGCCTCATTCGTCCATCATCGGGGCTGATTGAGTTCAAGGGGGTCCGTGTGGATGGACGGAGAGCCCATGTCATGGTGAATCTTGGAATCTCCCTTGTGCCCGAAGGGAGAGGGCTTTTTTCAAAGCTCACCGTTACTGAAAACCTTGAACTGGGTGCATTCACAAAACGGGCCAGAGCCATGACGCAGAAAACCCTGGAGTGGGTCACCGAGCTGTTTCCCATAGTCAAGGAGAGAAAGGATCAACAGACCGGAAAAATGAGTGGAGGTGAGCAGCAGATGGTCGCCATCGGGAGGGCACTCATGTCGAGGCCGAAGATCCTGATGCTCGACGAACCATCCCTGGGGCTGGCCCCTCTGATTGTCAAAACCGTGTTTGAGATCATCAGGAAATTGAACGACCAGAAGGTGACGATTCTCCTTGTGGAGCAGAATATCCACCAGGCCCTGAAGATCGCCCATCATGCCCTCGTGCTCAAGAACGGCAGGGTGACCATGACGGGAAAAGGCGACGAACTTCTCTCCGATCCTGAGATCCGGAAGGCCTATATGGGATCCCTGAGGTAGAATAACATGTTTTATCTTCCATCGGCGGATATCCTTCTCCAGATACTTATCAACGGCATCCTCTTCGGAGCGATGTACGGGATTGCCGCCATCGGGCTCAGCCTTATATACGGAACGATGCAGATCATTTTTATCGCCCAGGGTTCGATGATCGTTCTGGCCGCCTATGGCACCTTTTGGTTGTTCGAGCTTTTTCACCTGGACCCTTACCTGTCTTTATTTATCATCTTTCCGGCATCTCTTATCCTGGGTTTCGCCTTTTATCAGATCTTTTTCAGAAAGGTGGCCCGAGCCGGCAAGTTCCCTTCACTACTCATTGCCTTCGGCATGATGGCCCTTCTCGAAAATCTCATGTCCGTGATGTGGACCCCCAATCCGCGGGCCATCCAGACCGGTTACACCGCTTATGCGATCACGGTCATGGGAATCAAGATTTCCTTTACACGTCTCACGGCCTTTGTCATGGCCATTCTCGCAACCACGGGAGTAACCCTTTTCCTGAAAAAGACGCTCATGGGAAAGGCCGTAAGGGCCGCTACCGAAAATTTGGAGGCCGCGACCCTGGTCGGCATCACCCCCCATTGGGTCAACACCATCACCTTCGGGATCGGTATCGGTCTGGCCGGGCTTGCCGGCATCTCTACCGCAATCAATTATTCCTTTGATCCCTATTTCGGCTTTGTGTTCAGTCTCAAGGCCATGATCGCCCTTGCGATCGGGGGCATGGGAAGTGTGGTCGGTGCACTTATGGGAGGTATCTTTTTAGGTGTTCTCGAGAGTCTCGGATCGTTCTTTATAACCGGCGGGTGGGCCGATGTGATCTCTTACACGGCGTTTTTACTCGTTTTGATGTTCAGGCCCGAGGGCCTGTTCACTCTTTCCGCCAACTCGGAGAGACCATGAAAAAGAGGATACGCACAGGATCGGTGATACTCCTTTTGGCGGTTTTTTCTGGCATACCCCTGGCCTTTGATCCAGAGACATCCTATCTCGTGTATTTTTTGTTTATGGCATTCATCTATCTTGCCCTTGCCCAGTCCTGGAACCTGGTGGCAGGCTACACAGGCCAGATATCCCTCGGCCTTCATGCCTTTTTCGGACTCGGCGCCTATGTGATCGCCATAGGATGGACGCAGGGGTATACGGGTTATTTTGATCCCCTCGCGATGTTCATGTCGGGCCTCATTCCCGCCCTTGTTGCGACGGCCGTCGGGATACCGCTCCTCTCAAAATTAAGGGGAGACTATTTTGCACTGGGGACCCTGGGGCTGGGGGAGATATTGAGGCTCATCTTCACTCAAGGGCGGACCTTGACGGGAGGATCTGCGGGCCTTATGCTTCCTTCCGGATCATACACCTCCATGACGCCTTACTACTTTACGGCGCTCTTTTTGGCGGTCCTGGCCACAGCAGTGATCCTTTTTATGGCCAAATCTTCGGTCGGCTGGGCCCTGATAGCGATAAGGGATGATGAGACGGCTGCAGAAGCCAACGGTGTCCATGTGCTGAAATACAAAGTCCTGGCCTTTGCTGCGGGCGCCTTTATCGCCGGGCTTTGTGGAAGTCTCCATGCCTATTACCTCTTTCACATCCATCCTCAAAATTTCTACGGACTCAACTGGACCCTCTATCCCATCCTGATGTGTGTCATGGGTGGAAGCGGCTCCATTACGGGTCCTATCATAGGCGCGTTCTTTCTGACGGTTGTCTTTGAGGCGGCGAAGATCTGGCTGCCGGAGATCCACCCCATCTTTTCGGGGGCACTCATCATTTTGACGATCATGTTTTTGCCTGACGGCCTGGTCAGGATAAGGTGGTTAAAAAAGATTTCGAGAAGGAGAAGGGGTTAGGCAATCAGCCGTTCAAAAACCTTAAACAAGGAGGGAGTTGAAAATGATGGAGAGGAAGATTTTCTCGTGTGTGTGGGCAATTCTCTTGATTCCGGCGCTCTGTATAATCGCCACGGGACCTGTTCAGGCGGCGGAGAAGACGGAAATCCTCATTGGAGCCAACCTTTCACTAACAGGGCCGATCGCCATGGATGGGGGTGAACAAAGATGGGCCTATGAGCAGGCGGTGGCTGATGTCAACAAGGATGGGGGAATTTTTGTAAAAGAATATGGCAAGAAACTGCCGGTCAAGCTCATTGTCGCGGACGATGAGAGCGACCCCGGTAAGGCCGCGGCTGCGGTGGAAAAACTCATCAAACTGCAAAAGGTCGATCTCATGCTCTCCACCCATTCAACTCCTCTCACCATCCCGAGCTGTGTTACTGCGGAGAAATATAAGAAATATTACCATGCAACCACCTGTCTTCTGCCGGTGTGGAGACCCAACAATTTCAAGTGGTCCACCATGTTCTTCTTCGATATGTGGCAATACAGCACCATTCCCTATGAAATATGGAACAGCTTCCCCGAGTCTGACAAGGTCAAACGGCCTGCCTTGCTGATGGAAGACACGCTTGACGGGAGGGGAATGGGTGAAGGCCTCAGGGCCGCTGCGGAAAAGTACGGATACAAATTCGTTCTCGACGAACCGTGGTCTGTCGGGGCGAAGGATTATTCCTCACAGATCCTCAAGCTGAAATCAAAAAAAGTGGATGCCCTTTTTATTTTTGGATCGCCTTCGGACTGTATCACCCTTGTGAGGCAGATGAAAGAGAACGGTTGCAACATCCCATATATCCACGGTGCCAAGGGGACATGGACGGCGGAGTTCTGGGATGCCCTGCGAAAGGATGCACAGTATATCCTTTTTGACGGTTTTTGGCATGAGGACTTTCCCTACCCCGGGGCGAAAGAGCTGGGACAACGATTTAAGGATCAATACGGCAAGACATCTGTAAGTACAGGATGCTTCTACGCAACGGCCCAAATTCTCTTTCAGGCCATAGAAAAGGCCGGGTCTCTGGACTCAGCCAAGGTCAGAGATGCGGTCCTTACCTATGAGTTTAAAGGGACCGTAATGGGAGATATCAAATACGCGCCGGATGGAACGGCATCCTTCCAGGCTACGGCCAACCAGTGGTGGAATGGGGAGCAGAAGCTCGTTTACCCCTTCATTGAGGGGGGATGGAAGGTCAGATTGGCGTCGCCCTGGGATAAACGATGATCAATTGTACGGCATTTTTGATGGCATCCGCAAGGTGTTGAAAGGGACATGATCGATTGATTCGGGCTATCCTGTGCAGGATGTACGGGATAGCCTGGAATTCATGGCTTTGCCACTGCGAGGTGTAAAAACACAATAGAAATTGAGGAGAAAAGGACGATCATGGAAAACAAGAGAATTGTCGTTACGGGAGCGGCCTCAGGGATTGGTGCCGAGACTGCAAAGACCCTCAAGGCACGAGGTGCAACGGTGATAGCCGTGGACATCAACGAGCCTGAGGGCAATGCAGATCAATATGTCAGGGCGGATCTTTCCGACCCTGCTTCGATCGAGGCCGCGGTGAAAATGATTCCGGAGGGAATCGACGCCCTCTGTAACATAGCAGGTCTACCGCCTACGAGAGATCGGGTGCTTGTGCTGAAAGTCAATTTTCTCGGGCTCAGACATTTCACGGAATTGATGATAGACAAGCTCAATAACCCGGCCTCCATAGTGAACGTGGCATCCCTTGCAGGCGTCGGCTGGCCGGAAGCCGGACCGCAGATCAAAAACCTGATCGCTTTAAGGGACTTCAATGCGGTCGAGAAAATCTGCGATGAAAATGGGGTGACCCAGGAGGGCGGGCGATCCTATTTCTACACAAAAGAGACCCTTATCGTATGGACGATGATGAACCGGTGGACCTGGCGCGACCGGGGAATCCGGATGAATTGCGTCAGTCCGGGCCCCGTCGAGACACCGATTCTCCCGGACTTTCTGGAAACTCTGGGAGAACGGGCCGAAGAGGATATGAAAGTCATGGACCGGCCGGGGCGTCCTGAAGACATTGCGCCCGTTATCGCCTTCATGTGCAGCGACGGCAGCGGTTGGATAAGGGGAGCGAACATCCCCTGTGACGGAGGCATGCAACAGCATATCCTCTGCAATATGCATGGACATGTTTAATAAACTTCATGATGTGAATTTTAATGTAACAGCCCAAAATCATTTTAGCAGAAAATTTAACTGGTGCTCAGCCGGAAAAGAGCATTCCCGAATTCGCGCTAATGGCCCTCAGCTATCAGAAAAAGCTATGCAAAGACAAGGCATTAGGCTGAGCGCTGAATGCCGATAGCAGACCTCTCCATTCCTAACCTTATCTCAAGAGGAGTCAAAGACCGATCATTGTCATTTGAAAAGATCCCATAAAACCCAAAGATCGCAGAAAGGAGACTGTCATGGCCAAGGAAATCATCCTGTACAATCTGAGGGACGACGTGAAGGAAGAAGACTATATCAAATGGTGTGAGACCTATAAAGGGCCCCTGCTGCTCGGGCTCAAGGGCGGCAAGAGTTTTACGCTCTTAAAAATGATGGGGGGAATCACGGGCAACGGCCGGCAGGGAAAGACACCGGAACCGACGGCCTCTCCCTACAGGTTCATCGGTATCATGGACGTAACCAGCCTGGAAGACTGGCAAGAGGCCCACGAGACAAAGACCTTCAAGGAGGAATTCTTTCCGCAATGGTTTTCCAAATGGGTGGCGGATTTTTACGTCCTTGGGGGCGTAGAGGCCTATTACGGCGCGAACGACTGAACATGATGATCAATGTGAACGCTGCAAATGGGGACGGTCCGAGAATCCCCATGTAAGGTTTTCTTCCACCTCCAAAAAATGGCGAAAGGAGGGATCATGCATCTACAGCATCTATTCACCGATGAACAAAACGCCATCCGGGATACGATCAGAAAGTTCGTTGACAAGGAGATCATGCCCATCAGAAGTCAGATGGAGCAGAACTATGAATTGGTCGAAAGTGTTCATCAAAAACTCGTGGACATGGGAATCCAGAGGGCCGGATACCCTGAGGAATACGGAGGCACCGGACCCGGCTCCATGATGACCCTGGGGATCCTGTGCGAGGAATTGGCCAGGGGGGATGCGGGGATCAGCCTGAGCGCCGGCATCAACGCCGGCCTCATACTGGGCCCGGCCGTACACGCCGGTAACAAGGCCGTGCTCGAAAAATTCGCCCCCGGCTTTTGCGGCGACAAATTGTGCTATGCATGCCTGTCCATGACGGATGCAACAGGGGGAGCCGACTCCGAGAATCCGTTGCTCCAGGGAAGGGGCATTGCCACCCGGGCCACATTGGATGGGGACGAGTATGTCATCAACGGCACCAAGTCCTGGCCTACCAATGCGAGCGTCGCCAGTGTCTATCTGACCATTTGCAACACCGACCCGGAGGCAGGTGAAGAGGGCGTCGCCCTGATCTATGTCCCCGGGGATGCACCCGGTCTGTCCTTTGGAAAACCGGAGCCCAAAATGGGTTTCAAGACATCCATCAATGCCAGCATCTTTTATGACAATGTGCGGGTCCCCAAGGAATACCGACTCGCAGGGCCCGGTCATGATGTCCACTTTTAC
The DNA here is from genome assembly GCA_049366815.1 of Desulfatiglandales bacterium. Taxonomy (GTDB): domain Bacteria; phylum Desulfobacterota; class DSM-4660; order Desulfatiglandales; family HGW-15; genus CAYNYM01. Next base: position 47,182 of record JBMNCO010000182.1, on the reverse strand, counting down.
AGTGCGGCCATGGCCGGGACCCAATGGCACTCCTGCACCATGTCCCTTGGGATTGCCCGGGCGGCCTTCGAAATCGCGCTCGATTATACCAAGGAACGCAAGAGCAACGGCAAACCCGTGAGAGAGTGGAGCCTGGCGGCCGGTATTCTCGCGGAAATGGCCATGCGCATCGAACTGATGAGTGCAGCCGTCTACAATTTTGCCTGGATGATGGATCACCCTGAGCAATACGGCCCCCCGTTTTCCAAGACAATGATCTCCAGGGCCAGTGCCGCAAGGATCTTCTGTTCAGACGGGGCGGTGTGGGTCACCAATATGGCGGCGGAACTGATGGGGTCAAACGGCATTTCGCCGGAGTACAACCTGGAAAAATACCTCCGGGATGCAAAGATTCCCCAGCTGTGGCTCGGGGGCCAACAGATCGCTCGATACCGGGTGGTCAGGGGATATTATGATTACGTGGCTTAGGTAGGCTCCAACTTGTGACGAGAGGCCCTCTGGCCTGATGAAATAATGAAATCTCAGAAAGGCGAATTCGTGCTTTTCACTTAACCTTTTTCAAGGAGAGAGAAATGTATAGAGGGGGTTATACAGGGAAAATCCTGCGCGTCAATCTCAGTGAGCAGAGTTTCAAGGTAGAGGATCTGCCTCTGGAGTTGGCCAGGGATTTCATTGGCGGCGCGGGTTTCGCAATCAAGTACCTTTTTGATGAACTGAAACCCGGAACGGACCCGCTGAGTCCGGACAACAAGCTCATCTTCTCAATCGGGCCATTCTCCGGGACCACGGTGCCCTGTGCAAGCCGTATGGCTGTGGCGGCCAGATCGCCGTTGACCGGGGGTATGGGTGTGGCCCTGACGGGGGGTTATTTCCCCGTGGAATTGAAGTTCGCTGGTTACGATATGTTGATCATTGAGGGGAAGGCGGAAAAACCTGTCTATCTCTGGATCAAGGATGGTGAGATCAAATTCCGCCCTGCGGGAAAGACCTGGGGGGTGGAGACCGGGGACTGCCAGCAGATGATCAAAAATGAACTGGGTGATCAGAATGTGCGTATCGCCTGCATCGGACCTGCGGGGGAAAAACTGAGCAGGATTTCCTGCATCGTCAACGAGAGGCGGGCGGCCGGAAGAAAGGGACTCGGGGCTGTGATGGGTTCCAAGAACCTTAAGGCCATAGCCGTCAGAGGTACGGGGCGCGTTCCCATAGCCGATGAGGAAAAATACAAGGCCGCTAGGGCCGATATGCTCAAGTCCATGAAGGAGAGTGAGGTCCTGTATCCGGCCTTCAGCAATCTGGGGACCCCTATGGTGGTGGATCATACCTGCGAGATGGGCATATTCCCCGCAAAGAATTTCACCGCCACAGGGCAATTCAAGCCGGCTGCGGAAATCGGCGTGGCGGCCCAGGAACGCCTTAAAACAGGGAGCGAACACTGCTATCAATGCCCTGTGGGATGCACCCAGTTAAAACTGGCCAGGGAGGGACTTTACGCAGGCACTCTGGGGGAGCCGGAATTCGAAACCATTTACTCGCTGGGCGGGGAGACAGGCGTGGACAACGCTGAAGCCATTGTTGCAGCCGACCGTCTTTGCGACGAACTTGGCCTGGACACCATCTCTGCGGGGGTGGTGGTGGGATTTGCCATGGAACTCTACGAGAAGGGCATACTGAGTTCCGGGCAGACCGGGGGCATGGAACTCACTTTCGGAAACCACCAGGCCATGATCAATCTGATTCGCATGATGGCCTTCCGGGAGGGCATCGGCGACATCCTCGCCGACGGCACGAAGGCGGCCGCGGAAAAGATAGGCAAAGGATCCGAGAAATACGCCATGCACGTAAAAGGTCTCGAACTTCCGGGCTACGATGTGCGGGGGGCCAAGGCCCACGGCCTGAATTACGCGACAGCCTACACCGGCGCCGACCACAACCGGGGCTACGCCTTCCAGGAGATCTTCGGAATTCCCATCCCATGGGAAGTAGATCGTTTCAGCACAGAGAGAAAGGGCGAGTTGACCAAATGGAACCAGGATACCAGGGCGGCCACTTGCGATTGTGCAACCATGTGTGCCTTTCTCCTGGATATGGCCGTGCCCGCAAACGCCACCCAGAACACGGCCGCGCTGATGGAAGCGGTGACAGGCCTGTCCTTCACGCCCGAAGAAGTGGTCAAGGTAGGTGAAAGGCTCAATAATCTGGCCAAGGCCTTCAACGTGAGAGAAGGCTTTACCCGGGCGGATGACACCCTGCCCGAGAGACTCATGACCGAACCGCTTGCTGATGGGGGCTCAAAGGGCCAGTTGGTCAGCCCGAAAGATCTCAATCTCATGCTCGACGAGTACTACACGCACAGGGGATGGGATCGCGAGACCGGCGTTCCCACCCGGGCCAAGCTGGAGGATCTCGGGCTTGGTTACATCGCAGATCAACTCAATCCTTGATGTGGGTATCGGGTTCCCGGCATCCGGTGAAGGCGCCGGGGCTGAATTTGCGGCCCGCGCCGGGGGCCTGGAACCCGCTCCCGCAACCTGGTTCCCGTAAGGTGCCCGAGAAAGGGCGGCCGTCGTACCGGGTAGGAGTCAGCCGCCGCCTATCGCGGGTGAAAGCACAATCACATCACCGTCTTTGATCACCTGATCAAGATCCCTCATGATTATTCCATTGATGATGGCCAGGCTCACTTTGTCCAGGGAAAGACCAAGGTGTTCAATCAGCGCCCTGATGCTCACACTCTCCGCCTTGAGATCCGCGAGATCCAGGGGAAATTCCGCCTTTCCGGGAATCCCGGGAGGAAGGTAGGGCCGCAATGTCGGAAAGACCTTTATCGTAATCATTTTTGAAACGGCTGTATCGGCCCGGACTCATGGTCAGGGATTTGGAGAAAGATGACGCCCTCCATCGAGATTCAAGGTGATGCCCGTCAACCACTCGCTTCTGTCCGATACAAGAAAAAGCGCCGCATCGGCGACATCCCTGGGATTGCCGCTCTTTCCCCTGAGTTCCGGAGGCGGGGCGTCGTTGGTTTCAGACACCTGAGTCTCCGAATCCGTCACGATGGCAGGGCAGATGAGATTGATGCGGATGTTATCCGGGGATAACTCCTTGGCCATTACCTTGGAGAGCATTTGAAGGGCGGCATGTGAGGTGCAGTAGAGGCCCATCCCTGCAAAGCCTGTTTCCCCGGCGATGGAAGAGATGTTGACGATCGCCCCGCCTCCAGCCTTTCGCATTTCCGGCAGCACCGCCACACCCAGGCGCCAGGGCGCCAATGCATTGGTTCCCAAAATTTCATTCCACAGATCCATTTGGACTTCATCGAGCCTGCCCGGTTGCTTATAGTCAAAATGGTTGACAAGGATATCGATGCGTCCGGTACGTGCCACTGCAAATCTGGCAAGTTCCCTGCAATCATCATCTTTCCGGAAATCAAAGGTCGTGTAGAATACACGGTTTCCTCCCGGGTCTATTTGGGAGCATATCTCTTTCAGAGCACCATCGTCCGCCCCGGCCAGGAGGATGTTTGCTCCCTCATCAAAAAAACGTCGGGCGATTTCACGCCCGATTTCGGTCCCTGCACCCGTTATGACGGCTGTCTTTTTTTCTATCTGTCCCATTCATCTCCCCCAAACCTGGATACGGCCTATTCCGAGGGCCCTGAATGCAAAAGGGAGCCCTTTTATCTGTCTCCCTCTGTCATTGGGTCATCTTTATTTGTATTTCGTATTATGATGAACGTGTTTCAGGATTGCCCGATGGGCCTTCAAAATCTAAGTTTTTATTATAGAAAAGGAAAATGCCATGGTCAACCGAAAAGGGCAGTTAAAGCGCGGCCCTTCACTTACCTGTCGGAGAGGGTCTTCTTGGGTGTTTGAAAAAGACTCGGTGCCCCTGGGTTTTTTCGAAAAAAGTTTTCCCGCGGTTGAACCGCTGGAGGTGTCCTTATTTGAAAAATTTCCGGAAGGATCCCATCGCGACATGGATGGGTCGTCGGGTGGGCAGGGGGAACCCCTGAGGACGGGACTCAAAGGGATGAAGCCAAGGCTATCCGGTTGAGTCCTGCCTCTATGTGAGTCAGCAATGACCGGAGGGGATGTCGTCAGGACTGGCGGAGCTTAAACCTCTGGATCTTCCCTGTGGCGCTCTTCGGCAGGGCGTCCAGAAATTCGATCCATCGGGGATATTTATATTTTGCCAATCTGTTCAGGACCCACTTTTTGAGCTCCTCCTCCAATTCATCGCTGGGTTTGTAATTGTTTCGCAAGACCACATAGGCCTTGGGTTTGACCAGAAATTTATCATCCAGTTGACCGACCACGGCGCATTCGAAGACCGCTTCGTGCTCTCCGAGACAGTTTTCCACCTCGATCGGTGAGACCCAGATGCCGCCCACCTTGAGCATGTCGTCGGAACGTCCCGCGGGGAAGAAGTATCCGTCCTCATCAATGTAGTATTTGTCGCCCGTGTTGATCCATTCGCCGACCATGGTCTGTCGGGATTTTTCCCGTTTTCTCCAGTAGAACTGGGCCGCGCTGTCGCCCTTGACCATGAGGGTACCGATCTCTCCCCGGGGCACCTCATTACCCTCGTCGTCCACTATCTTCAATTCATACCCCGGAACGGGCTTTCCGGTGGAACCCGGCTTGACCTCCCCCGAGCGATTGGAGATGAAGATGTGGGCCATCTCCGTGGAGCCGATGCCGTCGAGGATTTCCAGCCCGTAGCGTTCCTTGAAACGATGGAAGATTTCCGGCGGCAAGGCCTCACCGGCGGATGCGCAGATACGGACCGACGAGAAGGCGTGATCGCCATTTGGATCGGGCTTGATGCCGGCCTCCTTATCCAGTTGATCCTGGTATGCCAGGAGTTGCCCGTAAAGGGTGGGGATACCAAAGTACACGGTGGGCTTGTATCTTTTGAGATAGTCGAACACCGATTCAGGTTTGGGGGGCGCGGGATTCAATAAGACCGAGGCCCCGGCATGCATGGGGAGATACATGGAGTTTCCGAGACCATAGGCGAAGAACAATCTGGCTGACGAGAAACAGATGTCTTCCTCTGTCAGTTGAAGAATTTGATCCCCGTAACCCTTGGAGCAGGCCACCATGTCGTACTGGGAGTGAATTGCGCCCTTGGGCGCACCGGTGGAACCGGAACTGTACAGCCAGTAACCCACGTCGTCCCTGGTGGTCGAAGCGGGCTTGATGGCCGTAGGAGAAGACTTATACCGCTGTTTGAAGGGAATGTGGGCGCCCCTGGTCTCTGATATCACGATGAGGTCCCGCAGGTAAGGAAGATCACCCTTGATCTGATTGATCAGGGGGAGGAGTTCCTCGGAAACGACAAGGAGACGGGACCTGCTGTCATTGAGATAGAATTCGTAATCATCCGGGGTCAGCATGGTGTTGATGGGGATGGGTACGGCGCCGATCTTGACGGCCCCCCAAAACATGGCCCAGAACTGGGGGACGTCGAGCATAAGGATCATGACCCGGTCCTCAATGCCGATGCCCAGCCCGCGAAGCCCATTGGCCGTTTTGTTGCTCATTTTCTGGATGTCATTGTAGGTGTAATTACGGTATTCCGTATAGATGGCGACCTTGTGTCCTCTTCCCTGACGAATGTTACGGTCCAGGAAGTAGTCTGCTGCATTAAATAGATCTTGCGACATGGAGTGTTGCATGAGTTGATCCTTTCTTAAAAATGGTCTATATCTTTGAAAAGGAATTTGTCTTCCCCCGCCTTTTCCCGGGGCGATGGACAAATATCTCCCTTGATTTTGCCTGCAGGGCCGCGTCCGGGTGTGTGGGTCGAAGAGGTCCGGTTCGATATGCGGTTGGGTGTCCAAAGATTTGAAATCTATATCCAAAAAGCAAGTGATGTACCAAGGGAGAAAAGGGCGATCTGGAAACCTAACTGACCGAATGTCTTATTGAATTATTCGGTCTTTTCATGCCGGCCTTTTGATTGCAGGGAATCGGTCTGTCAGAAGTCTTTACATGCTGTAAAGTTATGTGACAATTTTATGTCGTTTCCGGTTGTCAATTTGTCAATCGATCTGCATGAAAGCAGCGGACAGGTACCCTACCACCCGTTCAAGGTCACCGGTGATGTGGCCCGAATGGGCATAGTCCAGTATCGTCGATCGACCGGCCCCAAGCCCCTGGGTCGCCAGCATGACGGCAACGGCAGGACCCCCGCCGCAGGCCTCGCAATCCCCGGAGGCCAGAGCGCGCGAAAGGCCCAGCGGGTCAAAGTTTCTTATGTGTTGAATGAACAGCCTGTCAAGAGTCTCCGCTTGCCTGGAATTGTGAAAATGGGAAAGGTCGGTGCTCGCAAGAAACAGGGTGGTTTCAGGGAAGTCTATGACGGTCAACAGGCCCTGGGCCAGGCGGCGGCACGTCTCAAGATCCTGCTGCCCCATGATGAGGGGGACGATATGAAAATCCTTGAGCACGGACTGAAGGAAGGGGAGTTGGATTTCGAGTGCGTGCTCATGGGAATGGGCCCGGGGCAGCCACTTTATTTCAGGGCAGGTGGCCAGCAACCGTTTCCCCATGGCCTGGTCAACAGGGACATTCCCCAGAGGGGTTTCGTAGGCCGATTGCAGATTCACAGAGATACCTTTGAAGGCGGCGCGGTGGCTGGGGCCGATCATGACGACCCTCCGGATGGGCCTGTCTTTCAGGAGCCTGTAGGCACTGCCTGCGACCCGTCCGGAGTAGACATGACCGGCGTGGGGCACGACAAGGCCCCTGATATCCCCCTCGAGGGACGCTGGACCAGGACCTGAAAGGTAGGCCGAAATGCTCTTTCTCAGGTCATCCGCGTTTGTAGGATACCAGGTGCCGGCGAGCATGGGAGGCCGAACCTCAGGGGATTTGGCTTCACCCTCTTCGACGAAGACGGCATGAAGTGCAAGGCAAATCAGAAAAAAGAGGGCCAAAGGGCGATTCATGGTTAGGTCCAATAAGATCCGGATAAATTGTTAAGTGGTTGAATTCGTGCCGCTTAAGCTTGTTTTTGTCTAAATTATACTCCAACCTTGCAAATATGTGGTAACCTTTTTCAAGGTTGAGGCTCTAAATGAGGCATCAGGTATCAGCCATCCGTAATGGTAAATCTTCGACAGGGAGGACACATGCGTTTCCTTTTTTCACCAAAGATTGTCCTTATCGCCGTACTTTCCCTTTTTGCCGTGGTCTGCGGTTGCGAGAAGGACATACAGGTCCGCAGACTTGCCCCGGATTTCTCTCTGAAAGACCTGTCAGGAGACGAAATTTCGCTGGAGAAATTCAAGGGCAAGGTGGTCATTTTGGATTTCTGGGCGACGTGGTGTCCCCCCTGCAGGCAATCCATTCCGGAGCTGATTGAGCTTCAAAACAGATACAGGGATAAGGGTCTGGTCGTCCTGGGGATCTCCATGGATGATTCCGACCAGACAAGTAATAACGCCCTGCAAGACTTTAAACAACAGTACCGGATCAATTATACGATCCTTCGGTCCGGCGAAAGGGTTGCCCACGACTTCTTCGGCTCAGAACAAATGGCCATACCCACCATGTTTGTCATCAACAGGGAAGGGGAGATTGCGGCCAAACACGTGGGCTACAGACCCGGCGCCCTTGAAAAGTCTTTGAAAGAAATTCTTTGATGGTCATCGATTTTCATACCCATATCTTCCCGCCATTCTTCAGGGAAGACAGAAAGCGGTTTTTCCCGGACGAGCCGGCCTTCGAACAACTCTACAGTCCTCCCCGCTCGAGGCTTGTCGGGGCCGAGGAGCTGATAAGGAGTATGGATGAGGAGGGTGTCCACAAATCGGTCGTATTCGGGTTCCCTTGGAAAAAGGCGGCGTATTTTCGAAGACACAATGACTATATCCTTGAGTCCGTCATGAAATATCCCGACCGCCTTATTGGATTTTGCTGCCTTTCACCGCTTTCGCCGGCAGCCGCTCGCGAAGTGCAACGGTGCCTTGACTCAGGCCTTTCGGGTGTGGGGGAAATAGCCTTATACGGGAGGGATCTGTCCTCCCGGGATATAACAAGGCTGAAGGCGATCATGGCCGCCTGTGAGGGATTCGATGTGCCCCTCCTGCTTCATGTCAATGAACCCGTGGGACCGGCGTACCCAGGAAAGGCGCCTATAACCCTCACCCAGGTTTATCTTCTGCTGAAGACCTATCCCAACAACAAAATCGTGTTGTCCCATTGGGGCGGGGGTCTCTTCTTCTATGCCCTGATGAAAAAGGAGGTCAAAGACGTGCTCCGAAACACGTGGTTCGATACGGCCGCCTCACCCTACCTGTATTCACCGGGCATCTACAGGGCGGCCGTTGAGATCCTGGGGGAAGACAAGATCCTCTTTGGCACCGATTACCCCCTTCTGTCCCCGAAGAGGTATTTTCAAGAGATGGGATCCCTTCACCTCTCCCGGGTGGTTTACCAAAAGATTTCCGGTGAAAATGCAGTCCGCCTGCTTGGATTGACTGATGAAAACTGAAGTTCACGGGAACACGACGGCAAAGTCCAGGCTGTTATTAGGGACCGTATCCATGAAAATTGACACACAGCAGGGTAGGTGCGATCAAGGGCAGGATTGCGGATGACGCCTTGACGGTGAATCAGGGGTGCAGGGTTTTCTTGACAACCCTGTAAAAAAACGATATATACCTTGCAGTTACAGGCCAAACCGTTGGAGGCCTTTGGGTCCAGTCGGGGGTCATTTGCGCTAATGTTCTTTCTTTTGAGGAGGGAAAATCATGCCTGATGAAGAAGTCGGTCGGATCGTCAAGTTCTTTACAAAACCCAGCGTAGCCGCAATTGAGATAACCAGCGGAACCATCAGGACAGGAGATAAACTCAAATTCAAGGGCCACACAACCGATTTCACCGATGAAGTGGCCAGAATCGAGATAGACAATCAGGCGGTTGAAGAGGCCAAGGCAGGCGATCTTGTGGGCATTAAGGTCTCAGAGAGGGTCAGGGAAAACGACAAGGTCTATAGGGTCGTTGAGTGATCTTCTAAGGCCTTGAGGGCCTTTGGTATCAAGGCCCGGATAAATTCCTCCCTTTGCAGGGGATTCATCCTGATAAATTTGTCAAAGCCGGGGTGATCAGGGCTAAGGAGGGGAGGTGTGCCCTGTAATTCCTTTTCCAACCGGTCAAAATGCAGGATGAGTTCTACGAGTGTGTGCCTTTCACCGGGATACTCCGACAACCAGCCTAATCTCTTCATGTACTCAAATCTCAGTCTATCCAGTAGAAACAGATAGCGGTCCATGACCGCCATCTTTTTTTTCGGGTTGAGCGCATTGAATTCAAACCCGGAACCCAGATCATCCAGGTTCATAATCAGATCGAAGAGAAAGAAATTGCTTTCCTCTTTTCCCTGGACCAGGAAAAGGAGGTTTTTTTTTGAAAGACTGGAACAGCGTGTATCTATATCGAAATCTTCCTTGAGCTGACTCCGCCAATTTCGAAATCCTCTCCGAACGGCCATGCCCAAGCGGGCCTTTTGAAGTTCAATGACTTCACTCATGATGATGGGTTCGTCCTGTCCTTTCAGGCTCGAGGAGGAATCCGCATTTCATACAGGCTGCTGCACGGAGTTGTTTGAATCCGCATTGGGGACACATGGTAAAACTCTCAAGGGGCTCTATAATCGGATGTCGACCGGCCCCTGTCGTTTTCCTGCCGGATAACCCATTGTTCTGTATCCTGACCAGACCGCCGGCCTTTTGAACGGCCGCTGCGTATTTTTGTGCCTCGGAAAGGGCCATATCCGTTTTCAGGACAATAGGGGCGCTCTTTAGCATCTGTTCAACAACGGGAGTGGACACGCCTAATCTTGCCATTCTATGGTAAAAGGTCTCCAGGTTTTCGTCCAGACCCAGGAAAACGACACGATATCTCTGGTCCATGAAAGGGCAGCTTCCTCAGATTGTCGAACCTTCCAGACAGGCCTTTACGAAACCATAAAAGAGTGGGCTGGGTTTCTCCATCCTGGATTTCAGTTCCGGATGGGCCTGGGTGGCCACAAAGTACCTGAGGTCCGGCAATTCGATGAATTCTACCAATCTTCCGTCTTTGGAACAGGCGGAAAAGATCATGCCTTTCTCGGTAATGATCTTGTGATAATCCGGGTTGACTTCGTATCTGTGGCGATGCCTTTCCGAAATCTCTCTTGTCTGGTAGAGTGAATGGACCCGTGTGCCTTCTTTGACAACGGCCGTATAGGCCCCGAGCCTCATCGTCCCACCCTTCTGGCTCACTTGCCTCTGTTCGGGAAGGATATCGATGACCGGGTGGGGTGTTTCAGTGTCCATCTCTGTGGAATTTGCCCCCTCGAGGTTACAGATATTCCTTGCAAATTCGATGACCGCCATGTGAAGCCCCAGGCAGAGCCCCAGGAACGGGATGTCCTTTTCCCGGGCTATGCGTATGACTTCAATCTTGCCTTCAGCACCGCGAGATCCGAACCCGCCGGGCACTACGATGCCGTCCACCCCGTCGAGAACGGAGGGACCTTTCAGGTCCGTTGTCTCCACCCACCTCAGGTTGATTTTGCAGCGCAGATGGGCCGCGCAGTGGTTGAAAGACTCGATGATGGAGGCATAGGAGTCCTCCAGTCGCGTATATTTTCCGCACATGGCCACGGTGATTTCTTTATCCGGGTTTTGGAGATTTTCGATGAGACCCTTCCATACCCTCAGGTCGGGCGGGCTGTAAATGCTCAACTTCTTGTGGAGGATACCCGGAAGTCCTTCCTTTTCAAAGATAACGGGAATCTCATAGATATCGTCCACATCAAGACCCGTGATCACGGCCTCAGGCGCCACATCGCAGAAGTTCGAAATCTTGGTCTTGACCTCCTTTGTCAGAAATTGGGGGCACCGACCGATAATGACATCCGGGAAGATACCCCTCTGCTTGAGGAGGTTGACGCTCTGCTGGGTGGGTTTGGATTTCTGCTCATTGACGCCGTAAGGAATGGGCACATAGGTGAGATGGATATAAACGATATTGCCCCTGCCCACATCCTCCTTCATTTGCCTCACGGATTCCAGGAAAAGCTCATTCTCAATATCACCAACCGTCCCGCCGATCTCCACGATGATCAGGTCTGCAGACTCCTCTCTGGCGATATTGAAGACATGATTCTTGATCACATCCGTCACATGGGGAATATACTGCACCGTCTTCCCGAGATAATCTCCCCGCCGCTCTTTTTGCCGGACCATGTCAAAGACCTTGCCCATGGTCAGGTTCCAGTTCGACTTGCAGGTCACGCCGAGAAAACGCTCGTAGTGACCGAAATCCATGTCTACTTCGCCGCCGTCGTCCAGGACGAAGACTTCACCGTGTTCAAAGGGATTCATGGTCCCCGGGTCGACGTTGAGGTACCCGTCACACTTGATGGGCACGATCTTCAGTTTCGACGAAAGCAGGTGACCGATGGAAGCGGCGGCGATTCCTTTCCCAAGCCCGGAGAGAACGCCTCCGGTAACAATGATGTATTTTGTAGCCATAGTCGAAACCATCTGATTATCCATTTGGGTTTTTGAGAAAGTATCCAGATTGCATTTATTAGTCAAGGCGAAAACTCCCGGGGCGGCCCCTGCCTGCCCCTGGGAAGGACCGCAAAACGGGTTCATCTTCTTGAAAAACAAGGTCATTTCACAGCACGCACATAGTGCTAAAAAAACACAATATGTAATATTCCTGCAGGGTGACGATACAATATGTTGGATTTTTCAATTGACAGTCTCTGAATTAAAGGATATTATAAAAAAAATGGTAGGTTATTAAGCCCCAGGCCGGAGCCTCTGCATATGCTTCAAAAGAAAATACTTCTTGTCGACGATGAAGCTCTCCTCACGGATTTGATGTCTGAATCCCTTCAGATGATAGGTCACTATGATGTGGAGCAGGCCTCAAACGGAGAAGAGGGCATGGAAAAGTACAAGGTATTCCTCCCTGATCTCGTTCTGATGGATATAGAAATGCCCGTGATGGATGGTTATGAATCGTCGCGACACATCAAGTCCTTTGACCCGGCGGCAAAGATCCTCGTGTTAACGGGAGATCCCTCCGATCGAAGGGCGCATAAGACCCTCAAGGAAGGGATTGCCTTGACCCTCCTTAAAAAACCGGTCACAATAAGGGAGTTGGACCGGATCATCCAAAAGAGTCTTACTGCAGAACACGCAGATTGAGACTCAGTCTCTCTCAATCTCAATAATAAATCGGACACGGGAAAGACCGGCTCATGGGCCGCCCGAAGAGGCCTGTGAAGGGGTCTCCAGACAACCATTATGAGTTCAGTCATCGCAATAGTGGGCCGGCCCAATGTGGGCAAATCGACCCTTTTTAACCGGCTTTCAAGGTCAAAGGACGCCCTCGTGGACGACCATCCAGGCATAACAAGGGATCGGCTCTATGCATCCGTGGACTGGGAAGGAAAGTCCTTTACCGTAATCGACACCGGGGGATATGACGAGCCCCAACTGGAACCCCTCATTGATCTGGTCCGGGACCAGGTCAGTCTGGCCATAGAGGAAGCCGATAAAATCGTCTTCCTGGTTGACGGCCGCCAGGGGATCATGCCCGGCGATGAAGACATGGCGGACATTCTCAGGCGATCGAAAAAAGAGGTCTTCCTGGCCGTGAACAAGGTTGATGGGCCGGAGCACGACGGCCTGACCGCGGATTTTTTCAAACTGGGGCTGGATCGGATCTATCCCCTGTCCGCCGCCCACGGCTACGGACTCAAGACCCTGATGGGAGATGTAGTCAGAGAACTCTTGCCCGCAGGTCTTGTCAGGGAAGAGGACGGCATCAGGGTGGCTATTGTGGGGAGGCCCAATGTGGGCAAGTCCTCTCTTATCAATCGCATCCTGGGTACTGAGCGGCTGCTTGTAAGCGATTTGCCCGGTACGACCCGAGATCCTGTCGACACCCGTTTCATCTGGCAGGGCCGAAACTATGACCTGATCGATACGGCAGGTCTTCGCAGGAAGGCGCGCGTCAAGGAAAAGATCGACAAGTTTTCCATGATCAAGGCCATGAGGAGCCTTGAACGTTGCCACGTGGCAGTGGTTGTCCTGGATGCCTCCAGCGGCATTGTCGATCAGGATGCAAGGATCTGCGGTTATGCCCACGAGCGCGGCAGGGGCATTATCCTGGCCTTCAACAAATGGGATCTCGTGAAAAGCGACCCCACGAAGAGAAGACATCTGGAGGAGGCCTTTGACAGGCAGATGAAATTCGTTTCCTTTGCACCGAGAATCAACCTGTCGGCCCTGACCGGGGAGAGGGTCCGGAAACTCTTTGAAAAGATCGATCAACTATACGCCCAGTTCTCCAGAAGGGTCGGCACCGGGGCCGTGAATAGGGCCCTGGAGCAAATCATTCGAATCAAGCCTCCCCCGCAGACAGGGAAGGGGAGGCTGAAGTTCTTCTATGCCACCCAGGCGGGGACGAAACCACCCACCTTTGTGATCTTTGTGAACAGGCCCGATCTGGTCCATTTCTCCTACGAGCGCTTCATGGTGAACCAACTTCGGGAACATTTCAGCCTGAGTGATACGCCGATCAGGCTTGTATTCAGGAAGAAGGAATAACTAGAAATACCTCTGATTTTTGAAGATGATTTCCACTCGGCGGTTCTTGTCTCTGCCCGCTGCCGTCTCATTGGTGTCCAGGGGATGGGACTCCCCGTAGCCTGCCAGGGCAAGGCAGGCAGGGGATACGTCTTCCTCTGTGATGAGATAATTCATGAGATGATAGGCCCTGGCGAGAGACAGGCTATCATTTGATGTGTATTGCGGCGTATGGATGGGGATGTCGTCCGTATGTCCGTCGATGTAGATCTGGTAGGCCGAATTTCTTATGAACCTCCCAATCCTTGACAATATCGGCTTCATCTCTTCTTTGATCTCGGCGCTGCCCGAGGCATAGAGGAGTTGATGCCCGAAAACCAATTTGAAGCCCCCCTTGAATTCCTCGACCCTGAGTTTGCTCCCGACGTCCTGCAGCAGGTTTTGATCCGCAGGAATCATGGGGCCCTCATTGGGATCCTCGACCTTGCTCACAATCAGGGCATCCTTCAAGCTTTCATCCAGAGAGTTGAAGAGGGCCTCTTTGGGCGTATATATCTCACCGTAGTCCTTGAAATAGAGGATGCCGCTGCTGCTTGTATAGTTCTGAAACATGCTTTTCAGAGTCAGATCATCCATGGTCGACATGGACAGGAGGAGGACAAAAAAGGTCAGCAAGAGCGTGGACAAATCTGAGAAGGTCACCATCCACCCGGGCGTACCCGCCTCTTTCCCACTCGCCTCCTTTGGCCTCTCACCAGGGCTCATGATTCCCCCCCCGGGAATTTGAAAAGAAAGCCTTTGAAATCAAGCAGGATGTCCCTCTTGGGGTTTTTCAGGCGGTAAGGAACGGGATCACGGTAGTCCAGAACGATTTCCACCTGCCGCTGGACCGAGTGGTCTTTCTTCGCGCCTCCCCTTGTTAAGGTATTGTTCCCAAACCCGTGTGCCACCAGTTTTTCAGGACGGATCCCCAGCCTTTTCTCAAAGAGTCGAAAAACGGCAAAGGCCCTTTGGGTCGAGAGCATGGCGGCCTTTTTCAAGGGCGCCGCATCGAGGGCGATTTCGGAGGTGGCACAGTAGCCGCGCAGTTCAATGGCGTGGGCACTCTCTTTGAAACAACGGCCTAATTCCTCGAGCAACCCGATTCCCGCTGGATTGATCTCGCTCGATCCATGATCAAAGAGGATGGTGTTATTCAGGCTGATAACCAGCCTTTCCGGCTCCCTAATCACATTCACATCGGGATCCAGGGCGTTTTTTGCGATCATGTTCTGGATCTTTTCAAATTCGACGGCCTCCTCGGTCATTGGAGCCGAGCCGATCGTGATATTCACCCCCTTAGGAGAGCCGATGATGGCGTGCCCGCCCTGCTTGAATCCAAAGGCCCCAGTAAGGGAATTGAGGGCATCGAGCCGCTTTTTCTCCGTGGTGGTGGCCATGGTCAACAGAAGGACAAAAAAGGTCAGCAGCAGGATCATAAGATCCGTGTAGGTGGTCATCCAGGCATTGGTATCTACCGTCCGCTTTTCCTTCTCTGTTTTGACCGCCACCTTCGCGTTCCCTTTACCTTTGCGATTTTGTCAAGATTTTGGCTATGCCTGTCAAAATTGCAGGCATGGCTGAGGCTTCCACAGGGGGATCCCACATCCTGTGCCTTTGCTCAAATCAGGTGGTTCGGCATGACCATGAGCAGCGGCAATGCATCAGAGATGAGGCCATGAAAAGTGAACCCATGCAACGGCGTCGACGATGTCTCGATGGTGATTCAGCATGCGTGCCGGGGCACTCCGGCGATAAGGCCATAGTCTCCCGAGGCGGAGGATTTCTCCTTCCTGCAGTGCCTTCGCCCTGGGACGGTATAGAGCAAGACATGTGCCAACGCAGTCCTGGTGTCCAAAATAGAAATTTTTGCGAACATCTGAGCCCGTTTTTTCCGCTTCATGGGAGGGAAACTCAAATTAAGGCTGCCTGTAGAGACCTCTGCTTGCATTGTTCTCGTGCAACGTCGGGGTTTATGTTTGACAGGGCGGTCCAATCCCGGTAAACTGGGGTACCGTATGCGAGATTGAACCTCTTTTTGATCTTCAAAGGCCGTAACACTTTAGCCGTTTTAAAAATTCGAAAGGAAATCATGCACCTTTTTTACGTTCCGAAGCTCCCGCTGGTCACTTCAGAAAGGGAGTATGATTTCCACACAGTTATTGGAAAGGGCTAAATCCATACCAGAGGCCTGTGTTGCCAGCTGGCCTGCCCCGTTTTCCTTCATAAAGATACCTATACAAAACCCCTGTGATCTCGCCGCAAGCCCTGCGAGGGAGAAGACTGAATTGGACAAAAAACTGAAAATATCGATCGGTTCTCCCGTTTCAATCCGCGAGAAGGTATACAGGACCGTAAAGGACTGGATCCTGGATGGTCGCATCTCCCCGGGATCGAGGATATTTGAGACCCGTCTGGCCAAAGAGATCAAGACATCGCGGACGCCGGTTCGGGAAGCCCTCCATATGCTAGAGAGAGAGGGCCTGCTTGAGGCCGTTCCCCGGGTGGGATATCGGGTCAAACAGATCAAATGGGAAGAGGTGGAGGAGATCTGCGAAATTCGGACGGTCCTGGAAATCCTTGCCGCCGGCTGGGCCGTCAAAAGGATCTCGGCAGCGGAGATCAAGGCCCTGCAAAGGAATATAGAACAGACTGCACAGGAGGCGGAGGAGGGCATGTGCCATGCCTTTGTGGAACGCGATGCGGAATTCCACGAAATCCTCGTTCGTGCCAGCGGCAGCGAGCGTTTAATGGAGCTGTGTGAACAGCTCCGGCGGCATATGCTGCGGTATAGAATCGAGAGCCTCTACCTTCCCGAAACGGCCCTAAAGGCGAACGAGGGTCACAGGCGTATTTTCGCGTGCATCAAGGCAAGGGATGAGGAAGGCATCGGAGCTGCAATAAAGGCTCATTTGGAATATGTGAAGCAGAGTGTACGGCAATACGCCTTTGAAGAGAAACAGGATAAAAAAACGAAGTTGAGAGCGGAAAATGAATGAGATCAAGTTTCACGGACGGGGGGGGCAGGGGGTGGTGATGGCCTCGCAGATGCTGGGGCTGGCCTTTTTTAAGGCGGATATGTATCCGCAGTGTTACTCGGTCTTTGGAGGGGAGCGTCGGGGGGCCCCGGTGGTGAGCTTTCTTCGGGTGGACAAGGCGCGGATATTTTTAAAGTGTGACATCAAGTATCCTGACGAACTGCTCTATTTTGATTCGACACTTGTGGACTTGGATGAAATCCGTTCTCTGATGAAACCCGGGTCGCGCATCCTGATCAACACGCCCGAGCCCCGGGAGTCCTACGGCGGACTGGGGGGATTCAGGCTTGGGCTGATCAACGCAACGGGGATCGCCGAGGAAATGGGATTGGGACATGTGATCAACACGACGGTGCTGGGGGCCTATTGCCGTTTCAACCCGGAGCTCTCCATGGTGCACATGATGGAGGCGGTCCGTGAGATGGTGCCGGCCAAGGAGGAGACGAACCTGGATGCGGTCAGGCAAGGATACGACAAGATAAGAATCTTCGAACCGGAGAGCTGATATGGCAGAGAGAAGATGCATTGATCCGGAGTTGATCATCCCGATATCGCGCCTCAGCACGGAGGCGTTCAAGACGGGTGCCTGGGGAACGCGGCGGCCTGTGCACCAAGAGAAGTCCTCCCCCTGCCGCGTAGCCTGTCCTGCGGGAAACAACATTCCCATGGCCCTTGCCCGCGCCTCGGAAGGGGACTATGACGGTGCGCTGGCGGCCTTTCTGGAGGAAAGCCCCCTGCCCGGGGTGTGCGGTCGTGTGTGTTACCACCCCTGTGAGTTGGAGTGCAACCGAGGTCAGTGGGACGGTGCGGTTCATATCCGGACCCTGGAACGCGCGGCATCGGAACTGGGCCGTGCCCGGCCCCATGCCCTGACGGAGGCCGGAAAGGGCCATCCGGTGGCGGTTGTGGGTTCAGGACCTGCAGGACTCTCGGCTGCCTATCACCTGGCGCGGATGGGGCATCCCGTGACGCTGGTGGAGCAGGAGGAGGCCTTGGGCGGTTTGCTGAGATGGGGAATCCCCGAGTATCGCTTGCCCCGGGAGGCCCTTGAAAAGGATCTGGCCAGGATCCTGTCCCTCGACATTCGTCTCGAGACGGGGAAGCGGGTGGACGGTGTGCTTCTGGAAGCGTTGCGCAGGGGCCACGAGGCCGTTTTCCTGGCCCTGGGTACCCAGCGGAGCCTGTCCCTGGATATCCCCGGCAGCACGCTGCCCGGGGTGTTTCTAGGGGTGGAGTTTCTGAAGTCGATAAGACAAGGAGCCATCGGGGAACTGCATGGCCGGGTGGTCGTGGTGGGGGGCGGCAATGTGGCCATAGATGCGGCCCTGACATCGAGAAGGCTCGGGGCGGATCATGTGGATCTGATCTGCCTGGAGCAGGAGGCGGAGACGCCCGCCCACGAGCGGGAGATCACCGACGCCCGGGAAGAGGGCGTGGTTTTGCACAACGGTTGGGGCCCTCAGGCCATCCGGGAAAAGAACGGGAGGGTTGGGGGCGTGGCCTGTATCCGGTGTGTCTCGGTCTTTGACGAACAGGGGAGATTCGAGCCGATCTACGATGAGGGATCGACTCTGGACCTCGATGCGGACCATGTGATCCTGGCCGTCGGCCAGGCCTTGGATCCGAGTGCCTTCGAAAGCCTGGACAAGGCCTTTCAGGTACGAGAGAGGACCCTGGAAAGTGGTGTCCCGGGAGTGTACGCCGGAGGGGATCTGGTCAGGGCCCCGGGCTCGGTGGTTGACGCCGTCGGGGCAGGGAAACGTGCGGCCCTGGCCATGCACCTGGGGATATTGGGCAAGCCCTTTGAAGAGGCCGAGGGTCGGGTGGTGATGGGAGGGGGGAGCGCCTTTTCCATCGATGCCCTGTTCCATGAGCGTCCGAACTGGTCTCCCGGCAGGGTGGTGCGGTTTGAGGACCTGGAACCCTTGTACCTGGACGAGCATCCGAGGCGGGAACTCCTGCGCGTGGGGCCGGAAGAGCGGAGGGACTTCCGGGAGATCAATCTGTCCCTTACGCGGGATGAGGCCACCGAACTGGCAGGAAGGTGTTTTTTTTGCGGGACATGCACAGGTTGTGACCGGTGTTACCTTTTTTGTCCGGAAAATTCAATCCTGCCACCGGGGGGGGAGCAGAGGCGATACCAAGCCGATGATGCGTACTGCAAGGGTTGTGCGGCCTGTGCCTCGGTCTGTCCCCGGGGCGTGATGGAGATGGGTGAGGGCAAATGAAAAAATTTCTTTCAGGAAATCATGCGGTGGCCGAGGCGGTGAGACTTTGCCGGACCCAGTTTGTGGCGGCCTATCCCATAACGCCGCAGACGCCTATTTACGAGAAGCTCTCTGACTGGGAGGCGGCAGGGCAGCTTGGCGGGGACATGATGCGTACGGAATCGGAGCACTCGGCCATGGCGGCCTGTCTCTCGGCATCCCTTGCGGGTGTGCGGACCTTTACGGCGACATCCTCCCAGGGACTGGCCCTGATGCACGAGATGCTTCATTTTGCAGCGGGTTGCAGGACCCCGGTGGTGATGGTCAATGTGAACCGGACGCTGGCAGGCCCCTGGGCCTTTTGGAGCGATCAGACGGACAGCCTCTCGCAACGGGATACAGGGTGGATGCAGATCTATTGCGAAGACAACCAGGAGGCGCTGGACACGGTGATCCAGGCATACCGGATTGCGGAAAAGGTCTTGTTGCCCTGTATGGTGGTCATCGAGGCGCACTTTATCTCCCATTTTATGGAGCCGGTAGAGGTGCCGAGCCGGGAACAGGTGGACGGCTTTGTCCCCCCGGTCGACATTCCGAGGCGATTTGACCTGGACAAGCCGGGCTATATGGTGCCCACGGTGACGCAGCGCCAGTTTATGGGCTACCGCCGATTGAGTCAGGAGGCCATGCGCTATGCCCTGGAGGTGATCGAAGAGGTGGACCGGGCGTACTCGGAAAGTTTTGGGCGGGGATACGGTCTGATCGCCTCAGAGGGGGTGGAGGACGCGGAACTGGTGCTGGTGACCACAGCCACGATCACCTCGACGGCCCGGGTGGCCCTGGCGCGAATGAGAGAGAGGGGATACAGGATCGGTCTGGTAAAGATCCGGGTGTTCCGCCCCTTTCCGACGGCCGCGCTTCGCGCCGTTCTGGACAGCGTGCCCCGGATCGCAGTCATTGACCGGAATCTCTCCCTTGGGCGGGAAGGGATCTTTTGCTCCGAGTTGAAGTCGGCCCTGGTCAACAGTCCGGTGCGGCACCGGATCCAGGGGTATGTGGCAGGACTGGGGGGGAGCAATGTGGACCCGGATCTCATCGAGCGGGTGGTGCTGGACGCCCTTGAACGGAAAGAGCCCACGGACGATCCGGTCTGGATGATGGAGGAGGCGTGATGTTGATGAACGAAAAAAGGCGTCCGGAAGAGGTGATGCGCTCGGGTCACCTGGCCTGTCCGGGTTGCGGTCTGGCCATGGGGATGCGTCTGGTGGTCCAGGCCCTTGGGAAGAGGGCGGTGGTGGTCGTGGTGCCCTCCTGTGTGGCGGTGGTCTCAGGGCCCTATCCCCACGGGGCCTTCGGTGTCCCGATGTTTCACTCCGCCTTTGAGATTGCGGCGCCGACGGCGGCGGGGATCTCCCGGGCACTGGAGATCCAGGGCCGTGGTGACATCCCGGTGCTGGCCTTTGCAGGAGACGGTGGGACCTTTGACATCGGGCTGCAGTCTCTGTCAGGGGCTGCCGACCGTAACGAGAACCTGATCTATGTGTGCATGGACAACGAGGCCTATATGAACACGGGAATCCAGGTGAGTTCGGCCACGCCCCGGTATGCCTGGACCGGGACCTCTCCCAGGGGGAATACCCGGCGCAAGAAACAGATCATGGAGATCATGGCGGCCCACCGGATGCCCTATGCGGCCACGGCCTGTATTGGATTTCCTGAGGACCTAATGGGCAAGGTGAAGCGTGCCAAGGAGATGAGGGGGACGCGGTTCCTCCATGTCCTTTCTCCCTGTCCTACGGGCTGGAAGATGCCGGAGCACATGTCGCCGAAGGTGGCCGTGGCGGCGGTGGAGACGAACATCTTCCCACTCTACGAGATCGAAAACGGCCTGGAGTATACCATCAACCATAAGCCCAGAAATCTGCCCGTGGAGGCCTATCTTTCTCTGCAGGGCCGCTACAAGCACCTGGGTCCGGAGGAGATCCTTGACATCCAGAAAGAGACGGACCGGGCCTGGAAAGAACTCCGGAGAAGGGCGGGCGTTCAGGGTTGTTGAAGGCCCTCCCGCTAGTCAATTCAGAAAGGGAGCATGATTGCCACACAGTTGTTGGTAAGGGATAAATTCATACGAAAAATGCAGTTGTCACGACGGCGTTGTCAGGATTCACTCAAGGATGGTTGGAATAGAGGATGCGTTTGTCTTCGTGGACTATTTACTGGGGTGGGATTTCCGTGTAAACGGATCTCACCGGTAGGCCGCGGGACCGGAGAGGCTGCGATGCAGCAAAACCTATTTCTTTTCACAGATGAAAGGAGAAGACATGTGTAAGGACCGGTTATTCAGACAAATTGTCAGGGTGTGTGCGGTGCTTGTGTTGGTTCTTTCCTTGGCGGCCGTCTGCCAGGCGGCCCCAAAGAAGATTACTCTCAAGGCCGTTACTGCATGGCCCAAGACCGTGTGGGAAGTCCACAATTTCATGAAATTTCTTGAGATGGTCGAAGAAGAAGTGGCAAAGAAACACCCGGGTGAACTTGAAATCAAATATGTGGGCGGACCGGAGGTCATTCCCAACAGTGAGCAGGTGGAGGCGGCCCGAAACGGGATCGTCGATATGGTATTCACCACGGATGGCTATTACGTCTCAGCGGTCCCCGAGGTCAATGCGCTGAGCGTATCGATGCTTGACGGATGGGAAGAACGCGCCACGGGTGTGAACGACTTTCTGAACAAGATTCACGAGGAAAAGATTAATTGCACCTACCTCGGGCGACTGGGACACAATCTTCCTTTCATACTTTACCTCGCGAAGCCGATCACCAGTGCTGACCTCTCAGGGCTGAAGATCCGCTGTTCACCCACCCTCATCAGTGCGCTCAAGAGCCTTGGAGCCCAGCCGGTGGTCATTCCTCCTCCGGACATTTACACCGCCATGGAACGTGGCGTGGTTGACGGCTACATGTGGCCTGCCGGTCTGATCAGGGACTGGGGGTGGCAGGAAGTCACGAAGTACGTTGTCACTCCGGGTGTCTACAATGGGGCGAACGTGGTCCTTATCAGTAAGAGGAAATGGGATCAGATGCCCGACTATCTGCAGAAGCTGTTGATCGAAACGGAGGACCGGGCCGCACACTACGCCAAAGAGCGCAGCGTGGATTTGGTGGAAAAGGAGTTTGAGGAGTACAAGAAACTGGGGATACAGTTTATCGATCTCTCCCCTGCCGAGGCCAAGAAATTCAAGGATGCGGCCTATGACTCCCTGTGGGAGATCATCATACAAAAATCGCCGGAGAACGGCAAAAAGTTGAAGGAAATGGTCACCAGGTAAACGAACAGTGGGGGAGAACCGCGGCGCAGATGGAAAGGAGGAGTTGATTTGTTCGGCAGGATATTAGACAAACTGTTTAACGGATTGGCGGTGCTGGCAGGTCTACTCCTCTTGTTCATCTGTTTTTCGATCTGCTACTCCATATTAACCCGTTCCCTAAGTCTCCCTTCACCGGTATGGATTTTACAGTTCAATGAGTACGCGCTGCTCTGGATCACCTTCTTGGGGACGGCCTGGGTCCTGGTCAGAGGAAAACATGTTTCCGTCGACCTGTTGACGGGGCGGATGGGAGAACGGACCGCAAAATATTTCCGTCTCGCTCATGGTATTCTCGGGACCGCCCTCTGCCTTGTTCTCCTGTGGTACGGGAGTTCGACGACGTGGGGTCAATTTCAAAACGGCATCATAGATGTAAAGGCCGTTGATGTACCTAAATATCTCATTCTCATGATCATACCTATAGGGTTTTTTGTTTTGTCTCTTCAGTTTTTGCGTCAACTCTTTCTTACACTGAAAGAGATTCGAAGCGGGGCACCGTGATGAAATTATGTATGAGAGAAAGGAAACCCCGGTCCCCGTCGACAGACCGGCGAACACAGATTCTATCTGACAATGATGAGTGTTGATCCATGGAATGGTATAGTGTATTGGGCTTTTTTATCGGCGGCCTGATCCTGATCCTGCTTTCGGGGTTTCCCATAGCCTTTGCCTTTTTGACCGTTGACCTCTTGGCTATGCTCATATTTATGGGACCCGGCGGACTACAGCAGTTGACTCTCCAGGTCTTCAGTTCTCTGGCCTCATTCACGCTCACACCTATCCCCATGTTCATCTTCATGGGGGAGATCATGTTCCAATCGGGTCTGGCCAACAATACGATCGATGTCATCGACAAGTGGCTGGGTCGTTTGCCCGGGCGATTGAGCCTTCTGGCCGCCGGCGGCGGCACCCTTTTCTCGGCCCTGAGTGGATCCACCATCGCAAACACCGCCATGCTGGGGGCGGCACTCCTGCCTGAAATGAGCAAGCGCGGTTATAAAACCGCCATGTCCGTTGGACCCATTATCGGTGTCGGTGGGCTTGCCATGCTCGTTCCCCCGTCATCACTGGCCGTTGTTTTGGCGAGCATCGGACACATTTCGGTCGGGAAAATCCTGGTGGGAGGCGCCATCCCGGGACTGCTTATCGGTACCCTCTATGCGGCATACATTGTCCTTCGCTGCCGGATGAACCCCTCTCTCGCCCCCCGGTACGACGTTTCCAAGACCCCTTTCAGGGCGAAAATTATCGGTACCGTGCGTTACACCCTGCCGCTGGGGTTTATCATTTTTATGGTCCTGGGCCTGATGCTCCTTGGTTTTGCCACGCCCACGGAGGCCGCCGCCTCGGGGGCGGTCGCGACCCTCGCAGTGGCCCTGGCCTACGGGCGTTTGAAATGGTCGATGCTCAAGGCGTCTCTGGTGGGAACACTTGAGATCACTATCATGGTCTTCATGATTATCGCCGCCTCCAATACCTTCAGCAGCATCCTCGCCTATACCGGTGCCACCCGCGGCCTTCTCGAGGTCATCGAAGGACTCCATGTCCACCGCATTTTTATCCTGCTGGGTATGCAGCTGTGCGTTTTTATTCTGGGCATGTTCATGGAGACAATCTCCATTATGATGATCAGCCTTCCCATCTTCATGCCGATTGTTAACATGCTTGGCTTTGATCCGGTCTGGTTCGGTATCATCATGCTCATCAATTTCGAGATGGGCATGACGACACCTCCCTTCGGGATGATGCTCTTTGTCATGAAAGGTGTGGCGGCTGAAGATATAGGCATTAAGGAGATCATCTATGCGGCCATGCCCTTCCTTTGCTGTGATGCGGTCGCCATGATTATGCTCATCCTGTTTCCGTCACTGGCCCTGTGGTTGCCCGGCCTGATGAGTTGAGCTGAATCCAAAATGTCTCCTTTCGGGGCCAAATCGATTGTTGTCATCAAAAATTTCTTGTGCTATCTATTGGTCTTCAAGTCACGAGACGATTCTGATAGGAGATAGCCCATGGAAATAAAAGTGACCCCCGCGAGTCCGGAGCAGTTGAAGGAAAAACCCGCAGACGACTCAGAACTAGGCTTTGGCGACATCTATACGGACCATATGTTTCTTTGGGACTACGAGATCGGTAAGGGGTGGTACGCCCCCCGGATAGAACCCTTTGGGGACCTGAAGCTCAGTCCCGCGGCCATGGCTATTCACTACGGGCAGGAGATTTTTGAGGGCCTCAAGGCCTATTACGGTAAGGATGGCGGCATTTATCTCTTCCGACCCAGAGAGAACTTCAAGCGCATGAACCGCACCGCCGTCCGGATGTGCATGCCGGAAGTGGATATTGACCTGGTCATGGAAGGCCTGGTGAAGCTCATCCTGCTGGAAAGGGAATGGATTCCCAAGGGCGAGGGAACCACACTGTACATCAGGCCCTCTATGCTCGCCACGGAACCCCATCTGGGTGTGCGCCCTGCAAACGCGTATCTCTTTTTTATCATCCTCGGGCCCGTGGGTGCCTATTACAAAGAAGGCCTGAACCCGGTCAAAATCTACGTGGAAGACGCCTATATCCGGGCGGCCACAGGGGGTACGGGAGAGGTCAAGACGGCGGGAAATTACGCTGCGAGCCTGTTTGCTGCGGAAAAGGCAAAGGAAAAGGGTTTTACCCAGGTCCTCTGGCTGGATGCGAAAGAACATAGGTATGTGGAAGAAGTGGGTACCATGAATATGTTCTTTGTCATTGAGGATGAAATTATCACGGCGCCCCTGTACGGCAGCATCCTTCCGGGGATCACAAGGGATTCGGTTCTGCGTATGACCCGGGAATGGGGACTGAAGGTTTCGGAACGCTCCCTTTCCATTGATGAGGTGATCAGTTCGGCGGAGAACGGCAGGCTCAAGGAGGCATTTGGAACGGGCACCGCGGCCGTAATCTCTCCCGTGGGACAGTTCACCTATAAGGAGAAGGATTACATCGTGTCGGGCGGAAAGATGGGTGATCTTTCCCAGAGACTTTATCAGGAAATCGTGGCCATTCAGTACGCAGAGAAAGAGGATCCCTTTGGGTGGAGAGTAAGAATCGGCTAGTGCCGTTCACGGTGATCTCCGGGACTGTAAATTCACGGCCACTCCTTCATCCGTTTCTTCTGTTATTCATAAGGGTGTCTCCAGAGTCTAGCGGGCGCTTCTGATTTTCCCTGCCTGAAGACAATCAACAGGCCATTGATGTCTGTGAGGATCGCTCACTGTAATATGGAGGGGGATCCTCTTATCGCCAATCCTACGAAATTACACAGGAAGCGGGTCCATCACATGATCCCGACGATAGAATGGCATAATCGTTATATCCGGATGATTGACCAGAGAAAGATCCCCGGAAGGATAGAATGGACTATCTGCCGGGGATACCGGGACGTTATCAAGGCCATTGAGAAGATGGTGATCAGGGGGGCGCCCGCTATCGGCATAGGGGCCGCCATGGGGCTGGCCCTGGGGGCGAAATCCATCAGAAGCAGATCATTTGAGGGATTTGAGCGGAAATTCAAGGAAATGGCCGGTGAGATGGTCAGTGCCCGGCCCACTGCCGTAAATCTCAAGTGGGCCGTAGACAGGACGCTGGATCTGGTGGAACGGATGCGGAGCCGGTCCATTGAGGAGATCAGAGACGCACTGAGGAAAAACGCTGAGGATATGCTCGCCGAGGATATCGCCGTCAATCAGCAGATGGGGAAGAACGGACGGGAGCTTGTCCCACGGGGTGCGACGATATTGACGCACTGCAATGCCGGCGCACTGGCGACCGGAGGTTACGGCACCGCCCTGGGGGTCGTCCGGGCGGCCCATGAGGCAGGTAAAGG
Organism: Desulfatiglandales bacterium; assembly: GCA_049366815.1. Taxonomy (GTDB): domain Bacteria; phylum Desulfobacterota; class DSM-4660; order Desulfatiglandales; family HGW-15; genus CAYNYM01. The sequence goes on along the minus strand of JBMNCO010000182.1, from coordinate 21,071 downwards.
CGTGGCCGTCATAGCGGATGAGACGAGGCCCTGGCTGCAGGGGTTGAGGCTCACGGCCTTTGAACTGATGGAAGAGGGCATCCCCGTGACCGTCATCGTAGACAGTGCCGCCGGCTCTCTCATGCGCCAGGGAAAGGTCGATCTCGTCATCACCGGGGCCGACAGGATTGCCGCCAATGGGGATGTGGCGAATAAGATCGGGACGTACCAATTGGCCGTGCTGGCCAAAGAAAACAAGATCCCCTTCTATGTAGCCGCGCCTCTGTCCACTATTGATTTGCGTATTAAGAGTGGAGACATGATCCCTGTTGAGGAAAGGGCCCCCGAGGAGCTGTTTATCTTCGGAAAGCAGGCCGTCGGTCCCAAGGGTGTGAAGGCCTTTAATCCGGCCTTTGATATTACCCCGCACAGGTATGTCAGTGCGATTATCACCGAAAAGGGCATCATCCGGGCACCCTATAAGAGGGAAATCAAAAAAATCTTCGATCTCCATCCAATATGACCTTGACCCTGCTCAAAGATTGACATATACTCCCCCCGCGTTTTGAGCCATGCCCAAATTTCTTCCGGACAAGCCGGAGCAATCACGCAGGCGCGGGATTGTGGAGAAGGGAGCTGGGAAATTCGTCAATTAAACTAAAATGAAAGGGGGTGGGAGCATTGTATTCTCTATTGGATCTTGTTCTCATTGACCTTTATGAGTGCGACCATGAAAGCCTTCTTGACGCCGAGAGGATCAGGGAGGGTTTGGTGAATGCGGCCGAACTCATGGGCGCACAGGTGGTGGCGCAGTCGTTCCACACGTTTCAGCCTTGGGGCGTCAGCGGTACCGTAACGATTGCAGAGTCTCATCTTGCGATTCATACATGGCCGGAATATAATTTTGCGGCCATAACTTTTGAGACCTGCGGTCAGCACATGGACCATCGAAAGGCTTACAGGTATATGTGTGAGTTTTTCGGATCCAAGAACCCGAGGATTACCCACCAAAAAAGAGGCTTTATGGATTCTAAAGAGGGCGAAATATATTACAAACAGGAAGCCGGTTGACTGACCAATCGGGCTCCTGTGGGTTTGCCCCTTCCTATCCTTCCTAGCCTGGAATCCGGGGATATTCTTTGTTGTTGAAAATCCCCATGGACCGGTTTACCCTTTCCATTTAATCGTATCATCCTATTAAATTCAATTAGTTAATCGATGAATCCCTAACCCCGAAATCACTCGTATAGGGTCATTTTAAGAATCGATTTTGTGTCGGGTGTGACCTTGAACCTGTCGTCAATCCGGTACCCGCATATCCATACCGGTTCATCCCGGCTGAACAGGATGGGGGTCCGTGCCCTTTTTTCAGAAGGGACCTTGAGATCGATAAAGAAATCTTTGACCTTTCTGTGCCCTTTCATGCCCAGAGGAACGAACCGGTCACCCGGTTGCGTGTTCCTGACGAGCAGCGGATACCGGATCTTGTCGGCGTCCACGAGGGCCGTTTTCTGAGGTCCTTTGCGCAGGAACGGATTCCGCCGGTCGGCCGATAACGTTTCAAGCAAAAGGGTGCAATGAAAGTCCTTCAAGGGATATGTTCCGGGCCCGTCAATCGTGGAAAAGGACGGCATGGTCTCAGGGTTCCGGTCCGATGAAAGGGACAAAAGTCCATAGACCTTTTTTATTGTCAGCCCACCCGGAAGATGGATTTCAGCCTGCGGATCAGGCCCTTCAGCCAGTCTGGATATGGAAAGAATGTGCCGTTGCACTATCCTCCGAAGGTCCTTGCGGGCCTTCAAAAGAAGGCGTCTGACCACACGGCTCCTGAGGGGGTGAGGAAGTGCGAGAAAGGGTGCGATCGGGATCTGGACGGCCTCATCCGTACTTTCCACGGCCTTGTCTTTCAGCCATTTTTCCGCCTGCAGATCCATGAAATGGTCCTCATCTCTCAGGATATGCGCCAAGTCCCCCAAATGCTCGATAAGCCGGGGCTGGAAGGCCAGAAGATGCGGCATCAGATCCAGGCGAATCTTGTTTCTCAGGAAGCGGGTCTGGAGGTTGGAGCTGTCTGTCTTGTATGAAAGCCCGGTCTGCTCTAAATAGGAGAGGATTTCATCCCGTTTGATTCCGATCAGCGGCCTTATGATCTTCCTGCCTCGAACAGGCGGGATACCTGCCAGTCCCGACGGGCCGCTGCCTCTGAGGAGCCGCATGATAACGGTCTCAGCCTGGTCGTTGAGTGTGTGGCCGACGGCGATTTTGTGGGCCTTAAGCTTTTCCGATAGATCATCGAGGAAGGCATATCTCGCGTCCCTTGCGATCTCCTCCAGGGATGCCCCATTGGTTCTGGTCGACAGTTCGCCCTTCTCACTATGGAAACCAAGGCCCATCCCCTTGGCAAGACCACGGACAAATCTCGTCTCCGACTCGTCCTCTTCGGGGCGAAAACCGTGATCATAGTGCGCCACAATCAATTCAATGCCCAGCTCTTCCTGTAGGCGATGGAGGATGTGGAGAAGACAAACAGAGTCGGCCCCCCCTGAAACGGCTGCGATAACCCGATCCCCTGGGCATAACATCTCGAACCGGGAGAGTGTCTGCATCACTTTTCTGATGATTTTGCCGGCAGGTCTCGATGGCACCGCGCCGTTGCCTCCTACTTTGCTCGTGTTTCCCATGAACCTAACACAAATGGGTGGCCCTGTGAACATTCAAAGGGGGAAATCAGACGCTGACGAGTGGGAAGGAACCGAAATCAAATAGCTTGAAATATTGGATGGATTGTATGACTATAACACACTGTAAGGAGTGGACAATGGCCATGACTGTCGGGTGGGGCACCTGAGCAGTGCATGGCATGAAATCAAACGGAACAACCGCAGGGTGGACAGGATAGGGACATGAAGATCAAGGTTGAAGGGGAAAAGATCATCAAGGCGGTGAAAAAGTACGACGGGATTGAAATACTGCTGGAAAATCCGGAGGACGCCAAAGAGGCAATCAATCTTATCCTGAGGAGGAGCGAACTCTTTAAAAGACAGGACTATGAACGGTTGAAGGATGTCCAGGTCACCTCTTTTCAAGAATACAAAACGTCGGCCGTGGACTACAAGATGGTGTTCCTGTTGAATTTCCTGTTTGAGGAACCGACAAGCCTGGAGACCAAGGTGTCCATCATTAAGGAGCTTCAGGAATTCTTTAACAGGGTCTGATGCCTCCAGATCCATCGGCTCCTGGTGTTGATTCCATTCAGGCGGAATCAGGCACGAGCCTGGCACCGGCAAGGCTTCAGGAGACCCGCAGAGGGTGATATGTCCGAGCCCATCTATCCCGTTCCCATAGAGGTGGTGGCCTACTCAGGGTATAAGGCGAACGAAAGACCCCTTTACCTTGAGCTTGGCGGGAAGAAAGTGGGGGTGGAGGCCGTTATCGACCGCTGGTACGGGCTCGAACACGACTATTTCAAGGTCCGGGCGGACGATGGGAAGGTCTACTTGATAAGATGGAACAGGGTCCTGGACCTGTGGTTTCTTGTCAAGGTCATTGAAAGGATGGGGCGGCACTGACCGAATCCATAAACGGTCGGCAATGAGGCGGAGACTCACCCCTGCCCCGTCTCTCGCCCAAGACATATCACAGGGGTGGCTTCTTGTTTGAACCACTCCGTGATGACGCGGCGGGTCTACTCAGCCGTATAGACCCAATTGTAATTGATGGGTCTCTGAGTAAGGAACGTATCCTTTGGGTGGAGGAACTCGTCCCGGAGCTTGAGCCAGTTATAGGCGGGATTCAGTTTTCGGATTTTTCCGTCCTCCGGGGGTTTGGAGAAGGGCGTGTGGTCGTAAACGGCCTCTGAGATGCCGACATAGTACCCTTCAGCAGGGTAGAGGAATGCCGTTTTCAGTCCCTCCGGATCCATGGATTCCCTTTGTGCAAGGGCGTTGATCTGCGCATCATTCAGTTGAATAAGAAAAAATTTTGAGACGCCTCTTTCAGAGTATTTGGCCATGGATCGAGATTCAGAACTGGATATGAATACGGTGGAGACAAAATCCGTTTTTCCCAACAGTTGGGCGGCAATGAGGGCGGCGGTTCGTCTTCCCCCTACGCTGTGGTGGCATCCATAGTACTCAAACAATTTATTTTGAAGGTGTCGCCCCACCTTATCGCCGTTTTCGTAAAGGTTGTTTTGAATGTATCTGAGATGTCTGGCCAGATCCTCGGCCGCATCAGCGATGGGCCAATCTATTTTTACATGAAAGTGGGTCAGGGCATAGCGATTCTTCTTTTTTACGGTGGGGTCCGGCTGGATCAACAGCGCATAATCTATGTGCAGGAGGCTCTCAACAAGGTCCAGGAACATGGGTCGTTCGAAATACCGCAGATTATGGTTGAAATCCTTGGACAGAGAAAAATTTGAAATGAGTTCAACGTTTTTTTTGATCAACTTGTTTTCAGGGAAGAAACGGATATAATTCTTTAGCTCTGAACTGACGGAGCCTTCGCAAAAGATGACGATGAAGGTGTTGAAAAGCTCGGACTCCTGCTCCATTTTCTTTGATTTTGGTTTGAGTTCCTTCTTGGCAAGAAAGCTGTATTCCACCCCGTTTTTCAGGTAGTTGTAAAAAGAGTCGATCAGAGCGATTTTCATCAGTCTCGCTTCCAAAGCATCCCGAAGGATCTCGTAGAGCGAGCGCCTCAGCTTTTCGTAGTAGTTGAGCCTTTCCCTATAGGTCCACATAGATTATTATCCTGAAGGCAATGCTGTGTTTATTACGGCAAGAACTGTCCGGCACATGCGAAAGGTAAGTATCCTCATGTGGGCAGGAAAAAATAAGGCACAAACACTGGGAAACACTATCAAAAAAATCGCTTAAGTGTCAATAAAAAAAGAGGAAAACCGTCGTCTTTATCACAGGGCCGCACTGATTCACAGCCTCCGGGCTTCGGAACGGAATGTGAATTTCCTTGACAAGAATACTTTTTCATATAAGCTTGTTGATTTCAATTATTCTAAATATAGAAGTCAATTAGCGGCTTTTCTGTAGACTGGATCCCGATGATTGTCGACCTTCGAAATATTGACCGGGACGCCAACTTCAGATACGTCCTTGACCAAGACCATTGGCGTTCTGATGCGTATGATGAACAGGTCCTGGGGCTGGATTCTCCTTTGGACGTGGAAATCAGGATCTCTTCAGCAGCAGATCGATATGTGCTGGAGGGCCATGTCAGCGGGGGGCTCCGGATTCGTTGTGACCGGTGCCTGGAACCCTATCGCCGGGATCTGGATACAGGGTTCCGAATCTTTATGACCGCCTCCCACCCGGATGGCGATTCCACAGAAGCGGAACTTATTGATGAGGATATGGAAGTGGAATTTCTTCAAGGGGATGAAGTGGACCTTGATGAGATCGTGAGAGAGCAGATCTTTTTGTCACTGCCCATGAAACTTGTTTGCAGAGAGGGTTGTCGGGGTCTTTGCCCTCAGTGTGGTGCAGATCTCAACAAGGGGAAGTGCAATTGTGGCCGCGAAGGGGGGCACCCGGGCTTTTCAAAACTGAAAAATTTGGTTATAGAGAAACCGTAGATTACGGAATGACCGAATACGTGGCGTCCACCACCGGTGGACAAGGCATAAAATTGTGTTTCAATTTTATTCGAGAAAAATTGAGGTAGAGAATGGCAGTACCTAAAAAGAAAAAATCGAAATCAAGAAGGGACATGAGGCGATCACATGATCATGCGAAAATGGCGCATGTGACCCTCTGTCCACAGTGTCACGAACCTGTCTTGCCCCACCACCTGTGCCCTCAGTGCGGGTCCTACAGAGGGAGGACCATCCTAAAGACAGAAGAGAGTTGACATGAAAATAGCCGTGGACGCCATGGGCGGAGATCATGCTCCGGATGTGGTCGTTCAAGGTGTGCTGCAGGCGGCCATTGATCCAAGCTTCCAAATCATTTTGATCGGTGATGAAAGGGTCATTGGGGACAGGTTCGGCAATGATCTGAAAAAGGCCGGAGTGAGCATCCATCACTGTGAGGACAAGGTCCTCATGGATGAACCGCCTCTGAAGGCTGTCAGAAGGAAAAAGGACGCCTCCGTAAGAGTGGCTTTTGACCTGGTCAAACGGGGTGAAGCGGATGCAGTGGTCAGCGCGGGTCACTCCGGGGCCATGCTGGCTGCAGCGATTCTCACATTGGGGCGGGCGCCGGGTGTGGAGAGGCCGGCCTTCGCGAGCATTTACCCTGGAGAAAAGGGTGAGGTTGTCCTCATCGACGTGGGCGCCAACGTGGATTGCCGTCCTGTCCATTTGCTTCAATTCGGCGTCATGGCACATGCATTTGCCGCGACCTGCAGAGGCATGGAAAATCCGAGGATCGGTCTCCTGAGCATCGGTCAGGAGGGGGGGAAGGGAAACGAACAGGTCAGACAGGCCCATCAACTCTTTCAGTCCAGTGGTTTGAACTTTGTCGGTAATGTTGAAGGGCGGGACATCTTCAGCGGTCAAATCCAGGTGGTGGTCTGTGACGGGTTTGTCGGCAATGTCGTGCTCAAGGTCTTGGAAGGCATGGCGGAGAGTTTCGCCGACATGCTGGAGTCGGCGGTCAAGGAGCTCTCGCCCGGAAAGACAGGAGAGTCGGTCGACCCGCTGATCATCACCCGTCTGAAAGGGAAACTGGACTATGCGGAATATGGTGGAGCCCCGATCCTGGGTATCAAGGGGGTAGGCATCGTATGTCACGGGGGTTCATCCGCAAAGGCCGTAAAAAACGGCATAAGAATGGCTGCGAGTCATGTGAGAAACGGCATCCCTGACCGACTCGCCGAAGCCATGGGACGGTTTCAGGGAGGACATGAATGAAGGATTCGGAGAAGGTTGTAGTCATTACCGGAGGGTCCAGAGGCATTGGGAGGGCCATGGCTCTCAAATTTGCGGAGGACCGTTCGAAGATCGTGATCATCCATTACGACAGGGACGAATCTGCGGCCGACGAGACCCTTGCCATGCTTGAACACAAGGGGGCCGTGGCCGAGGGACATCGGGTGGATGTTTCCTATATGGACCGAGTTGAACCCCTGTTTAATGACATCCTCAAACGATTTGGGAAAGTGGACGTGCTGATCAATAACGCCGGAATCGTCCGGGACACCCTTCTGATGAGAATGCGTGAGGAGGACTGGGACGATGTCTTGAGGGTCAATCTCAAGAGCGTCTTTAATTGCACACGGATGGTGATCAGGTCCATGACCAGGCAGAGGTGGGGTCGCATTGTCAATACGTCTTCGGTCGTGGGACAGATCGGAAATGCCGGACAGACCAATTATGCCGCCTCCAAGGCCGGGATAATGGCCTTTACGAAATCCCTTGCCTATGAGGTGGCCTCCCGGGGAGTAACCGTCAATGCCGTGGCTCCGGGATTCATTGACACCGATATGACCAAACCGCTTCCGGATAAAGTCAAAGACTATTTTTTACAGAAGGTTTTACTGGGTAGGATCGGTCAGCCTGATGACGTGGCGGAGGTTGCCTACTGGCTCTGTACAGATGCCGCAGGGTACATGACCGGTCAGATTATTCATGTGAACGGTGGAATATTTATGTGACCATCTATTGGCCTGAGGAATGGGATGATGTGCAGCGCCCAAAATCGGGTTTTGTGAGCGACTTATAAAGCACACACAGCAAATCGAGAAAGAAAGGGAGGTTGTTTTTATGGCGGATATTGCCGGAAAAATCAAAGAGATTATCTGCGAGCAGTTGGATGTTGCTGAAGAGGACGTGGTCCTGAAGGCCTCTTTTGTGGACGATCTGGGCGCTGACTCACTGGATCAGGTCGAACTGATCATGGCAATGGAGGAAGAGTTCGAGATCTCGATATCCGACGAAGATGCCGAGAAAATTGCCACGGTCGAAGACGCGATAAACTACATCAAGAATGCCCTGGGAGAGTAATCTTGACCCGGTCACGACAAGAAAGAATGTGGCCGGGAAGGAGGACGGGGGTGTTATGAAGAGGAGAGTTGTGGTCACCGGCCTTGGTATGGTGACCCCTTTGGGAACGGGTGTAAAAAAAAACTGGGAGGCCGTCTGCTCCGGCAAATCGGGCATAAGAAGGATCACAAAATTCGATCCATCTCCTTATAAATCCCAGATTGCTGGAGAGGTCACGGATTTCAGACCCGAAGATTTCCTGGACAAACAGCAGATCCGACGCTTCGACAACTTTATCCACTATGCCGTCGCCTCTGCGAGGATGGCCATGGAAGAGTCGGGCCTGAAAATCGATGTCGATAATGCCCATCGCGTGGGCTGCTTCACGGGCTCCGGTCTGGGCGGACTCTCCATGCTCGAGCACTTTCACCAGGTATTGCTGGAAAAGGGGCCTGACAGAATCAGTCCGTTTTTTATCCCGGGCATTATCGCCAATATGGCCCCAGGCCTCATTGCCATAGAGTTCGGGATAAAGGGGCCCAACATCTCCGTCGAAACGGCGTGTGCCGCAAGTTGTCACGCCATCGGGGAATCCTTTAGAGAGATTCAGGAAGGAAGGGCGGATGCGATGATCACCGGCGGGGCGGAAGCGGTCGTCACGCCGTTGGCATTGGGCGGGTTTTGTTCCATGAAGGCGTTGTCCACGAGGAACGAGGAACCTGAAAGGGCCTCGCGTCCCTTTGATTTGCACAGGGACGGATTTATCATGGGCGAGGGCGCGGGGGTGTTGATCCTCGAAGAGATGAACCATGCCCTCGATAGAGGGGTTCCGATTTACGCGGAGGTGGCCGGTTATGGGGCTTCCGGCGATGCCTACCACGTCACCGCACCTGACCCGGAAGGGGCCGGCGCCTGTCTCTGCATGAGGCAGGCACTTGACGATGGGGGCTTGAAGCCGGAAGATCTGGATTACATCAACGCCCATGGAACATCCACGCAGCTCAACGATGCCTCGGAAACCCGAGCCATCAAGGCTGTATTCGGGGATCATGCCTACAAACTGGCCGTCAGCTCCACCAAATCAATGACCGGGCATCTGCTGGGCGGGGCCGGAGGTGTCGCGGCGATCTATACCGTCCTGAGCATCAAGTTCGGCGTGATGCCCCCCACAATCAATTATGAAGCTCCAGATCCTGCGTGTGATCTGGATTACGTTCCAAATGAGGCAAGAAAAGGTCAAGTTAGGGCGGCGATGGCCAATTCGTTTGGATTTGGTGGTACAAATGCCTCCCTTGTCTTCAAGACCTTTGAGCCCTAGATCCGTACTATTTAGGCCTTGCGTGTCTCCGGGCGGGTATTGAATCATTCCCGGTTCTCATGGACCGATTCGCGAGGGTGAGCCATGTGTGCCCCGCGGAAATCCCGGCAGGAACTCTGGTTGTCCGCCGGAGGTTTTCGACGATATTGTGTAGAGAAAGAAACGAGGCGCCGCGCTTTTCTTCGTTGGTATGCAAATTGGCCATGCCGGGTGCAGAGCAAGGTCTCCGGGGTCAGGCCTGTCATTTTGTGAGATGAGGAGGATTGACCATGAGAGTGGGTTATGCCCTTCGAAACATGATGACCCCCGTGATTATTACTCTTGACGCAGAGTCCAGTCTGGGCGAGGCCATGCGACTGATGGTGGAAAAGGACATTGGATCCGTCGTGGTGACCAGAGGGAAAGAGATGGTGGGCATCATTACGGAACGTGATGTGGTGAAAAAGATATGTGTTGATCATGAATGTGCCCTCATGAAGGTGGGCAATGTGATGAGCAGCCCTCTCGTGACCATCGATGGTGGGGCCACACTCGGCGAGGCCGCTGAGAAGATGGCCGAAAAAAGGATCAGAAGACTTTTGGTTACCGATGAGGGTGAGATTGCCGGGCTTGTGACGGAGCGGGATATTCTAAAGGCGACCCTGGACGTTTTCAAAAAGCTCTCCAATGCCTGGGTATGAGACGAAATGTTAATGCTTGTCTTCACAGGAATGCCGTGCGAGTGGTTTGGTGGATGGTGGGCTGCTGATAAATATTTCGGTTAAAAAATAATGACGGGGTGAAAATGGGCTCCAGTCCAATGAAGGATTTTCCCCCCGCCATAAGAATTCGAAGGGGAGGAAAGAGAATGCATATGAGTAAAAGGATGTGGATTTTTCTTCTGGCGATTACAGTCTCTGTGACGGTCATATCCGTCGATATCTGCGCTTCGGAAGAGCAGAAGGCTTCCGCGGGGGATACGAAGAACCTGGACGTGATAATTATCGACAAGGATGATTACAGCAAAGACAGAAAAGGACCCGTGACCTTCTCACACAGAAAGCATGCCAAGGAGTATAACATATCCTGTTGGAATTGCCACCATGAATACGATGAAGGTGCCAACACCTGGAGCCCTTGGAGCGATGAAACCCTGCAGTGCCAGGAATGCCATGATCCTGACGAACAAATAGACGAAGTCATGAGGCTCCAAACGGCCTTCCATGTGAATTGCAAGACCTGCCACAAGACCCTGGCCAATGAAAATAAGAAGACCGGTCCCTATCGCAAATGCCTCGGGTGCCACGACAAGAAGTAGGCCTGGAACACGACCATATGATGGGACCAGGTGACCAGGACGTCTCTGACCGGACCCATGTCCATATCAGGCATGTACCGTCGCATCTCGGACGTGGAGCCTATTTAGAGGATGCGGTGTCAAGGGAAAAACGGGAGAGGTCCAATTTCGGTTGGAACCATCTTCCTTGGCCCGGGCGGGGATTCGTGGCCTTGCCCGGATCTAGGCCTCCTTTAGCACGATAAGGGCGGATTCAACGACGTCAGGGTCAAACTGAGACCCACGATTCTTTTCCAGTTCTTCGATGCAGACGGAAAAGGGGAGGGCCTTACGGTAGGCCCTGCTTGAGTTCATGGCGTCAAAGGCGTCCGCAACTGCAAGGATCCGGGCAAGTCGTGGAATCTCTTCCTTCTTTAGATGATCCGGGTAGCCTCGCCCGTCCCACCTCTCGTGATGATGCCTTATGATTCCCATCTCTTCACTGTCTAATCCCAGGGGGGCGACGATATTGGCGCCCACAAGCGGATGGGCCTTGATATGTTCAAATTCATCGTCTGTCAGGCGGCCGGGCTTGTTCAGAATGTTGTCCTGCACCCCGATCTTTCCGATATCATGAAGTGGGCCGCTGGTCTCTATCCTGTCGAGATCGACTTGGGTGCATCCCATATGCCCGGCGATCATGAGGGCGTATTCGGTCACCCTTTTGGAGTGTTGTTTGGTGTAGGCATCCTTTGCTTCGATGGCACTGACGAGGGCCATCAGAGAGGCAAGGAAGCTCTGCTTGAGGTTGTCGTAGAGGGCCATGTTTTCAATGTTTAAGGCCGCCTTTTCCGCGAGAAATTTGAGGATGAATTCGTCCTCGCCGTCAAAGAATCTGTGCCCCTCCTTGTCCCCCAGGAGGAGAACACCGAAGGGCTCATTCCTGATATTAAAGGGGGTCGCCATGAAGCCCTTGTCACGAAAGGTCTTCTCGAGTGCGACTTCCTGCCCGCCCAATGTCCCGAAGTAGTCCTCAACAAATCTCTTTGCGAGGATGGTATTTCCCTGCAGTGTGTGTTTGAACTCGGCCTGCGTCCCTGGTTTCATATCTTCAATGCCGAGTTGGGCCAGCGTGATAAGATGAGAATTTTCCTGATCATATATCAGGAAACAGGCCTTTTTGGCGTTGCAGGATTCAATGGCCTTGTTAATCACGTAGCGGTAGAGGTTTTCAGATCGGTTGATCTTGGACAGTGAATCCACGATTTGATAGAGAATGGTCTGGAGTCTGATCTTTCTTTCCAACTGGTTGTTGAGCTCCTCAACCTCTCTTTTCTTTTCCAGTTCTTGGTGGAGTTGCCAGTTGCTTTCCATCAGGCAATGAAGTCGTTGAATCCTCTCCATGGCCAATTTGACGTCATCGAACCGGAAGGGCTTGACCAGAAAATCCGATGCCCCGTTGTGCATGGCATCGATGACCACGTCCATGGTGGGATAGCCCGTCATCAAGATAAAGGTGGTCAGGATATGCGAGTCGTTGGTCCTTTTCAGGACATCGATGCCGCTCATCTCGGGCATCATCAGGTCCACGAAGACAAAATCGTATTTTGTTTCACTGATTTTTTCCAGGGCCTCCAGGCCGTTGTTGGCTGTCTGGACGTGTTTGATTCCCAGATGCCGCAGATAGAGCTCCAGTGTCTCGCAGATGATATGCTCATCGTCCACCACAAGGACTTGGAGCGATTCCAGTTCAGCGGCAGTCAGTGTTGCAGGTTCTTGAACAGCTTCGACTTGCACAGTCTGAATTCCTCTTCTGTTAGAAAACCCCTGTCCCTCAGGACGGATATCCGCTCCAGGTCAGAAAGCATCGGGGTGTTGATGCCCGGTCTGTTCTCCTGGTAATAGTGGGTGAGCATGCTTCCGGCAATGAACGGCTCATTGTTCTTTCTTGCCTCTGAAAATCCCGCTTCGCTCAGTTCCCCGTTGTCCTCCGCGCCCATGATCCGTTTCACCATGTGGAGTTGGTTATAGGCCTCCCGCAGTTCCGCGATAAGCCTCTGGTTTTCCCTGACGAGGTGTATCCTCTCCCGGGCGTTGTTGACGACGATCTTTATCTCCTCTAATTTGAAGGGCTTGGTGATATAGTCGTAGGCCCCTTCCCTGATGGCCTGGACCGCGGATTCGATGGAAGCAAAGCCGGTGATCAGAATGACAAGGATATCCGGATATATTTTTCTCGTTTCCCTCAGGACGTCCAGCCCCGAGGCACCGGGCATCATCAGGTCGGAAATCAGCAGGTCGAACTTTTCCCCGCGGCACTTCTCTATGGCATCAAGCCCGTTGTTGCAGGCCGTGACATCATGATCATCTTCAACCAACAGACTGGTTAAGACAGAAAGGAGTTTTTTGTCGTCATCGACGATAAGGGTCTTTAATGGCATCCGGGACCAAACCTCACGCATGAGAGACCGAGCGTTCTAACAGCGGGATCACAATCAGACATTTTTATTGAAAAGGGCCCCGGTCATCTCTTCCATCTTGGCCGCCAGGTTCAGCATCTCTTCGGGGGGAATTTCCCTTATGACCTCACCACTTTCCCTTGAGAGAACCCTCACAATAACTTTTCCAGTGGCCCCATCAACCTTGATTTCAAGTTCCCTTTGGATGGACTTTACATAATTGTCCATGGCCTGGGCGATACGCTCAATTTTTGAGCGCGTCTCTTCGCGGAGCTTTGCGGATTCTTCCCTTCCCCCCTTTGTGGCGGCCTTTTGCGCCCCTGTGGCAGATTCCCGGCTCTGATTAAGAGCTCCGGGCGCAAGGCCCCCAATGGTCTCCGGGGGGAGGACTTTTCCCGATTTGACTGCACCGACGGCTTCCATGAGGCTTCTCCTTGTCTTTTTTTAAAAAACATTCCTGCCGAGATTCAGACGACAATTAGTCTGACCCACTAATAAAGATCCTTTATGTAGTTTCAAAAAAGGGAGTGGGCGATTCTGAGACCTCGCCTACAGCCCTATCGGCAACGATGCCCGAGACCTTGAATATCAGGCCGACATTTGAAGAGAGATTTGACGGGCAGGTTCATAAGGCTGTTCAGACTCGGTATTGATCGGGCTGCCCGTGGCGATGCTCACCCAGGCGCCCTTTAAGTCCTTCATGAGACGCATTGATTCGTCAAAGGCCGTGAGGTCTCTCTGGAGGTCCCCCTGAATGAGTCTTCGCGTTACATAGTTGTAAATGGTTTCCAGGTTTTCCGCGATTTTGCCGCCTTTATCATAGTCAAGAGCAGCGTTCAGCTCGCTGATGATGCCCAGTGCCCTGTTTAACATATCCTGTTTCTGGTCGAATTTTTCCTCTTGATAGTATGTCCTGGCCTTATCAAGAAATTGAATCGTTTTCTCATAACACAGAACGACCAGATCCATCTTGCCGGCTGTTTCAACCCTGATTCTGTCGTATTTTCCCAAGGCCCTTCCGTAACTCATTCAGCTCTCCTTTCTTTTGTCTGTGGACTGGATAGAACATGAAACCATGCCCTTATTTGCTCCTTATGTGATAAAAACAGAGGGAACAGACGAATACACTGAAACGGTTTACTGTAAAAAGGCGAGTTGTTGACTCATCCAGTTGCTCAGGCTCTGCATCTCACTCAGGGCCTGCTCCATGGCAATGTACTGCCTTGTCAACACCTCCATTTTCCTGTCGATTCGATCCTCGGTCTTTTGGATATTCTTTTCAATCCGATCGATGCTGCTTTGGAGGGATTCCTTTTTGTTCGCGACATAACCGTCCAGGGAATCCGTGATCTGGTGGAGTTCTCGATGGATCAGCTCCGCAACACCGTAATTCAGGGTGAATGTCCCGATTTCTCCCGTGGCGGTGCCCGTATACCGGATCACGAGCCCGTCCGCGCCCCCCGATTCTCCTGTCAGGTATCCCCCACTGCCGGAGGCGTCCCCAGGCTCTACAAAATATCCTTCAAGAGGATCGGTGCCGTCAATGTGGATGTTATAGGTCCCCTCTTGGGTATCAACGCCATGACGTAGATAACTCACGTGTCCATTGGTGGACATGTAGTTGGCCACAAACAGGTTCATGACATCTTCAAAATTTGTCTCCAGATGGCCCTGCAGGGTGTTGTCGTCAATGCTCAAGGTGCGGTCGGTGCCGATCTTTATGCCGATGAGACCCAGGGTGGAGAACGCATCCGAGGCGCCGGATATCTGCCTTGTCACGATACTCGTCATTTTGGAGCGAATGGCTCGAAGGGTGCTGTCGCCGAAAAGGGGGCCTCCGGCCTTTCCATCTTCCGCATCATAAGAGAATTGCTTATTGACGGCCTTGATTACCTCGTTATAGGAATCGACAAATTCTCCAATCGCTTCCTTTACGGCTTCATAGTCTCTTCCCACCGTCAGGGTCACTGTTGTATCACTGTCTGCCTGCTTGAGGTCCAGGGTGACACCTGAAATTACATCATCGATCGTGTTGGATTCGGATGTCACGGTGAATCCGTCTACGGTTATCACGGCATCCGCCCCTGCCTGTACCTGCACGAATTCAAGGGCCCCGAGCAGATCTTCAGCTCCGCCGTTCGAAAGACTCATCCCGGACGACCCTTCCGATTCACTGGTCAGGATGAGCCTGTATCCGTTATCTCCGTAATTTACTATGGAGGCCCTGACCCCCGATGCCTCCGTGCCCCTGTTGACGTCATTAATTTTGTCTCTCAGATTCAAGAGCGTGTCGGTGCTCTCAACCGAAACGCTCTGCCCGCCGATTACCAGGTCACCCGAGAGACCGAGCGCCTCGTCTTGGCTTGTGAAACTTCTGGTAGCCAGTTTCTCAGCGGCCGCAAGAGACTGGACAACAACGGTATATGTCCCGGGTGCGGCATCTGTACCGGCTGAAGCCGAAAGGATATCTTCTGACTCAGTCGATGAATTTGAAGCCAATGAAGTGACATGGATGTTGAAATCAGAGGCCCTGTTCAAGTCCTCTGCCTCTTCCATGAAGGACAAAAGTAGGGTGTTGATCTCCTGCCAGGCGCTCATCCTGTCCTGGTAACGGGTCTTCTCCTTTTCCAGGAGCTCAACCTTTGACTGTTCAGCCTTTTTCAGTTGATCGATGAGGCTCATCCAGTCGACACCTGAAGACACGCCGCTAACGCTGATGGCTGACATTATGATTCTCCTTGTTGAGTGCCTATGAAGAGCGGAAAAATATTCCGTACTTCAATTGATGCATCGGAAATTTTGCACCGAAACTTTAGGAAATAGGGGTACTCACAGAGATGTTTGCAAAGGGTTTGCCATAGGACACGAGCTACAAAAAACCCCGCCCGGGTGAACCCGGAGGCGGGGCTTATCTTGGCGTTGAGGTTAATGTTCGATCCCGGCCAACAAGGTGGCGCCTTGTTAAAACCTTTACCCGACCCTCTACCCGAACAGGGACAAAATGTTCTGGGGCGCCATATTGGCCTGTGCCAACATGGCGGTTCCGGCCTGGACCATGATCTGGTTCTTGGTAAAGGTGACCATCTCATAGGCCATATCCGCGTCACGGATCGTGGATTCGGAGGCGGAGATGTTCTCAATGGAAATGGCCAGGTTGGAGGCCGCATACTCCAATCGGCTCTGGACCGCACCGACGTCACCAAGACCTTTTCCTGCCTCGGTTATGGCATCGGTAATAGTTGTCAGGGCAGACTGGGCATCTGCGGTAGAATTTAATGCGATAGTAGCGACTCCAAGTGAACCTGTCGTAAAATTGATGGATCCAAGGTCCACCTTTATTTGGGCACTTGCGCTGTTTTCCGATCCGATCTGAAAGGTCATCGTACTTGCTGTGCCGTCGATCAGTTCCCCGGTATTGTATTTTGTATCCAGCGCAATCCGATTGATTTCATTGAGAAGCTGTGAGGCCTCAGAGTGCAGTGCGTCCTTCCCTGCTTGGTCCGTATTGTCGGAAGCGGCGGAGACGGCAAGCTCTTTCAGTCTCTCCAGGATCCCCTCGATCTGGTTCATGGCACCCTCTGCCTGCTGGAGCATGGACGTGGCCTGGGAGGCATTCTGCTGGGCCATCCTCAGACCCCGGACCTGTGCCCTGAACTGGTTGGCAATCTGGAGACCGGCCACGTCGTCCTTGGCATTGTTGATCCTCAGACCCGATGACAGTTTCCCGATCGATTTGGTCAACTGTGAATCCGTGGCAGCCAGGTTCCTGTGAGCCGTATAAGCCGTGATGTTGTTGTTAATCCTGAGTCCCATAATGTAATCCTCCTTGAAGTGGTTTTTATTGGGCATCCTTGCCCGTTAGTTTGACATTGCGAAATACAACTCAATGACCTTGAAGAAACGCTTCAGCTCCTTTCGTTATGATTTCGTCGTTCAGTTTTCTTATCGGAGGAGAGCGATTAAAACTTGAAAACAATTTTTGATCAGACCTGTTGTATTAATGAATTCAGCTAGATTTTGGTTGGTAGCATGGGAATGTACAGCGACATCTGAAGATGCTTGGGTGTGAAGGAAAAGTGAGTTGGTTTCGGTCCGGAAATACATGATTTCTGGATGGAGCGGTCTGCTATCGGCATTCAGCACTCAGCCTAATGCCGTGTCTTTGCATAGCTTTTTTTGATAGCTGATCGCTGAGGGTTGTCAGCGCGAATTCGGGAATGCTTATTTCCGGATGTGCACGGGTTGATTTCTTTGGGGTATCGCCTGATAGACTTCCGTTATACCCCCGTCCCTGCGTTAAGACGGGAAGAACTTTTGAGAAGCACCTCCAGCATTGCTTCCCGGTAGGGAATATTTTCAGGAATAAGGTCTGCGGCAATTCCGAAGGCATCACTGGCCTCTCTGTCTCTTTCCTGCTCAAGATAGATCTTTCCAAGCCTGAACGCCGCTTCTGCATGGAAGGGATTCGACGTCAACGCCCTGTCGAAAAACATTTCAGCGTGGTCCAATCTGCCTGCTTCCTGTTCAAGGAGGGCAATTTCCACCAATGCAGGGCCAAATTCAGGAACTATTTGCAGGATCTTTTCAAACTCTTTGTAGGCGCGTTCAATGTTCCCCGAAACTTTGAAGGCCTGTCCCAGTAACAGCCTGGTTCTGAGAGATTTGGGCTCGATGGACAGGGCCTTCATGAGATATTCAATCGCTTTATTGGAGTCACTTCGCATATGGCCTTTGCCCAGACATACAAATGGGAAGGCATACTCAGGGAATTCCCTTGCAGCCTCCAGCCACAGAAGCTCTGCCTCTTTTAAGGCTCCCTCTGACTGAGCAATCGCCCCTTGTATAATTTTTTTTTCAGCAGGCGTTTGTTTTACATGATAATACTCGCAGCCAGAATCAATCTTCTGAAGATGAGCAAGAGGTAATGGGGAGAAGGATGCGGGATTGGAGATCAGTCGCCTGTAAAAGGAGATTCTCTCCATGGCATGAGACCTTTCCATGCGGTTATTTTTTGCGTAGTTATAGACATTATGTTTCATTTGGATGAAAAGGTGCGGGTCGGCTATGAGTGATGTCAGGATGGATTTTAGTTCATCTTGATCTTTAAAGAGAAATGCGTTTTCACCGTGTTTGACATTTTTTCTATAGGGCCCCACATCCGATAGGACCGGAACAACCCCCCTTGAAGCATACTCAATAAATTTTACATCCGAGCGGCAAATATTGTAGGGAGTCTCCAGGAGAGGGGCGATCCCAATATCCAATCCCCCGAGAAAATCAAAATAGTCAGTCAAAGTGCCGGGCTTCCTGTATGAGAGATACATATCCTCAGAAGGCCCGAAAACGGCTTCATACAACTGCCGACTTCCCATGAACGAAAAACGGACCTGAGAATTACGCTCACAAAGCGTCCGTATTACACCCGCAATGCCCATGAGATCTTGAGTATGTCCGCCGGATCCTGCCCATCCGATTGTAACAGTCTCATCCGTTGATGTTTTGGGTACCTTGCCCAGATCCATCAAGTTGTTTTTAAAGGTCATTCGAACTTCATGTAGAAAACCGAATCGGTCCAGGAGGATATCACTTGCTCCCTGTATGGCGTCGGAAAGGCCGATTAACTGAAAGGTGGTTGAAAGATTGTCCGGATCACTGAACCAGGATTTCAGCTCGGATTCATGTGGAAAGGCCGTGAAATTATCGGAGATTTCAAATACGGTTGGCAGCTTTCTTCTCTTTCTTTCAATCACGATGGGTAAGAAATCGTGCTCTCCTATAAGATGTATGACCAAAACATCCGCACCGATACAGAAATCCCTCAGATAGGGAGATGTGTTGGTAATATTGATGACGGTCATCCCCGGGATCTCCGCCATTGCCCTTGCAGGCTGGTCGATCCTGTAAATATAGTCCCCCGTGGTCATATTTTTGTTGGCGCTGACCTGAACAATGACGAGGGGATTTTCATTTGACGACATATTATTGGGATCTCCGTTTCTTGCATGCTGTAAGCAAATCAGTGAGGTAATCCCTGTTATCGGGGTCCAGGTCCGCCGCTACCTGAAAGGCCGAAACGGCGCGGTCAACATCTCCCATATTCATAGAGATTTTTCCAAGCCCGGATGCCGCCGGTGCATAGAAGGGATTGACCTGAAGAGCGCGGTCAAGTAATTGAGTTGCTTTATCTATTTTCCCCTCCTGCGCTTCAATAACGGCCAGTTCATACAATGCCGGTGCAAAGCCCGGGAAAGAAGACAGGGCCAGTTCAAACTGCCTTTTCGCGGCCTCGATATCTTTCCTTTTCAGGGCCTGGCCAAGCTTGAGTCTCCCTGAAAGGGATTCGGGGTTCATGGCAAGAGACAGTCGAATGGCCTGAATCGCCTGATCAAGTTCATCAGGCGCAAAGGTTTCAGCGGCGATCAAAAGGGGGAAATAATAGTTGTGGCTTTCCGAAGCTGATTTCCAAAGAAGCTCCTTCGCCTCTTTCATTTTACCTTGATCTCTGTGATCGACACCCTGAATCAGAAATTGTTCTGAAGGGGTCATTTTTGTCTGAAAGTATTCGGTCTCTGGATTCATTTTATCCAAAAGTTCCACCGGCAAGGGATTGGGAGGTCTCTGTGCTGCAATTTGCCGGTAAAATGAGATTCTTTCTCTTGCGTGGTCCGCTTCCACTCGCTCATTTTTTACGTAGGCATAGGCCGATTGCCGAACTCTTTCCCTCAAACCTTTATCCCCAATAAGCGTTTCCAGAATTTTTTTCAGGGAATCGGGGCCATCGAATAGAAACGCGTTAACTTCGTGCTTTGCATGCAGTTGATATGGGCCAAAGTCAGAAAGGACCGGGACCACCCCTCTCGAGGCGTACTCAATAAACTTGACATCTGAACGACCGGCATTGAAGGGGGTCTCCTTAAGAGGGGCAAGTCCTATATCAAGACTTTCTAAAAAGGTAAAGTACTCGGAGAGAACGCCTCCTGGAGTATAGGAAAATTGGTCGTTTGCCAAGCCCCCAAAAACTTCGTCATATTGTTGCCTCCCTCCCATGAAAGAGAACCGGACTTGAGGATGGGTCAGACAGATATCTTTTAAAAGAGGCGCGATCCATTTCAGGTCTTCGGTGTGGCCCGTAGACCCGGCCCAGCCGATGGTAATGTTTTCCTTGGGCGCCCATGAAAGCTCGGGCACCTGCATGAGATGATTTTCAAAGACCACAGGATGGGCATGCAAAAAGGAAAAACGATCCATGAGAATTGTGCTGACGCCTTGGATGGCATCCGAGAGTTGGATGAGTTGAAATATTGTTGAGACAGCAATGGGTCGCTTTATAGATGATGTGACATGCGCGCATGAGGGCGGCACAGCAAGAAAATTGTCAGAAATCTCATAGACAGTGGCAAGTCCCAAACGCTTTCTTTCCAACACCAAGGGGATGATATCTGGTTCCCACAGGAGATGCAGGATAACAAGATCAGCGCAAAGGCATAGTTCTCTTAAAAGGGGCGAATAGGCATAACAATCCACCACTTTGATGCCTGGGATTCTGCCCATGGCTTCACCGGGTTGCCGGATCCTGTAAACATAATCTCCCTGGCCCGGTATGAGATTGCCGTGGATCTGCAGAATAGTGAATTCGTGTTTCATTTTTTATAGAAGCCTTTCATAGATGAAGTGGAATATTTAAAATTTTGATTTCCTGTTGATACAAGATCCGGCATTTGAATTCCTTTTTGAGAAGGAGGATAAACCAGAATTAGGTTTGATTCTTAAATTTTATTACAGGGTGCGCCTCTCCAATTTGGGACGGCTTCGTGGCTCTCTGCTGGAACATTTATGACATTTCCGTTGGGCAAAACACGAGATTATCACTTCGATGTACAGCGAATATCATGCCAATAAAAATCTCATGAAATAACGCTAAGATATAGAAGAATTGAATTACAGTTTTTTATTAAGTGTCAATTCCACGACTAATGAGGACAGTATGTTCAAAGTTTTGACAGTGGCTTGATTTGACAAGGGGAGTGATCTGGGTTCTCATTGCGAATATTTTTCTGTAAAATGATTAATTTGACTTTGTAACGTTAATCTCAAGAGGTGATATCAGAGTATGGATTC
>JBMNCO010000181.1:73055-93564 GCA_049366815.1 Desulfatiglandales bacterium | reverse complement strand
AGCGGGGAGAGGATTCGAACCTCTGACCTTCGGGTTATGAGCCCGACGAGCTACCTGACTGCTCCACCCCGCGGCAAGTTCAAAATATAGCAATCGGCTTTTAATTAGTCAAATGAAATCTGCCAAAATCTTTTTCTGATGCCTGTCGACTCTGGCAACCATTTGAAAATACAGCAAGATATCGGTCTCGTGGGGAAGTCATAAGAGTAGCAGGTTGGTATCAGGCATCAGGCGCCCGGGGGCGGCAAAAGCCGCTCGGGGCTCGAGCCTCGGATCCTGAGTTCCGAACGGATTCATTTTATAACGGAAGGCGGATGATGAAGGTCGTACCCTGCCCGGGCCTGCTGACAGCAGAGATCTCCCCTTTATGGGCTTCGACGATCTTATATGAAACAGAAAGCCCCAGGCCCGAGCCCCTTTCCCTTGTCGTGAAAAAAGGCTCGAAAATGTGCTGAAGATCATGTTCCGGGATACCGACCCCTTCGTCGCTGATTCTGATCTCCACCCCGGCAGGTATGTGGCCCGTAGCCACCGTGATGGCGCCCCCGTGCGTCATTGCCTCGCACCCGTTGGAAATAACGTTGATAAAGACCTGTTTGAGCTTGTCCGGATCACAATCGATATCTCTGATACCGGCGGAAAGCCGTTCATGAAAACTGTAAATATCAGGAGGGTAGACCTCCACCATGATCTTGATGACGTCCCTGATGATATCGTTGACGCTCGTCATTCGTTTGACCAGGCTATAGGTCTTTGTGAAGTCACCCAGTCCGGCAACCAGCCTCTCCAACCGACGCACCTCCTCCAGGATCACGTCCAGTTTGTCGATGTCCTTCGAGTCCATCACGCTATTTTTCATCTGACTGGAAAATCCGCCGATAATCATCAGGGGATTCTTGATTTCATGGGCAACATGGGCCACTGCCTGCCCCACTGCGGCCAGGCGTTCGGATTGAAGCAGTTTCTTTTCCAGGACCTGCTTGTCCGAAATATCCCGAATAATGGCTGTGAATGTTGTCTTCCCATCTAATTCCATACACGAAAGGCTGAGTTCGATGGGGAATTCCTCCCCGCCCTTTCTAAGGGCCGTCAAGGACAGGGTCTGTCCTATGACAGTGGAATTCTTTTTTTCCAGAAATCTGCGAACGAAACGCTCATGGTGCCCATATCGGTCGGGGACGAGGATATCCAGATTTTTTCTCAGGATTTGCTCTCTCGAATATCCGAATATCTTCTGTGCCGCATTGTTAAAGAGAATGATTTTGTGGTTCTCATCAATGCTCAAGATGGCATTGGTCGCCGTATCGAGAATTGCCCTGAATTTTTTCTCTGACTCCCGAAGTCGAACCGCCAGATTTCGATAATCCGTTACTTCCCGAGCAATTTCGAGAAAACAGGCCGGGACACCAGTCCCTGAAAAAATGGGATACATCGTGAGACTGAATTCTTTTTCAATTCCACCCTGTTTTCGGTGAGAATGTTTCATCTCAACCCGCTTTCCGGTTTCTCTTGCCCGGACGAGGGGACAATTGTTATCCCCCAGGGTACAGGGGCCTTTGATCTGTCCCTTAATTTCGTGGCATTTTCTGCCGACAACAGCGGCTTTTGCCAGACCGTATCGGTCAAGAAAGGCCCTGTTGGCGTCCATAATCGTGAATTCGGGATCAAGGACCATGACTTCGTCCCTGGTCCCGTCAAACATGGACTCCAGGACGCGAAGAGATGTTTTCATCTCCTCTAAGTCTCGGTCTTTCCTGGCCAGGGCCTCTTTTAGCTCGTTAGTGTTCTGAATCTGGTGCTCAAGGGATTTCTCTTCCATGCCCACCTTCCCCTTTTCCCGGGACATAAAAAACATAATCCCGGGCCAGAATGTCAAACATCACATTCGTTCCTTCCCTGATCGTACGGTAAAGAGCCTTCATTGATCCGGCTGAGGACAATTTCTTCATATAATCTTTCTGGTCAAACACCCGTCCGTCCAGAGGCAGCAGGACCTGATCCAGTACGCCGTACCAATTGATATCCAACATGCCTCTCATGGTCATCACCTTCTCGTACAACTGTTTGAAAAGAGCTGTCCTCAGAAGGGGGTTGACCTGGTTGATCATACAGTCCACGAGTCCTGCCAGGTAATAGATTTCCCTCATCTTTGCTTCGTTTTCTCTGCTTCCAAAGGCGGCGCGGACGGTGTAAGCCAGACCGCCGCAGAGCACGGTATGCGGCGGGAGGGGTTCCACCACAATGACGTTCTTTTTGTCTTTCAATGCATTGTGGTACCTTTCAAGACTCAGGGAATGGGTTCTCAAAATCTGTGTGAAGTGCCGGCTCTCCCAATGAGACCGTCGAAACTCCCAGGGCCTTGAGGTTATCAGATTGTCCGGACCGGCAAACCGCCTGTCTTTCATGCTGATCACAATGGACATTTTCTGCCTCGTCAAACTCGTAGCCCCGGTTTTTTACGGCCTGGGGTGGTGTTTTTCGTGGACCTTTTTCAGGTGCTCCTTTGTGACGTGCGTGTAGATCTGGGTCGTGGCGATATCCGCGTGACCAAGCATGACCTGTACGGCCCTCAGATCGGCTCCACACTCCAGAAGATGGCTCGCGAAGGAATGCCTGAGAAGGTGCGGAGTGATTTCCTTCTTGATTGCTGCAACCAGGCCGTAACGTTTAATGATTTTCCAAAATCCCTGTCGGGTCAAAGGGCCGCCCCTGGCATTCATGAACAGTTGCGGTGAAACTCCCTTTTTCAGGAACCTGGCACGACCGTCGTGAAGATATTCTCCAAGGGCCTCGATGGCCTTGGCCCCTATGGGCACCATTCTTTCCTTGGAACCCTTTCCCATGGTTCGTACAAAGCCGACCTCCAGATTGACCTGTTGGATTTTGAGCCCCACCAGTTCCGAAACCCTCAAGCCCGTGGCATAGAGCAGTTCCAGCATGGCCTTGTCCCTGAGCCCGATGGACTCGGTGGTATTGGGCTGGTCGAGGAGGCGCTCGACCTCTTCCCGACTCAGAACATTCGGGAGCTTGAGTGGCAGTTTCGGGGTGTCCAAGAGCCTTGTGGGATTGTGTTTGATCATACCCTCAGACACAAGGAAGCGAAAAAAGGTTCTTAAGGCGGAAAGACCTCTGGCGGCGCTCCTCCGGGAAACCTCCCCGCCGAGGGCGGTCATGAATTCCAGGAGATCGTCCCGGGTCACGGAAAGGACCGACAGGCTTCTTTTCCCCAGAAAGCGGGTGAACCTTGCAAGGTCACGGCTGTAGCCCTGAATGGTGTTGTCGGCCAGACCCCGCTCAACCCTCAGGTGCTGAATGAATCGATCGACCATGAGGTCATTCAGTGGCTTGTGTGTCTCTTCATGCATGGGCTCAAATCGTGCCTTTAAAAGTCATAGATGTGACCATCTTTGGTGAGGATCCGCGGGCCGTCTTTTTCAATGACAACCGTTTCCTCCAGCCTTACACCGCCCTTGCGGGGAATATAGATCCCCGGTTCGACCGTAACTACCATGCCCACCTTGAGTTCTACCGGATTCCTCGGTGCCAGTCGAGGTTGTTCGTGGGTGGCCAGGCCCACCCCGTGCCCCAGGGCATGGCCGAAATATTCTCCGAATCCCGCATTCTTGATCATGTCCCTGGCCACAGAATCAGGCAGGGTGCTCTTTACGCCGGGCTGAATGGTTTCCAGGGCCGCAAGCTGGGCCTTCCGGACGGTCCTGTAAATCTTCCGGAATTTCGGACCTGGAGATCCCAAAAAAACGGTCCTGGTCATGTCGCTTCGATAGCCGTTGAGCCGGACCCCCACGTCAAAGACAATGGGTTCTCCCTTGCGGATCTTGCGTTCCGTGGGCACGGCGTGGGGCAGGGCACCATGGGGTCCGGACGCAACGATGCTCGGAAAGGCCAAACCGTCGGCCCCCCTTTCCCGCGCAAGGTCCTCGATCCGCCAGGCGATCTCTTTTTCCGTGAGCCCAGGCTCCAGCCCGTCGATGATCTGTGCCAGAATTTCGTCCATGAGGCCTGCCGAGGTTTCAATAGCCCTGACTTCTCCCGGATCCTTGATCACCCGCATGGCCTCCACCGACCCCTTCAGTGGGGTAAGGCGTACAGGGGCCGCGAGTCTTCTTAGCCCTCTTGCCACCTGCCGGTGAAATCCCCAGGTGATATAGTCTTCTTCGAAACCGAGGACTTTTGCGCCGGTTGCTCCTGCAAGCTTGGGGAGTTCTTCTACAAGGCCTTTTTCCAGGGTATAGACCTGGAAATCAGGAGCCTCCTTCTGTGCCTGCAGTGTATATCTGGAATCTGTAATGAGGAAGCAGATCTCTTCGTTGATAAGAAGAGAACCGGACGATTCATTGATTTGGCCGTCTTCGGCCCTGAAGCCCGAGAGGTATTGTCTGTTCTCGGGTTGGACAATCCAGGCCGTATCGAGTGACATGCCCCTCAGTTTCTCCCGGAAGGCTTCGACGCGTTTGCGATAAACAGATCTTTTCATGCTGGTGGCTCCGTCTGACAGGGTACAGGAATGATCCATTCGGCAAATGATGAACTTTGAGATCGAAGGCCTCAATCCAATCACAACCGGCCGGAGTGAAAAGAGCCGGCAGGGAAAGGGTCGATCTTCTTATCTCCGCCCACAGGACGACCACAGAGAAAACCGGTTGACAACACGATGTTTTTTTGACCTGACCCGGTTATCATTATCAGAGTATTTCGGATATTGCAAATTTCGTAACACTTTAGGCTTTCGAAAATTACCCCATTACGGAGGGACCATGGCCCAAATTGCCGGGCTCTTTCAAACGGCTAAACTCATACTAAAGAAAAAATAACGCCTTTTTAAAATAACCCTTTTTCCGCTCTTATTCGAAATGGATGTACCGCTCCAGGCGAAGCAGGGATCTTCTCTTTGCGGCCCCTGCGGTCGATTGGACCTGGGACTGTTCAGTGGAGTAAAGGGAAAGGATTCGCTGGGTTGGATGGAAAGGGGTTGAAAACATGAGGCTCTGGGGCGGATTTGCCCCCACGGAAGGTAAGAAAGGAGTCAAAAATACACCTTGGCCTTTAAGTGTCAAGCCGCACTAAGGCCCCTCCGGAAAAAGGATGTCCGGAATTGAGCGGTCGCTGCCCGGGAGATATTGTTTTCTTTGCCGTTCAATGGTCTGGTCAATATTCCGCCAAGAATCCTGTGGGCAGTTCATAGTAGGAAATGGAACCCTCAATCGTACTCAAGATGTCGATCCGTGGATCCCGCGTAGTCCTGTGCTGGCATTCACGGCAATGCCAATATTTCCAGGATCTTGCGATTGCCTCATTCAGACAGTCTCCGTAGAAAGGGCAGAGGGCGTTCCGCTCACCCCTTTTATAAACAGGATGTCTCTTTTCTTCCATAGCCTACCCCCGTAAGCGCCTTTCCGAACCGTGCAGGATGTAATCTCTGCCTGGACGGATCGCCTTCTCCGAGGCCGGATGCACTGCAGGTTCAGAAGGAATCAGGTTGAAATGCGAGAGCGGTTTCGAAAATCAGGCTTTTTTTCAGATGGTTGACAGGGCCTTGTGTTTTTTTTATTTCGGTATTCGTATGCTATTAAGAATCGGTGGGATCAGTAAATAGAGTGTACTTTGTATATTGAAGCGGAAAATACCCTATTTTGAATGCCCTCACATAGGGGGTTCCGCAGTTTTTGAAGTGATATTTTCCACAATTCCCAGAATTTCCGCTGTGGTTGAAGTGTGTTTAGAGAGAAAATGATTCGCGCCGCGATTATAGGCCGCCTGCCTGTATTCCGGCAGGTCATGACCTGTCAGGATCACGACGATTACGCCCGGATGCAGCTCCTTGACCCTCTTGGTTAATTCGAGGCCGTTCTCCCCCGGGAGTTTGATATCCATGAAGATGAGATCCGGCAGATCGGCACTGATCTTGAGCAGGGCCTCTTCCCCGTCTTTTGCCTCATCAAAGCACAGGGAGGAAAATCTGGATTCCAGGACCTTCCTTAGCGTCAAGCGAAAAATGCTATCATCTTCGACAAGAAGTATTTTCGGCATAAATCTTCCTGTGAGCGGCCTTCGGTTCCTGAACCATGACATTCACCCTTTCATGTCCCCAGTGTAATCCACTTTACGGGACACCCGTCTTATGGTAAATAGGGTTTACACTCCATATTTGAGGTAGGGGGACCGTATTTCTTGACTGTGCCCTCCTGGGATGTCGGGAGCCTCCCGTATATATGAAACCGGCTGTGAGTGATGTCGTAAAGAGCGGCGCCAGCCTTGCTGACCGCCGGGATTTGGGGTTGCAAAAGTGACTTATCGAATCGTTATTGCTGAAGATCACACTATCCTGAGAGAAGGATTGAAAGCCCTATTATCTGCAAAGGCTGACTTTAGTATTGTTGGCGAGGCGGAAGATGGACGCGACGCCATCCGCTGTGTCGGGCAGGAACGGCCTGATCTCATATTAATGGATCTCTCGATGCCGAAAATGAATGGTCTGGAGGCCATTAGGGAAATAAAAAAACAGAATCCTGATACAAAAGTGATCGTGCTTACGGTTCACAAGACCGAAGAGTATATCCTTGCCTCTCTCCGGGCCGGCGCGGATGGTTATGTCTTGAAGGATGCGACCCACTCCGAGCTGGAAATGGCTATCAACAACGTTCTGAGAGGAAAGCGTTTCCTCAGCCCCGGGATTTCGGAGAAGGTTATAGGAGGCTACCTTGAGGGTAAAACGACGGTCAAAACCAAATCGGTATGGGACACCCTCACGCAAAGGGAACGGGAGATCCTCAAGCTCATCGCCGAAGGCAATAAAAACAAGGAGATTGCTGATTATCTCTGTATCAGCCTTAAAACAGTGGAAAAGCACCGTACCAATCTCATGAAGAAACTCGATCTGCACAATGTCGCCTCTTTGACGGCCTTTGCCATGGAAAAGGGGCTCATCATCAGTTGATCATTCCCGTACCGCGGGGCCTGCATAAGGCTGTCTTGATCATTACGCCCTGGAGGCCGGAATCGATTCGATCGATTCCCCCGGCTCGATGGGCCATGTCGCTCTCACCTTTGTCCCTTCTCCCCTGGTGGAGGACACGATGAAGATCCCTCCGGACAATTCAGCGCGTTCCTTCATGCTGGCCAAACCGAATCCTTCCCTGTCGGTTTCTACGGCAAATGTCTTTCCGACATCGAAACCGACGCCGTTGTCCTCGATGAAGAGTTCCAAATCCTCTCCCGCCTTCTTCAGAGAAAGGCGCACCCGGCTTGCCCGGCTGTGTTTGGCGATATTATTGAGGGTTTCCTGAAGGATCCGGTAAATGACCGTTTTCAGGGAATCGGGAACATCCTCTTCTTCGATCTCAATTCCGGTTTCGATCCGTATACCCGAGTAGACGTCCTGGAACTGACGACAAAACCACGAGATCGTCGGCAGAATACCCAGATCATCCAGCGTGGACGGCCTGAGGTCCATGACGATTCTCCGGACTTCCTCGATGGCCTTTTGAGTCAAGGGGATGATATCCAGCATCAGTCCTGCCTCCGCTAATGCCGCCCCACCGGACATCCGATTGATCACATTTTCCAGACTGAATTTTATCGCCCCCAGGGATTGACCGATACTGTCATGAAGCTCCTGGGCGATTCTCTTCCTCTCGTTCTCCTCTGCTGAGAACAATTGGGCGGACAGCTTGCGAAGGCCCTTTCCGGATGCAATCAAGGCGGCTTCCATCCGCTTCCTTTGGGTAATGTCCGCGGCATTTCCCAGCACGGCGGGCCTGCCCCCATAGGTGATCAAGGTGTTCCGCCTCACCTCCCAAATGACCTTTCCGTCTTTCGTCAGACCCCTTGTCTCGTATTCCGACGGTACGTCTTTCCCATGCATCCTGTCTTCCCTGTATTTTCTGACCATGGCACGATCGTCAGGGTAAATCAAATTCAGGGATTCGATGCCCATGATTTCTTCTTTTGTATAACCGTGCATTTGGGCAAATCTCTCATTGGCGAACACGATGCGTTCTTCTTGCTGGATAAATACCCCTGTGAGGGACTGTTCGATCAAGGTGCTGTATTTCTTTTCGGACTCCCTGAGGGCTTCCTCCGCTTTTCTACGATCCCTGATCTGCTTCCGGAGTTCTTTATTGGCCTGAGCCAGATCCTGAGTCCGTTCTCTGACGCGGATTTCCAGGCTTTCGTGGGCTTTGATCAGCGCAGCTTCGGCCCGTTTGTGTTGAATGGCAAGTGCGTAATATGTCGCCAGGCGTTCAACCGCGCGGAGATCCCTATCCGCGTAATCTCCCTTCTTGTTCGCCAGGGATATCTGGCCGACCAGTTCATCTCCCAGTACCACAGGTACCGACAAAAAGGATCTGATGAGGATGTGGCCCTCCGGAGTTCCTTTGGAGGCCGGATGCTCGAGGGGAGAATGAACAAAGAAGGATTCCCTGGTGTTTAGACTATGACCCCAAAGGGCATTGTATCGTCCGTCATTGCCCCGTGGAAATTCAACCTCCGTGTCTTTTCCGATAAGGGCGCATTCCGCCTTCGTCATCGTGGCAAGGGTGTGGGGTACCATGCGGCCGGTTTCGGGATCAATGGAGGACACATAGCCCTGCGTGCTTGAGGTTAAGGCCTTTGCTTCCCTGAGAACGATGTCGGAAATATCTTCAATCTTGGATAAGGCGGATATGAGGGGGGGGTACAGGAGGGAAAGGGAAGCATTGACCTCCAGTTCCCATTTGAGTCCCTCCTCGGCGTGCTTGCGCTCTGTGATGTCTGTCACGGCCGCGATCGTTCCAATGTGTTTACCCAAATCATCGGCCATAGGGCTTGCCTTGATGAGGGCATGTATAGATGTTCCGTCCTTCCGGATGAGTTCGAAATCGTGATTTTCCCCGATGCCGATCCCGTGGCTTTCCACATTGCGATTACACAATTCCAGTCCGGATTCCTCCATGAAAAAGGACAAGTGCCTCCCATGCATCTCTTTTTCGCTGTATCCGAGCATCTGTGCCAGTCTCGGATTGACAAACTCCGTAATCCACCCATCATTGAGGACCCAAATGCCTTCCTGAAGGCTTTCCACCAGGTTCCTGTAGCGCTCTTCACTCCTTTTCAGGGCTAGCTGGCCCTTCTTTAAATTTCCGGAAAGAAGCTTATAGGGCTTGTGAAGTCCTGTCACGATAAGTGCCCTGTAAATAAAGACACAGGAGGCTATCTTGAGGAGATGACCGAAAAGGTTTGAGAGACCATAGGCGTGGGCATAGAAAGTAAAGAACAGCTCGGAAGCGATTGTGAGCGAAATGGATATCACCAGCAATCTGAAGACACTTTTGTCAAAATCGTCCCGTCGTTTGAATAACAGAAGCAAGGAGGTCGCGAGTATCAAACAGATGACGTATTCGCTTGTCCTTTTGAAGAGTGTCAGCCCAAGACCTTCGATAAAACAATCCGGAAACACCTTCCAGACAAAAATCGACAAGACCGCAAAAAAGAAACCCGTCCCATAGGCGCTGAACAAAGGTCCGATCTTGACCCTCCGCCCGATGAAGAGGGGGGCTATGAGCAGAGAGATGCTTTCCATGTACCGTGCGGCAATCCACAATTGGGTGGGAAGGTTGGTCTCGTGGCCTGGGAAGACGTTCATCCCTCTATAGGCGAGGGCATGGAGTAGATCCAGGCCGGCAACAAAGAGATAGGCGATCCCCAGGACCATGAGATAACTGTTGTCCAGGGTGCGGCGTACATTCCAGGCCACCATGAAGATGCCACAGGACACCACAATACTGAAGGCCTCCGCCAGGCCGTGGAAAAGGAGATAGTTCTTCAAGCCTATAAGATAGAGCCCAACCAGGACCGCAATGCCCGATATCAATACCCCGTATGGCCGCGTAGCCGGCACTTCTCGTCTCCTTGCCTTGAAAGTGATTAAAGAACGTCCCCTTTTTTGTTCTTGTTGTGCATGTCCTGGAAAGCTATCAGTTTTTTTTAATTATCTCAACTATTTTGAAGTGGACTTTCTGCAGTTCCGGTAAGAGGCATTCGCCCCTGCACCGGCCTTTATGATGCCCCCTGTCAGGGAATATTTCACAGTATGGTCAAAAAGGTCTCTTTATTCTCAAATGAGGCCGAAAAGAATGGTTGACTTTTGCATAAGGATTCGATCTACTTGCAAAAATTATTTGGGGTCTATGCCTGCCGCCCTCTGGGCATAGTTCTCGATTTGATGTGGAGGGTTATTCGTTGTCCCTTTTTGAAGGGCATTTCAATGGAGGAGGGGTATGGCCAGAGGCACGGTCAAGTGGTTTAGTGATCGGAAAGGTTATGGTTTTATTACGCCCGCGGACGGAGGAGAAGACCTGTTTGTGCATTTTTCCAATATCGAGGGCGAAGGTTTCAGGACCCTTCAGGACGGGGAAGCCGTGGATTTTGAGTCAACCCCGGGGCGCAAGGGTCCGGAGGCGGTTAATGTCCGAAAATTATAACCGGTGCGATCGCTAAGAACCCAGGGGCCCCGGCTGGAATAGGGGCCCTTTCCATTTGTCCTGACCTCTTCCGGTTTCCATGAGGGCCGTATCCCGGCGCCTTGGCCTCAGGGGCATTGAGGCCACCAAAGAGATGAGATGATCCAAGTCACTTCCCAGATCGTGATCGATGAAAGGGATATCCGGTATGATTTTATTCGGGCATCGGGTCCGGGGGGACAAAATGTCAACAAGGTCTCTACGGCTGTCCAACTGCGGTTTGATGCCGCCCATGCGGCCTCCCTGCCCGAGGGTGTCCGGACCAGATTATACCGCCTGGCCGGCAGACGTATGACCGATGAGGGGGTCATCGTGATCCATGCCAGGCGGTTCCGGACCCAGGAACGCAACCGGCAGGATGCCCTGGATCGTTTGCTCGACCTCCTCCGCCGGGCCGCGGTGAAACCCAGGCCCAGGATAAACACGAGACCGACGGCGGCCTCACGGGAGAGACGTTTGGGAAAAAAGCGACGCCGCAGCGAGATCAAACAAAAAAGGCGGGTCCGCCCCGCCCTGACAGACTAACCCGCCCGGACTTGAACCCGTCATGACCTTTTCCGCATTACATCCCGGATTCTGAACCCTGGATCCCCTGAAAGTATGATCTATCTTGATTTCTTGATATAGATGTCCCGTTTGGGATAGGGGATTTCGACGCCCTCTTTGTCGAAGAGCTCTTTTACGCGATCGGCCACATGGGAAATGGTATCCATTCTCTTTCTCGGCTGGCTTATCCAGACCCGGGCCTCCAGGTTTATCGCCGAATCCCCAAAGCTCCTGACCACCACCTTTGGTTCGGGGTCCTTCATGACCCAATCCAGCTCCAAAGCCGCCCTGACAATAATCTCCTTGGCACGCTTGACATCCGCATCATAGGCGATGCCGATGGGGACCCTGACCCGAATCTCCTGGGTAATGGTGGTGTAGTTGATGATGTCCCGCCTCATGATCTCGTTATTGGGGATGATGATGACGATGTTGTCTGTGGTTCGAATCTTGGTGGCACGAAGTCCGATATCCAGGACGTCTCCCCAGGTCGCGGAATTGGTCGGTGCCGTCCAGACCTCGATGCGGTCTCCCACTTCAAAGGGGCGGTCGATGAGCAGGAGAACGCCGGCGATCAGATTGGAGAGGGTATCCTTGGCCGCAAAGCCG
The DNA here is from genome assembly GCA_049366815.1 of Desulfatiglandales bacterium. Taxonomy (GTDB): domain Bacteria; phylum Desulfobacterota; class DSM-4660; order Desulfatiglandales; family HGW-15; genus CAYNYM01. The sequence goes on along the minus strand of JBMNCO010000181.1, from coordinate 81,889 downwards.
ATGGCAATGCCCGCCACTCCCGCGCCGGCGATAAAGGGCATGATGTTGACACCCAGGACATCCAGCGTAAGGATGGCGGCCGTCACAAAGATGATGACACTGGAGAATCGGTTCAGGAGGTCAAAGATGACGTCATCGATCTTTCTGTCCGTCCTCTTGGCAAACCTTTCCCGCAAAAGGGGCAGGAAGGTCCCTGCAATGCTATTGGTAAAGGAGGCCAGGAGCATGACCATGAAGGCATAGAAAATTCTTTCTATCACGGACAGGCGGGTGAGATTAAGCAGTCCGATACCTGCCAGGATAAGAATCGTGTAGTGACCGGCTTTCCTGATCAGGAGAAAAAACCGTCCGGTCTGTTTGGAAAGAGGGTATTTTCCAAACCGCTTTCTGGCCTTCCTGATGATCATGTTGAAGATCCACCAGGCAAGCGCGGCAACCAGGATAATGAGGAACACTTTCGTGGCGGCATCCAGGATGATGTCCTGATGGGTGAGAAATTGCCGATAAAGGTTTTGGAAAGGATTTGTCATTTCTTCTCTCTCTTTCCTTTTTAAAGTTCACAGAAGAAGCCCGCCTTCGAAAGCCCCTTATCGGATCCTCCGTTCGAGGGAAATCCAGCATCCGGTGGGATGGCGCCCTGTTAGAGACGGCTCCAGAGTTCCCAGAAGGACGGAAAGGACTTGGCCACGCAGTGGTCGTTTTCGAGGAAGACCCCCGGCACCCGCAATCCGATTACGGCCAAACTCATGGCCAAACGATGATCGTTATGGGGATTCACCAGGTTTCCGACCAGAGGAGACCACCCCTGGACTACCAGGCCGTCTGACAGTTCGTCAACCTTGGCCCCAAGCTTGCGCCATTCACGGGCCACTGCTTTCAGACGGTCGCTTTCCTTGTACCGGAGATGGGCTACATTCCGAATGAACGTCTTTCCCCTGGCGAAAAGGGCCACGGCCGCCAGGGTCGGGACCATGTCAGGGATGTCCTTCATGTCCGCCTCGATGCCCGCCAGATCTCCTCCGCGCACCGTAACGCTTTCGGTGCCCTTTGTCACCACGCATCCCATTTCAGCCAGGAGGTCAAGGAAGGAGATATCTCCCTGCCCGGTCTCATGGGGGGTGATGTTCCCTGTGACCATTCTGCCTCCAGTGACCGCGGCGGCAGCCCAGAAGTAGGAGGCAGAGGAGACATCCCCTTCGATGTGGATGACACGGGGCCTGTAACGCTGTCCGGCCTTTACCTTGAAGCGGTCCGGCCCTTCCCTTTCTGCGGACACACCGAACCGCTCCATCGTCTTGAGGGTCATGTCCACATAAGGGCCTGATACCAGGGTTCCTGTAACATGGATCTCGGTGTCTTCCTCGGCATAGGGGCAGGCGAGCAGGAGTGAAGATACATGCTGGCTGCTGATGTCTCCAGGAATAGAAACGATTCCTCCGCGAATGCCCCCGGCCCTTACCCATGCGGGGGGGTGATCCGGTTGATCCGTACAGTCGACGTCCACACCCAGCGATCTCAATGCCCGGACGAGATGGCCGATGGGACGGAGATTCATTCGAGGCGTGCCTGTGAGGATATAATCTCCCCGGCCGAGGGCCACGATGGAGAGTATCAACCTGTAGGAGGTCCCGGAGTTCCCGAGGAATATTTCTTTCCTTTGCGTGAAGCCGGGAAACAACCCTCCGTTCCCCGTGACAAGCATCCGCTCCTGCTCATGGGCCATTTGGACGCCCAGTTGTCGGAGGGCCTTTGCCGTCAAGGTCGTATCTTCACAGACAAGGGGTCTCTCAAGAACACTCTTCCCGTCGGCCAGGGCCGCAGCGATAAGGGCCCTGTGGGTAAGGCTCTTGGATCCCGGAAGGATGACCGTGCCGTCGATATCTGATCTGGTCTTGAGCGCTCTCATGGATTCATTCTCTCAATTGGGTCGATTGAAAAACAGGCCTTCCTGTGGAGGGCGCCTCTTTTTCATGGGGCCGAATGTGCGGGGTCTTTCAAGGCCCTCCAGCGCAAGGCGTGATCTGCCAGCACGATGGCGGCCATGGCCTCGAGGACCGGAACGATTCGAGGAATGGCCGAGACGTCGAACCGGCCCTTGAGTTTCAGACGTGCGGGCCTTCCGCTGCGGTCAATGGTCTCCTGTTCTTTGGCAATGGAGGGGATGGGCTTTACAGCGGCCCGCAGAACGATCTGGTCTCCATTGGATATTCCTCCAAGGATACCTCCCGCATGATTGCTCTTGAAACCGGCAGGGACAAGGGGATCGTTATTCTCGCTGCCCTTGAGCCTCGGCGCATCAAATCCCGCGCCGATCTCTATGCCCTTTACCGCCCCGACGGACATGATCGCCTTTGCCAGATCCGCGTCCAGTTTATCAAAAACCGGTTCACCGAGACCCGCGGGACACCCTGATACGCGGATCTCCACAATCCCCCCCAGTGAATCCCCTTCCTCTCGGCATCGGGCCAGGGCCTGTTCCATCTTTTCCACGGCCTCGAGGTCAGGACAACAGAGGGAATTCATGGAAACCGCGTGAGGATCGATCTTCCGTGCCCGTATGCCGCCAAGTTCCAGGGTGAAGGAAAAAAAGACGATTCCCAACGGCGCAAGGACCTTGCGGGCCACGACTCCCGCCGCCACCCTGGCCGCGGTCTCACGGGCCGAGGACCTTCCCCCACCCCTGAAGTCGTAATGGCCGTACTTTTTGTGATAGGTGAAGTCCGCATGACCGGGCCTGAAAAGATTTCTGAGAATTTCATAGGCACCGCTCTTCACGTCTCTGTTTCGAACGAAGAGTGCAATCGGTGCGCCTGTGGTGGCCCCTTCAAAGACACCCGAGAGGATCTCTACACGATCCGATTCCCGTCTCGGCGTATCGGCGGGTGATCGGCCCGGGCGACGCCGGGCCATCTCTCCCTCAAAGTCACTTTCCGAAAGAGGGATACCCGAGGGGCAACCGTCGACAACCGCGCCGATCCCCCGGCCGTGTGACTCTCCAAAGGTCGTGACCCTGAAGACCTGTCCAATGGAATTTCCTGCCATAGTTTTATTCTCCCAATCTGCCGGAAAGGGCGCGAAGCACGGCCTCGGCAACCTCCGGGATCAAAAGATCGTCCGTGTCCACCACCAGGTCTCCGGCTTCTCTGAAGAGGGGATCCCTGAAGGCAAGTTGTTCCTTGATTTCCTCCACAGGACTCTTAAGGGTCAGGGGCGGGCGTCCTTTTCCCATACTCAGATCCTGTGCCATCCTCTCAAGGATAACCCCCGGCCTTGCCCTAAGCCATATCAGGAGCCCGTTTGCCTTAAGTCTCCTGGTGTTCATCTCCCGAAGCACAATCCCGCCGCCGGTTGCAATGACAAGATCATCCTTCTCAGAAATCTCCTGTACCACCTTCGTTTCAATATCCCTGAAGCCTTCCCACCCCTTTTTTTCAACGATCTCGCCGATCGGCGCTCCGGCCTTTTCTTCGATCAGTGCATCCGTATCGATCAAAAGCCGATCGAGATCCCCGGCCAGGGCCTTTCCTACTGCACTTTTCCCGGTGCATCGGTATCCAATGAGAACAATGTTCATGTGATCGGGACCCGCAAAAAAAGCCGTGGACCGAAACAAAGGGCCCACGGCTTGAATGACGCAAATACATGGATCAATCCATGGGCAAAATTCTTCCCCACCAGAAACAGGGATTGCGCCATGATTGATGTCTTCTCTTCATCCTTGCTGTCTTCCTCATAAGGTTTGAGTCCGTTTTCTAGGTAAGCGCACGTCCTTTGTCAAGGAATTTTTTCCGTGTCACGTTTTTCTCTTGACATTCAACCGTGGCTCTTCTAGAAATTTATACTTATGAAACTTGAAATCACACATATTCTCGTCAAATCTTTCCTGAACTGGTGGTGGCGCATCTTCTGAAGGGAGATGGGCACATCGGCGTGATTTCTCGCATCAACTAAGCAGACAATCGAAACCGTGGACCGTTTCCCAAAGGCCTACGGTTTTTTTATTGGGATGCACCATTCAATCAAAAAAGGCCGTGGGATCAGTTCCACGGCCTTTTTTGATTGAATCACGAATAAACAACTTTTCTCAGAGATGAGGCTGAAGTCAAGATGAAACCCAGTTTTTCAGAGTTTGAGCAGATGGCCGGCCGGGGAAACCTGATTCCCGTCTTTCAGGACCTTTCGGCCGATGGGCTGTCGCCCACCCGTGTGTATGAAGGTCTGAAGGACAGTTCCTATTCCTATCTTCTGGAAAGTGCCGACGAAGAAAGAAAATGGGGTCGATACAGTATCATCGGCTTTCAGCCCCTTATTGTCGCCCTCCTCTATGATCAGAGAATGAAGATTCTCCGGGACGACCTGCTTACAACCATGGAAAATGTCGAGGACCCGCTGCCCGCCCTAAGGGACCTTCTAAAGGCCTTCAGACCGGTAAGAAACCCGAATCTTCCTCCCTTCCAGGGGGGGCTGGTGGGGTACTTCAATTATGACTTGGTGAGAAAGTGGGAAAGGTTGCCGGGCGTCTCTTCACAGGAAGGCGGTCTTCCGGAAGGCATTTTTACGGCGAGCAGACAGATGATCGTCTTTGATCATCTCGCGTCGAAAATATCTGTGGTGGTCCTCGCCCATCTGGAACCCGGTCGATCTCATGAAGAGATCTATGATGAGGCCTGTGACCGGGTAGCAAGATGTGTCAAGGAGATTGAGGAACCGCTTGGTAAGGAGGGCTCATCAAGCTCTTTTTCTGCTACCTCCCTGCAATCCAATTTCAAGAGAGAAGATTTCACGGCGGCCGTCCGAAAGGCCAAGGACCACATCGTAGCAGGCGATGTGATTCAGGTCGTGGTTTCACAACGGTTTTCAGGAGAGGGGTCAGGAGAACCTTTCTCCCTGTACCGGCGTCTTCGATCCATCAATCCATCCCCCTATCTGTTCTACCTCAACTACGGTGAGACCACACTGATCGGTTCTTCTCCAGAGATCCTTGTCCGCCTGACAGACGGCAAGATCCTGGTCTGTCCGATTGCAGGAACGCGGCCCAGGGGTGAGAACCCGGCTCAGGACAGGGCCCTTGAAGAAGAACTCCTTGCCGATCCGAAGGAACGTGCAGAGCACATCATGCTGGTGGATCTGGGCAGGAATGATGTCGGAAAGGTTTCGATGCCCGGCTCTGTCCGCGTTTTTCCTTTGATGAAAGTGGAGCGCTATTCCCATGTCATGCATATCGTATCCGGGGTGGAAGGGCAATTAAAGACGGGACTGGATTGTTTCGACGTCTTCAAGTCCGCCTTCCCGGCCGGGACCCTGACAGGTGCCCCCAAGATCCGGGCCATGGAAATAATCAGCGAGCTGGAGCCCGGTCCCCGAGGACCCTATGGAGGAGCGGTGGGATATTTCGGTTTCGACGGGAACATGGATTTCTGTATTACGATCCGGACGATTACCGTCCAGCAAGACAAGGTCTCTGTCCAGGCGGGGGCCGGAATCGTCTTTGACTCGTCTCCTGAATTGGAGCACCAGGAATGCCTGAACAAGGCGAAGGCCCTGTTCGAGGCCATAGAAGGGGCAAGATCATATGATCCTTTTGATCGATAATTATGACTCCTTCACCTATAACCTCGTGCAGATGCTGGAGGGCGGGGGAGCAAAGGTGCAGGTGTTTCGAAACGACGAAATCACCCTCGGGCATATCGACAAGCTGAAACCCTCCAGCCTCATGATCTCGCCCGGACCGGGCGCTCCTGATCAGGCCGGCATTTCCGTCGAAGCGATTCGTCGCTTCGGCCCGCAGATGCCTGTACTCGGAGTCTGCCTCGGCCACCAGTCCATCGGTGCGGCCTATGGTGCCCGTATCATCGGTGCCCATCGCATCATGCACGGTAAGACGTCCCGCGTCTATCACGACGGGCGCACCATTTACCGGGGCGTGGAAAACCCCTTCGAGGCCGTTCGGTATCATTCTCTGATCGTGGACAGGAATTCTCTTCCGGCCTGTTTGGAGGTAAGCGCCTGGACGGAGGAGGGGGAGATCATGGGTCTGAGGCACGCACAGTATCGTGTTGAAGGCGTACAATTTCACCCGGAATCCATTCTGACCCAGGGGGGGCAAAGGATATTGATGAATTTTTCAAGCATATAGACTGTGGTTTGCAAAAAGCTATGATCATTAAAATTCATGTCAAGTCACGCTTGTCCAAAATAGATTGTGCCGCTTTCCGCTGCCTGGGTTGGAACCTCAATGTGAAGATGACTGTTTTGCGTTTCCAAATGCCTGATTTAACACTATCCCGTGCAAAAATATAGACTTGTTTTGAACACCAATGATGTCAAGTGATTTATAATTATTCATAGAGGATGAGACCATGATCAGATCATTCATTTCAAGGGTCGTTAAAGGAGATGATCTCACGCAGGATGAGATGGAAAAGGCCATGACCACTATCATGGAGGGCGGAGCAACCCCGGCCCAGATCGGGGCCCTGATCACCGGCCTCCGAATGAAAGGAGAAACCATAGAGGAGATCACGGGTGCCGCCAAGGCGATGCGCGCCAAAGCGACGCGTCTTTTTCTCAATAACCACATGGTCAACCTGGACCGGGACGAGATCAATGTGGAGGACGAGACGATCCTGGATACCTGCGGGACCGGGGGAGACGGCACAAGCACCTTCAACGTTTCCACGGCAACCGCCTTCGTGGCGGCCGGTGCGGGTATCAAGGTCGCCAAACACGGCAATCGCGCCGTATCAAGCCTTTGCGGAAGCGCGGATGTACTCGAGTGCCTGGGGGTTGTTCTCAATATTTCTCCTGCCGATGTCGAGCGGTGTATCCGGGAAATAGGGATCGGATTCCTCTATGCCCCCCTTTTCCACGGGGCCATGAAATATGCAGCCGGCCCAAGACGGGAAATCGGTATCCGAACCATCTTCAATCTGCTCGGCCCCCTCACCAACCCGGCGGGGGCCTCCGCCCAAGTCCTCGGGGTCTATGCTCAGGAGTTGACCGACAAGATCGCCGGCGTCCTCAAAAGGCTCGGAACCCGGGAGGCCTTTGTCGTCTGCGGGAAAGGGACCTTTGATGAGATCAGCATCTGCGGTCCGACGCGGATCTCCCATCTCAAGGGAGGGGCAATAGAGACCTTTGAGATGACGCCGGAGGACTACGGTTTGAGTCGGGTGAAACCCGAGGCCATCAAGGGCGGCGATGCAGAGGAAAATGCCGTGATCGTGCGGCGGATCCTCAAGGGCGAAAAAGGCCCCAAGAGGGATATGGTCCTGTTGAACGCGGCTGCCGCCTTTATGGCCTCCGGGCTGGATACCGACCTCGCCAGTGGCATGGAGAGGGGCGCCGATGTCATTGACTCCGGTGCGGCTATGGAAAAGCTGGATGCCCTTATCGCGGTGACCCAGGGATGCAGACCTGCAGAGCAGGCCTAGGGGGTTGTTCACATGCATCACATGCTCACGCAGATCATCGCTGAAAAGCAGGAAGAAATAAAACGTCTCAAGGACGGCGTCTCCAGGATGCCTCCAAGGGAATCCTCCATGCCCCTCCGGGACTTCAGGTCAGGCATCTCCCGGCCGGGCGGAATCAATCTTATTGGTGAAATCAAGTTCGCCTCACCGTCTGCAGGGGAGATCCGGGAGAAGGCGGAGGCCTCTTTCCTTGGTCAAAACTATGAGAGGGCAGGGGCATCGGCCCTTTCCCTGATTACCGATCGGGCATTTTTTCAGGGGGATTTGGAGCAGATGCCCCTCTTGAAAGGATCGGTTTCTCTGCCCATCCTGCGCAAGGATTTCATCCTGGATGAAATCCAGGTGCAGGAGTCCTTTGAATCCGGAGCCGATGCCCTGCTCCTCATCGCCCGTATCCTCTCCGCCGAAGGCCTGAAAGAACTGCTCCACAGGACAAGAAAGTTGGGAATGGCGGCCCTTACGGAAATCCACGACCGGGATGATCTCGAAAAGGCCCTGGCCTGTGGGGCGGACATCATCGGCATCAACAACCGGAATCTGGATACCTTTGAGGTGGACATCCGGACGACCCTGGAACTGGCCCCCCTGGTCCCTTCGGGACACATCCTTGTGAGTGAAAGCGGTATCAGGGGCCCGGAAGACGTTCGAATGCTGCTGGGGACAGGGGTCAGGGCCGTTCTGGTGGGAACGGCGATCATGGAGAGCCGCGACATGGTCTCGGAGGCCGGGGACCTGGTTGAGGCCGGAAAGAGAAGAAATGGTAAAGGTTAAAGTGTGCGGTATCACCTCTCATGAGGACGCCCACATGGCCGTTTCCCTGGGGGTGGATGCCCTGGGTTTCATCTTTGCCCCCAGCCCCCGGCGGATCATGCCCGAGGAGGCCGGGGAAATCATCTCCCGTCTGCCTCCCTTTGTAAAGGCCGTGGGTGTATTCGTCAATGAGGAGGAGGCCACGATACGGGGCATCCGGAAATTCTGCGGCCTGGATCTTGTGCAGCTCCACGGCGACGAGCCCCCCGAGTTTTGTGAGGCCCTGATGCCGTTTTCAATCAAGTCCTTCCAGGTCAGGGGCCTATCCAGTCTTGAAGGGGTCCACCGCTACAAGGGGAAGATCCGGGCCGTGCTCCTTGACGCCTATTCCCCCGCCACGCGGGGAGGGACGGGAAAGCCCTTTGACTGGACACTGGCCTCCAAGGCAAAGGCCTTCGAAATGCCTCTGATCCTTTCAGGGGGGCTCAATCCGGAAAATGTTCGACAGGCCGTGAAGATCGTGGGGCCTTATGCCCTGGACCTCAACAGCGGTGTGGAGTCCAGGCCCGGCCGGAAGAGCCGGGAGCTTTTGGAACGATGCATGGAGAATTT
>JBMNCO010000181.1:25093-72955 GCA_049366815.1 Desulfatiglandales bacterium | reverse complement strand
AGTCCAGGCCCGGCCGGAAGAGCCGGGAGCTTTTGGAACGATGCATGGAGAATTTGTTTGGCGCGGCAAATTCTATTAGACAAGAGTGAAATCATTTTTGTCCAAATATAGGCATAGGATGCGCCCGTTTAAGCAGGGGCCGGCATGTCCTCTTCGCTACGCTCCCTGCGCCATCCGTGGCTGCCGTCGCTTCGGGGTTTCGGCCCTTCATCTATCCTGATTCAGGGCCGAAATACGCCCGCTTTGAGAAAATCCCGGCCCCTGCTCGCCACTGCCCGGGTGTGAACATCAATGAGAAGATGACCTTTTAAAGGAGGTATCATATCAATGAAATCTAGAGGTTATTATGGGCCGTTCGGCGGATCCTTTGTCCCGGAGATCCTTTTTTCCACCTTCGAGGCGTTGGAAGCGGCCTTTGAGGAGGCGAGAAAGGACCCGGCCTTCTGGGAGGAATATGTTGGAATCATGTCCACCTATTCCTGTCGACCCACCCCTGTCACCTTTGCGGAAAACCTTACGCGCCATTTCGGGGGGGCACGGATCTATATCAAACGGGAGGACCTGAACCACACGGGCGCCCACAAGGCGAACAATGTCATGGGGCAGGGGCTTCTTGTCAAAAGAATGGGAAAGACGCGGGTCATTGCCGAGACCGGCGCGGGTCAGCACGGTGTTGCTACGGCCACTATGGCGGCTCGTTTCGGTTTTCGGTGCACCGTCTACATGGGGGAGAAGGATGTGGCAAGGCAGCGTCCCAACGTCTTCTGGATGGAGCGTCTGGGTGCTGAGGTTATTCCCGTAAGGGACGGTACCCGAATACTGAAGGATGCCATCAATGAGGCCTTTCGGGACTGGGTCACACACATGGACGACACCCACTATGTGCTGGGCACGGCCTGCGGCCCCCATCCCTTTCCGACCATGGTCGCCTACTTTCAATCCATCATAGGCCGGGAGGCCCGCAGACAGATTCTTGAACGGGAGGGACGTTTGCCGTCACGGGTCTACGCCTGCGTGGGGGGCGGCTCAAATGCCCTGGGGATTTTGAGCGCCTTTCTCGACGACCCTGTGGAGCTTGTCGGCGTGGAGGCGGGCGGCCAGGGCATTGAGACGGGCCTGCATGCCGCAAGATTGGCCTCAAGAGATGGATCGCTCGGGGTTGCCCAGGGCTACAAAAGCTACTTTCTGCAGGATGAGGACGGCCAGATGAAGGAGACCCACAGTGTGGCGGCAGGTCTGGACTATGTGGGCGTATCCCCTATCCTCTCTTCCCTCAAAGAGCAGGGAAGGGTGCGGTTCGAGGCGGCCTCCGATCAGGAGGTCCTCGAGGCCTTCAGCCTGACCCTCCTGAAAGAGGGGCTGGTGCCCGCGCTGGAATCGGCCCATGCCTTTGTTCAGGCCTTTAAGGAGGCCCCTCGTTTGAGCCCGCAGGATATCATCCTGATCAATCAATCCGGGCGGGGTGATAAGGATATCTTTACCATTGCGGATGCCCTGGGGGATCCCCAATGGCAGCAATTTATCAAAGAAAAGGCGGAGGAATACCGTGCTTGAAACCTATCTTAGAAAGCGACTGGAGGAGAAAGAAATCCTCCTCATGACCCATATCGTGCTGGGATACCCCTCTTTCGAGGAGGCCTTCAAGGTTATTGAGGCGATGGTGGAGGGCGGGGTGGACCTTGTGGAACTGCAGATCCCCTTTTCCGAGCCCATTGCCGACGGGCCCGTGATCCTGCGGGCCAATCAGGAGGCCCTGGGGAGAGGGATAAAGGTGGATGCGTGCCTGGAGTTTACAGGAAAGGTCGCCAGGTCCTTTGACATCCCTTTTCTTGTCATGAGTTACTACAACATCCTCTTCAAAAGGGGCGTCGCCTCTTTTGTGGCGGCCATGGCTCAGAATGGCTTGAGGGGGGCCATCGTCCCGGACCTTCCGCTCGAAGAAGGGGAAGAGTATGTCAGGGCCATGGAGATCCAGGGCCTTTCCCCCATATTCCTCTTTTCTCCGACCACCTCTCTGGAGCGCATGCAGGCCATTGCTTCATCGGCAAAGGGCTTTGTCTACTGCGTTGCCCGCAAAGGCGTCACAGGTGCGGAGACACGCTTTTCCGAGGATCTGACCGCCTATCTCGATCGATGCCGCCAGGCGACGTCCCTCCCCTTGGCCCTGGGATTCGGAGTCAGGGGGGGATCCGACGTGGATTTTCTCAAAGGAAAGGCGGATATCGCCGTTGTGGGAAGCCAGGTCATACGCGTACTGGATGAGCAGGGGATTCCCGGGGTCAGATCGTTTATCCGGCGTCTGTCCGCCGTGTGCGGCCCGTGATCACTCATCTCTCGTGCCCACGACAGAAATCACGGCATCCTTCGGCAAGGCAAGCCCGGCTTTCACTTCCACCGCCTTGATGATACCGACCGGCACGGGACAGGGGCGGTATTGGGGCAGTGCTTTCCGGCCAGCCTGATCTCCTTTCGAATCTTTCAAAGGGCTAAAGTGTTACGCGAAGAGAAATCATGGGGAATGACATCAGAGCACCTTGAGTATCTTGAGGGGTATCTCCCCGCCGCAGGCGACCTCGCGGATGGCCCCTTCTGCACCGAGGACCTTGACCAGGCCCTTATCTACGGCCTTCTCCAGGACCGCTCCGAAGTGTTTGAAATCCTCCGCCGTGGTGCCCATCACCTCTTCCCGTATACGCTGGCGGTCCTCGTCGGTCTCCCCCGAAAGATGACGGACCATGGAGGTGAACCCCTTGGCATCCGGAAGTTGAAACTGATCCATGTCGCCGATGGCCCCGATGATGGCCTTGGTCAGTTCCTCATTGGTGAGACTGATTCCCTGCAGGAATTTTGCAGAATCGTCAAAGGACTCAAGTGTCTTGATTAGATTCGGATCCCGGTAGGATACAAAGGAGAGAACCCCCGAAAGTCTGTCAAAAAGGCAAAAGGCACCATAGGCCCCACCCTGGACACGCACCCGGTCCCAGAGCCAGGAATTTCGGAGGTACCGGCAGACCACATGGGCCGAGCCATGGTAACGATAACCGAGGGGATAGAGGCTTCCCGCCTTGCCCACGTAGTTGACCTGTGCGGGGATGGTCAGGCCCTCAAAACCATCAATACCCTCGGGAATCCATTCCTGGATATGGATCGGCCGTTCCGGCAAAAGCCCCAAAAAGGCTTCGACTTGCGATTCAACACCCCTCCATCCCTCGGCATCCAGGGTGACATTGAGAACCATGGCCCTCCGGTTGACGAGGATGCGTCTCATCTCCTCGAGATCCCGGAGCACACCGGGCCAATCCTTGTCCACCGCGTCTGCAAGATCCCGCAGGAAAAAGAGATAGCTCAGGCCGGCCATCCTCTCGGCGGCCCAGTCCGCCTCGCTGTAATTGGCCCGAAGCCGTGAATTAACGATCTGGTGACCGGCCGGGACGAGTCTTTGTTCCAGCCTTGCCTTGGACTCCAGGACCATCTGCCTGAACCGCTCCCGATTGTCCAGTTTCACCGTCAGGAGGACATCGCGCAGGATCCCGAGCAAGTCCTTGGTCTGCCTCACCATGGCCTTTCCATGAAGAAACAGCCAGGCGGCGGCGGATCGCCCCGGCCCCTTTGTTACGGAGGTGAAGTAGCCGGGGCGGATGCCTCCGGTCTTTCGGCTGATGCGCTGGGAGATGGTGACGAAGTCCTCGGTGTCGGTCCCCATCTCCAACAGGGCCCGGCCGAAGAGACGTACATAGGGAAGATATTTCTGTGGCAGGGTGTGGAGATTGAAGCCGATATCCAGGTAGACGATCCCGTTGGTAAACAGTTCATGATACAAAAGGGGGACCCCCTCCCGTTCACTGATGGCCAGGGGGATCAGCCTGTTCCGCTTTTCCAGATCCGTCAGCCTCAGGGAGGGGACGGCGGCAAGGGCCTCGGGTGGATCAGGGGTCTCCTGGATCCGCTTGAGTGTCCCGGCAGCCCTGACAGCCGCCTCCAGATCATCAGGACTCATGGCCTTGCGGCCCCTTTCCAGCCTTTCCCGCTCTTCCCTCTCTTCCCGTTCCGCCATGTCCGGGTCAGGTTCCATTATCAGGGTGGTCCGATGGGGATTTTTGAGGAAAAAGCGCTCGATCAGCCCTTCAAAATAATTGCCGACTGCTGAAGCAGCCGACTTCACGGCTTCAAGGGGTGCCTCAAAGGCGACCAGTGCAAGGGGATCCCCCCCGTAGAGCCAGCTGTTTAGTGCCCTGAGCATGATCACGAGACCGCGTGGAAAATTCCCCGTATTGTTCTCCCTCAGGTCGAATTCCACGGTATTGAGGGCCGCCTCCACGGTCAAGGGATCGATGCCCTCTCTTGCAAGGCGTTCCAGGGTTTCCAGGATCAGGGCCTCCACCTTGGATACGTTCTTGGGCTCAATGCCCTTGAGTCCCACGGAGAAATACATCTGCCTCAGATCGCTTCCCAGCCCTTCTCCCGCGAGATCCTCTCCGTAGTTGGAGTCAATCAGGGCCTTTCGAAGGGGAGAGCCTGCCATACCGAGCAGAATATACTCCAGCATATGAAGGGCCAGATTGCGCTCCGGCTCACCGGTCTCCCCCAGCAGCCAGTTCAGGGTAAGCATTCCTTTTGTCGACTGATCTTCACCTGCAGCAAAAAACCTGGTCAGGCGTCTCGGCCGGTCAAAGGCCTTTTGAAGCGGGATTCCTGAAGAAATTTCCATCTTTTCAAAATCCTTCAGGTAATCATTTAAAAGGACGAGCCGCTTTTCAGGATCGTCGTCGCCGTAAAAATAGATCCGGGCGTTGGACGGGTGATAGAAGGTGCTGTGAAAGGCCTTGAATTGCTCAAAGCCCAGGTTGGGAATCTGCTTGGGATCTCCCCCGGAATCCAGCCCGTAGGTGGTGTCGGGGAAGAGGGATTGCTGTGAATACTCCGCCAGGAGCGAATCGGGTGACGAATGGACGCCCTTCATCTCATTGAATACGACCCCTTTATAGTTCATGGGCCCGTCTTTTCTCTCAATGTCATAGTGCCACCCCTCCTGCTGGAAGACCTGGGGGGTGAGCCTGGGGTAAAGGACGGCATCGAGGTAGATATCGATGAGGTTATAGAAATCCTGAAGATTCTGACTCGCAACGGGGTAACAGGTCTTGTCGGGATAGGTGAAGGCATTCAGGAATGTCTGGAGAGACCCCTTGAGAAGTTCGACGAAGGGTTCCTTGACCGGGTATTTTCGTGATCCGCACAGTACCGAGTGTTCAAGGATATGGGGCACTCCGGTGGAATCGGAGGGCGGGGTACGGAAGGTGACGCCGAAGACCTTGTTCTCGTCTTCATTGGTCAGAGACAGGAGTTCCGCACCGGTCTTCACATGTCGAAAGAGCTCCGCCCTTGTCTTTAATTCTTGAATCTCCCGATCTAAGATGCGTTCAAAACCATGCATAACGCCCATCGCCGCCTCCACTCTGATGAAATATAACGACATTCACTTCACGGAATTTATTCGGTATGTCTATAACATTTCAATGGATGATATGCAATGGACTGGAATTTAAAGTTGGCTCATAGGGATTGCGTCGGTCGATTTGGAGCCTGCCGGCAGGCTTGACACCATGGGTTGCTGCTTCTATACTTCCCACGATGGAGCCCGAAATGACATCACAACGCACTTGGAAGGACTTCAGACCCCCGGCAAAACCGAAATCAAGGAGAGAAAACCATGAAACATCTCATGCTATGCAGTTTGTCACTGTTCCTGGCCCTTATGTTTTTCGCCGCAATGCCCCTTCAGGCCAAAACGACGCTCAAGCTGGCTACCGTCACCCCGGCACACCATGCCTATGCCCTGGGGGCCCAGGAGTTCGCCCGCCTCATCGAGGAAGGTACCCGAGGAGAAGTGGTCATCAAGGTGTTTCCTGCCGGACAGCTCGGAACCGGGGAGCGCGAGCTTCTGGAAGGTCTGCAGGTCGGAACGATTCATCTGGCCGTAACCGCAACAGGTCCGGTTTCAAATTTCAGCTCTGATATGGGGGTCGTGGACCTTCCCTTTCTCTTTACCGGTCCCGAGCATGTTGACAAGGTCCTGGACGGTCCTGTGGGACGGGAACTGTTGGAGGGACTCCGACCGGTCGGAATCAAGGGCCTGGCCTTTTATGAAAATGGTTTCAGGAATTTCACCAATTCCAGAAGGCGCCTTGTGAAACCGGAAGACTTTAAAGGATTGAAATTTCGCACCATGGAAAACCCGGTGCATCTCGCTTCGGTTCGGCAGCTCGGGGCCCAGGCCGTACCCATGAGCTGGGGTGAGGTCTATACCTCTTTGCAGACCAAGGTCATTGACGGGCAGGAAAACCCGATAGCCATCGTCCATGCCTACAAGCTCAGTGAGGTGCAGCCGTATCTGAGTCTTACCGGGCACTTTTACTCTCCTGCACCCCTGAGCATGAGTCTCAAGAGGTTCGATCAACTCAAGCCGGAGTGGCAAAAACTCTTTATAGAGGCAGCCATCCAGGCGGCCGCCTTTGAGCGGAATCTGATTCGTGAGAACGAGGCCAAACAGTTGGAGGAAATCGAGGCGCGGGGCATGACCATAGACACAGTGGACAAGGCCGTTTTTATCGAGGCCATGGCACCTGTTTACAGAAAATTCTATGAGAAGTATCCGGAATGGGAGGGGATTGTCGAGAAGATCAGGGCCGTTCAGTAGAAACCTCGTGTTGCCATAGAACCGGACCAGAGACAAAAGAATCAGATTGGAAATCACTATGCTGAAGATCAGTGACCGGCTTAACCGTCTTTGTGAGATCGCCCTGATCGTTATTCTCGGCGCCATGGCGATTGTTGTCTTCCTCCAGGTCCTTTTCCGTTACGTCCTCCACCTTCCCCTTTTCTGGACCGAGGAGTTCGCACGCTATTGTCTGGTGTGGGCCTCTCTTCTCGGGGCCTCCGTCGCCTTGAAAAGGCAGGAGCATATCGCCGTGACCTTTTTCCTGGAACGCCTTCCACAGAGGATCGCCCGGATAGTGACCATCGTGGGCCGAATCTCTGTCGGATTGATCCTGGCGGTGATGACATGGGGGGGGGCGATGCTGGTCATGGTGACCAGTTTCCAGATAAGCCCTGCGCTGCGGATCCCCATGGCGATACCCTACCTGGCCCTCCCCATCGGTTCGGCCGTCATGTTGTTTCACATGATCACGATTATTTTTTCCCAAAGACCCGAGGGCTCCGAGAAGGATTTGTGCCGACTTTGACGGATAGCGGGGAAGTATGGTCGTCATCACACTCATCATTTCTTTTGTCTTCTTTGTGGTCATAGGGGTCCCCATCGCCTTTGTGCTGGGATTGACTCCCTTGGTGGCCATGGTCACACAGGGAGAAACCCCGCTCGTCCTGGTGGCCCAGCGCATTTTCACGGGCATGGATTCATCCGTACTCATGGCCGTGCCCTTTTTCATCCTGGCCGGTAACATCATGAGTGCCGGGGGCATGACCGAAAGGCTGGTCAAATTCTGCAATGTGCTGGTGGGGTCCTTTCGCGGCGGCCTGGCCTACATCAATGTGGTCATCAGCATGATCTTTGCCGGCATCACCGGTGCGGCCGTGGCCGATACCAGTGCCGTGGGGGCCATTCTTATTCCGGCCATGAAGCGGGACGGCTATGACACCGATTTTTCGGCGGCTGTCACGGCCACCTCCTCGACCATTGGACCCATCATCCCTCCCTCTATTCCCTTCATCCTCTACGGTGTCCTGGGAGAGGTTTCCATTGCTTCCCTGTTTCTGGCAGGGCTCGTTCCCGGCATCCTCTTGGGTCTCTCTCTCATGGGCGTCGTCTGGTATTATGCCCATAAGCGGGTTTATCCCAAGGGTCGTTTCCCTTCCCTGAGGCAGGCCTTCAGGGTCAGCGTGGACGCCGTCCTGGTCCTTTTGATGCCCATCATCATCCTGGGGGGGATCCTCACGGGAATCTTCACCCCCACGGAGAGTGCCTGCATTGCCGTTTTCTATGCCCTGATCGTCGGGCTCTTCATTTACAAAGACGTATCTATCAAGGATCTTCCCGGCATTCTTATCAAAACAGGCATTACAAGTTCCCTTGTCATGCTGGTGATCGGTACGGCAAGCATTTTTTCCTGGTTCCTCGCCAGCGAGGAGATCCCCCAGCTCGTAACCGAGTCGATCCTTACCCTGACAAAAAACAAGCTCCTGATTCTCCTGATGATGAATGTCATTCTGCTCATCATCGGTACCTTTATGGAACTGACGGCCTCCCTGATTATCCTCGCCCCCGTCCTTCTGCCCTTGATGCTCAAGATAGGGGTCGATCCCCTTCATTTCGGGGTCATCCTGGTCCTCAATCTGGTCATCGGTCTCACAACGCCGCCCGTGGGCGTGTGTCTCTTTATCGCCTGTTCCATCGGGCGGACAAGCCTGGAGAAGCTTTCACGGGCCATCATTCCCTTTCTCATGGTCTCCATCGCCGTTCTGATCATCTGTACCTACTGGGAGGGGCTCATCATGGCCATACCCAGGTACTTCGGCTACGTCCCCATGGTTCCCTAGTGTCTATGGGGCGGTGCCGGGAAGATATTCCATGTAGAAACGATAAAAGGCGGCAAGAACCAGGGAATGGGTGATGTGCCCCTCTCTGATGAGTCGGGGGACGTCTTCAAGGGGCTTGATGAGGATTTCTATGTCCTCCTTGTCGTCCTGCTCCTGTCCCCCGGCCGGATAGACGCCCTTTGCCAGATAGGTGGTACAGCGATTGTTCAAAAACGCGGGATTGGGATGGACATCTCCCATGAGGATCATCTCAGAGGCCTCGTATCCGGTCTCTTCGCGCAATTCCCGCCGGGCGGCCTCCACGGATGAGTCGGAATCCTCAATGATCCCACCGGGGATTTCCAGGGTCACCTCCCGGAGTCCGTGCCTGTATTGCCGGATGAGGACCACTTCATTATTCGCCGTCAGGGGGATCACATTGACCCAGTCCGCAGATTCCAGCACATAGAAATCGTAGAGCCTGTCCGTCCTGGGGGATTGCGCCTGGTCGACTCTCAGGTTAAAGATGGGGTATGAGGCTTCCTCATGTGTGGAAATCAGTTTCCACGGTCTTGGTGCCATAGGTTTAACTCCTCCGGATGTCAAAAGAAATCAATGGGGTCGGTTTAGGGTTTTGCATGTTTCGATAACATGTTCCGTCCCGTTTTCTGTCAATTCGGCCTCTGCAAAATCCGTAACACTTTAGCCCTTTGAAAAATTCGAAAGGAAATCATGCACCCTTTCTTACGTTCCGAAGCTCCCGCTGGTCACTTCAGAAAGGGAGCATGATTTTCCACACAGTTATTGAAAAGGGCTAAATTCATACCAAAATCCCAACCGGACACGGCCGCGAAAAACAAGGTTCATTCCGGTCTCTTCAACAGCTCACCGATTCCGGACATTTCATGGGTAAGGACCATCTTGGGGAGACTCTCAAAGAAAAAGTGGCCGTACCTGCTCTTGATGAGCCTGACGTCCATCACACAGAGGACCCCCCGATCGGAGCTGTTTCTGATGAGCCGCCCCAGACCCTGCTTGAGGGAGATGATGGCTGAGGGAAGCTGAAATTCCATGAAGGGGTTCCCGTTCCTGGACCTGATGGCGTCTATTCTGGCCGAGATCAAGGGATCCCCCGGCGAATCAAAGGGGAGTTTGTCGATGATCAGACAACTGAGGGCCTCTCCGGGAACGTCAACCCCCTGCCAGAAGGAACCGGTGGCCAGCAGGATCGAGTGGGTATCTTTCCGAAAGACCTCCAGGAGTGTTGATTTCGGCGCATCGCCTTGTCTGTAGATCGCATAAGGGATCTTTCCTTCCAGATGTTGGTGTACCAGGTGAAGATTATGATAACCGGTAAAGAGCAGGAGTGCCCTTCCAGATGTAATTTCCAGGAGTTGCTCGATTCTCTCGGCCAACTTCATTCCAAAGCGGGGATCGTTGGGCGGCGGAAGATCCCTGGGCACGTAGAGGAGCGTCTGTTGCTCAAAATCAAAGTGGGATGGATAGATGCCCTTGATGAGTGGATCCGAAAGTCCCAGACGGGACTGGAAATAGTCGAAGTTTCCGTTTGTGGAAAGTGTCGCTGAGGTAAAGATAACAGTCTTTACCTTTCCGTAAAGGTGTTCTTCCATCGTCCCGGCTATCTCCAAGGGCGCTGCGTTCAGGACGACGCCTCGCTTTTTTCTCTCAAACCAGTTCAGCCAGTTTGCGTCCCGGCGGGAAAGGATCTCTTCAAGTGCCCTGTCGAGGGCCTCGGCACGGGCGGCGCAGGCCTGAAGGGCCGTGCTCCTGTAAGACCTGGATGCCGCGTCTTTGTAAAGAGACCGGAGGCCCTGTCTGATCATCCGGGCCGGGCCTTGATCAATGATTCGAAGCGTTTCCAGGTCCAGGCGGCCTCTTTCATCCCCCTTTACAAAAACCTCAAGGAGTTGCATCGTTCCCGCTCGTATGAGATCAAGCCGGTTGATCATGTCCTCCTGGCCGGATTCTTTGGAACCCCTTGCTTCCCTGTCGACATCGGCAACGAGTTCCATGAGCTGGCGCGAACTGACCCTCGCACCGAAATAGGACGTCGCGATCTCCTCGATCTTGTGTGCTTCGTCGAAAACCGCCACCTCAAAACGCGGGATGATTTCTCCAAAACCGCCTCTCTTGACCATCAGATCCGCAAAGAAGAGGTGGTGGTTCACGATGATGATACGAGACTGGGCGGCCCTTCTGCGAAGGGCGCCCAGATAACACGCTTCCCAGTGCGGGCAATCGGTCCCAAGGCACTGTTCGGAGGCGCAGGACAGGTGATCCCACAGCGGATCGTCGTCCTTCAGCCATGAAAGTTCTCCCCGGTCGGCGAAGGTCGTGTGGCCGAGCCATTTCTTGAGCCTCTTTCCGGCGGCCTCCAGATCGGGTCTGAGCAATAAAGATTGAGAAAAAAACTGATGGTATCTGTACAGGCAGAGGTAGTTCGTTCTCCCCTTCATGAGCATGGCGTCTATTTTCCGGCCCAAGGCCCTGGAGAGAAGGGGGATATCTTTGAAAAATACCTGGTCCTGAAGGTTTTTTGTGCCCGTGGAGATGACGGCCCTTTTTCCACTCAGGTAAAGGGGGACAAGGTATCCCAGGGTCTTCCCCGTGCCTGTGCCTGCCTCGATGATGGCGGGTTGCTTCGTCTCCAGGGCCTCCTGGATGCGTTGTGCCATCTCAATCTGGTGGGGACGGATCTCGTATCCTTCCAGGGATTGGGCCAGGATGCCGTTTCGGCCTAGGATATTGTGAATAGACTCGGCAGGGCTGAACATGGGGAGAATATAGACCCGGGGAGGCAGGGCGTCAACGAGTAAAAGCCTCGTATTCAAAAGGGCCTGGATAAAAACATGCCCTGACACCACCGATTCCGGAAAGACATGAAGCAACCCTTGCATGCCGGGAACACACAGGGTGCGCACCGATCGTCAACCTTTCGACATGCTGTCAGGTTTTGATCATTCATGATTCCCCGGGTCGGCCGCAACCCGGCGTCCCATGCGGATCTCCCTCCGTGCCGCCGGTTGCCGTTCTGATTGAAAAAACCATATCTATTGGTCTCTCTTCCGGAGTCGCCTGCAGGTTGTGCCCATGCCGGGCCTTCGAGGCAGTAGGGAGTCAGGAAGGCCTCTATTATGCGACAGGGCGGTTATCTGGCACGATACATGCTAAATAATGCAAAGACATACGAGTACGAGACCCTTGTTATGTGTTCGAGGATTACGCCTATGGAAAGAGAGATTTTGACCATTGAAGAGGCCGCCGACCTGTTGCAGATAGGAAAACGATCCCTTTACAAGCTTGCCAAGGAGGGAAAAATCCCCGGCAAGAAGCTTTTGAATAAATGGCGCTTTGAGAGGGAAAGCCTCAAGGCCTGGATCAGGGATGACGGAAAAAGACGGGACATCGCATTGGGGAGGCGGGCATCCCGAAGCAGATGATCACCCCTGAAAAAATAAGTCGATTCAATACGATAAGAGAACTTGGTAGGGGGTCGCGGGGCGCCGTCTATCTCGCGGTCGATCCCGAACTGAAAAGACAAGTCGCGATCAAGACACTTCACGTCCATCTGTCAGAAAAGGGTGACAGACAGAGACGCCACATCCAGGAGCACAAAATCGTCGGCCGGCTTCAGCATCCGAATATCATCCCGGTCTATGAGGTGGGCGAGTGCAATGGAAGACCCTATGTTGTATTTGAATATGCGGAGGGCCGTTCCCTTCGTGATCTTATCAACAGTGAGGGGCCTTTGCCTGTGCATCGCGCCGTTCATATCATGCGGCAGGTCCTGGAAGGCATGGCGTACGCCCATCGGCAGGGGATACTGCACCTTAACTTGAGCCCCAGCAACATCCTGATCAGCAAGAAGGACAACCCCCGGATTATGGATTTCGGGATCTCCATTATGACCGAAGGAAAGAAGAAGGGAGAGAAGGATCCTTCAGGAACAACCCGCACCATGTCACCCGAGCATTTCACGGGAAATCCTATCGGTTCCGCGTCAGACCTTTTTTCTCTGGGACTCATCTTCTATGAGATGCTTGTAGGAAGCCCCGCCCTCCGTGGGGACAAGGACGATACAGTGGTGTACGAAGCTGTGAGCGAAGCCGTTGCTGCGCCTTCCCATGCAAATGCAACGATCGACGAGAGGCTCCGTTCAATTATTCTGAGGGCTCTCGAAAAGGAACCGGATGCACGGTATGATAATGCGATTCAGATGAAAAAGGCCTTGGACGAATACCTTGGCGGGGATGACGGCCCTGCATACGGGGAATCGAGTGGCGTTGATACCAATGCCACCATGGACTTCCTGCTGAGGAGGATGAGGCACAAGAGCGATTTCCCAACTTTTTCCCATTACATCATGGAAATCAACAGGAAGGCATCAGCCGGCAACCTCAATTTCACCTCCGCCTCCGGGCTTGCCAATACCATTATCAAGGATTATGCGCTGACCAATAAGCTTTTGAAGCTGGTCAATTCAGCCTTTTTCGGCCAATTTTCCGGAAGGGTGACCACCGTTTCCCGGGCTGTGGTCATCCTTGGTTTTGAGCAGATCAGGACTGCGGCGTCAAGCCTCCTCCTCTTTGAACACCTGCAGAACAAATCCCAGTCCACAGAGCTGAAGGACGCGGCCATCGGCTCATTCATGAGCGGGATGATCGCCGAAGATCTGGCCAGAAAGACGGGGCTTCAGATCACTGAAGAGGCCTTCATCTGCGCCATGCTCCACAGGCTGGGCAAGCATCTGGTGATCTTTTACTTTCCTGAAGAATATGAACAGATCAAGAAGAGAATGCTGCAAAAGGAGATCGACGAAGAGAGTGCCTCGAGGGCGATCCTGGGCATCTCTTACCAGGAGCTTGGCAGCGGTATCGCGAGGGCCTGGAAATTTCCGGAAAAGATCGTCAAGAGTATGAAGGATCTGCCCCGCGGAAATGTGTCTCGGGCAAAGACAGAAGATGAGATGCTTCGTAATCTTTCCGCCTTTTCCAATTCACTCTGTCATATTGCAGGCACCTCGGAGGGCGAGCCGAGAGAAAAGGCCATTAAGGGCCTGCTGAAAAGATTTGAAAAAAGTGTGCCCATGACCGAGGACCAGGTCTGCCGACTTCTGGACTCGGCCAGAGAGAAAGTGCAGGTCTATTCCGGCGTATTGAAGATTATTCCCTCCAGAAGCCGGTTTTTAAAACGTCTGGCGGGTTATGGCGGGGCGAATGATGCCGCTTCCGTCAAAAAGGGGAGAGGGCCGGAAGACGGACCTGCGACCCTGGAACCTGACGCCTGCGTGGCCCTTGAAATTCTGGAAGGCGTTCTCCCTCCAGCAGAGGGCAGAGATCCCAAGACCATATTGATCAACGGTATCCAGGAGATCACCAACACCCTTCTTGAAGACTATGAAATCAATCAGTTGCTCAACATGATCCTTGAGACCATGTACCGGGGTTTCGGCTTCCATCGCGTTTTTCTCTGCCTGGCGGATCCCCGGCACACCCACATCCATGCACGGTTCGGTTTCGGTGAAAACATTGAAAAGATCATCGAAGGATTCACCTTCAAGATTCAAAGATCCCCGGATATCTTTAACATCGCACTCAGCCAGGGCAAGGACTTGGGCATTGATGATGCCGAGGATTCCCGTATTCAGGCCGGTCTTCCCGAATGGTACCGGCGGCTTGTTTCCGCCCGGGCCTTCGTCCTGTACCCGATCCAAGTAAACAAAAAACCCCTGGGTCTCATCTACGCGGACAGAGACCGCAAGGGAAAGGTCCTTACGGGTGATCAACTGCACTATATGAAGACCCTTTGCAACCAGGCCATGCTCGCAATGAAACAGATGCGGTTGAAGACATGATAGAGACTCAGTCCGGTTTGATCTCTTTCCGGGCGAATGAGAGACAGGGGATGCCTGAAGCCGCCCGGACGGCGGCCGCCGGCATGGATTTACTTTTGAAGTTGAGTGCCCGGCACCCGTAAGGGAAATTCTTGTCCCAGGTTATATAGTAGTGCCTGCAGTTTCTGCAGGAGATGAGGTGAGTGTCTTTGGACGATCCATCGGCCTGTGACATCACCAACTAGCCCCTGAAAAGTGTAAAGATACCCACAATGATAAATCCCGCTCCGGCCAGCCAGGAGATATACTTTTCGGCCGCGATATGGGCCAGGGCGGAACCGGCCAGCACAGCGACGGCGGAGGCCAATACCAGAGCAAGGCTCGACCCGAGAAATACGGTCAGTTTGCTTTGAGGCGCATTGGAGGCATAGAGAAGTGTCGCCAGTTGGGTCTTGTCCGCAATCTCGGCAAGGAATACGGTACCGAATACCGTCAGAAGAAGTCTGATGTCCATTTCCATCTGTGGTCCTTTCTTCATGATTCTGTAAGGCAGGGATAACAGGAACCACGTGGTTAATCAAGGACATTTGCCTGGGACCACAGGTCTTGTGAGATATGGGACTTTGCCGGAGTGGCCTCTCCTTTCCGCTCCTTGTGCCGTAACCTCGATGTGAAGAAGACCTGTTGCATTGAGAAGTGGCGGGGGCAACCCCAACGCTGCATAAAAAACAGATGGTTTTTTGCCGGGTTTTCGAATGGCCAGGACGGTTCCAAATATCCTTTTCCTTTTCTTTGCAAATATCCTTTTTGTCCATCAGGCCGTTGCGGGGCTTTCCATCTCCAAAATCGCCGAAAGGTGCGGACCTGCTGTTGTGATGATTGTGGCCCGCGATCGTGAAGACCACCCCATTGGCCGGGGGAGCGGCTTTTTCATCAGCCCCAAAGGGGATCTGGTGACCAGCCGCCATGTCTTATGCGGCTGCAGCCGCGCCTCGGTCAGGACCCCGTCAGGGAAAGAAGGGGAAATCCTCTATATCTCAGAAGCCAACCCCCGTCTTGACGTCGTAGTGGCCAAGACATCCTTCCAGGATACCCCCTTCCTCCTCAAGGCGGAATCCCCTGTCCCTTCCGCAGGGGAACAGGTCGTTTGCCTGGGTCATCCCATAAATTTTCCGGGGGCGATTTCAATGGGTGAGGTGAGCCGCTTGAGGGAAACGGGAGGTATGCAGGTCCTACAGATGACAGCTCCTGTCCTTCCGGGGTGCAGCGGAGGCCCGGTCCTGAATACATGCGGCCGGGTCATGGGGATTTCCACGGCCTATCTGGATATGGCATCAGATCTCAATTTCGCGTTGTCCGTCAATGCCCTCAAGGCCTTGCGCCCCGCCCGCCTGGCCCTTTCTGCGCTCAGGAGGCCGGAGACAAGGCTGGAAGCCGTAGTCAGTGAAAGGGCCATGATTGAATTGCGGATCACCCCTCAGAACCCGGAAAAACGCGACCAAGCCGGTGCATTTGAAGGCTGCGGACCCTCTCATGGGGATGATATACAGGGGGGGCACGTTTCTCCAGGAATCGTCTTTTTCAAAAATGGAAAGACCCTACTCTGCGATCGGGCCTGGAGGGAGGGAACGACCGTTTATCTCCTCGTGCACGGGAAGCATTTTGCCCCGGGCTACAGTCAGGACCTCATCGATCTGAACAGGTCCTTTAATCTGCCGCAACAGTAATACTGTGTCATTTCCCGCTCCAAGCAGTGCCCGGGATGTTCTCTCCGCTGCGCTCCCTCCGCCGTCCATGGCTCCGGTCGCTGCGGGATTTTGCCCCTTCATCTATCCTGACTCAGGGCCGAAATACGCCCGCTCCGAGAAAATCCCGGCCCCTGCTCTGCGCTATTTCGGTATAATCCTCAACTTAAAATTCGCCGTTTTGTAATCATCCTAAAATACAAATCCGTTGATTAATCATCGAGTATTCAGATATATGATTATATGGTGTCCCGTGACAGGTTCGCCTACACCTTGCACGATAAAAATTGCGCAATATGGCCGGGAGAATGCCAATGACCATGACAAGGATTGTCTGCACGATCGGGCCCAGCAGTAATTCGCCGGAGATTATTCGGGAACTGGTGGATGCGGGGATGAGTGTGGCCCGGCTCAACTTTTCCCATGGGAATCATCAATCACATCAAGAAAGTATCCGGACCATCCGCGACATCTCCCAAGCGCGGAACCGACCGGTGGCCATCCTTCAGGACCTCGGGGGGCCTAAGATTCGGGTGGGGCTGATCCCGGATCCGGGCATCAGGCTCGAACCAGGCCAGTCATTCGTCCTGACGGGAGACCCGGTGCAAGGCTCACGGGAGAGGGTGTCCGTCTCCTACGCTGACCTGCCTCACGAGGTCAGACCAGGCGACAGGCTGCTCCTGTCCGACGGATTCATGGAGGTCGTGGTCCGGGAGATTCGTGAAAAGGATATCCACTGCGAGGTCATAATCGGCGGGATTCTCACTTCCAGGAAGGGTATCAATCTGCCGGACGGAACGATCGAGACCCCTTCCCTCACGGACAAGGATCTCTCGGATCTTGGTTTCGGCCTTGAAAATGATGTGGATTACGTGGCCCTTTCGTTTGTAAGAAGCGCGGAGGACATCCTCAATGCGAAGTCTTTCATCGCCGCCAGGGGCAAGGACATCCCCATCATTGCAAAGATCGAAAAACACGAGGCCATCCAGCATATCGATGATATCATCGAGCGTTCCGATGGTCTCATGGTGGCCAGGGGGGACCTCGGCGTCGAGATCCCTCTGGAACGGGTCCCTGGGATCCAAAAGATGATCATCAAAAAGGCGAATCTTGCCGGCAAACCGGTCATCACCGCCACCCAGATGTTGCGGTCCATGGTGGATTCCCCCCGTCCCACCCGCGCAGAGGCCGCAGATGTGGCCAATGCCGTTATGGACGGAACAGACGCTGTCATGCTCTCCGAAGAGACGGCCAGTGGTTCCTATCCCGTAGAGGCCGTGCGTTTCATGGCACGTATCGTGAAGAGTGCAGAAGCCCATTTCCCCCATGGCAGGTTCCTTGAGATGATTCCCCGGCAAACAGTCCCGGAGACCGTGGCCCACGCCTCCTGCGTCTTGGCCGAGCACCTGGGGGCTGCTGCGATCCTGGCGCCCACCCGGTCAGGCCGGACCGCTTGGCATATTTCCCATTACAGACCGGGGAGGGTCGTCATAGCCCTCTGTCCCGATCCCTCGACCATCCGTCGGCTTGCCCTCTGTTGGGGCTGTGTGCCCCGGTTTATGGCAGCCGGCCACGATACGGATGAGATGATCGATGATGCCGCCCGCACGGCCCTGGATACCGGCCGGGTATCTGAAGGCGATCTGGTTGTCATCACCTCCGGCCACCCTGTGTGGGTCGCGGGGACGACCAACATGGTGAGGGTAAAACGGCTTTAGCCCCAAAGGAGGATCAAGAGCATTCCGGCTATCCTTAAAATCCTTGTCCTGTTCGCCCTGGTGTTGTTTCTCAACCGATTGAGATTCCATCTGAGTGTTTCCCTTTTCGTCGGCTCGTTGATCCTCGCTCTATGGATGGGTCTCCAACCTGTTCAATGGCTGGGCATTATTGTGTCCACGGCCGGACAAATGCAGACCGTCAGCCTGCTTCTTGTTGTCGCCCTCATCCTGGTGATGAGCAGGATCATGAAGGAGACCGGTCACATGGACCGGTTGGTGGGGAGTTTTGCCCGGCTTTCCCGGGATGCCCGTATGGTAGGGTCTGTGATGACAGCCTTGATCGGCCTGCTTCCCATGCCCGGGGGCGCCCTTTTCTCCGCCCCGATGGTAGAGTCCTCCCTTGCGAACCATTCCGTTTCGAAGGAACAGAAGACGGTATTGAATTACTGGTTTCGCCATGTCTGGGAATACTGGTGGCCGCTGTATCCGGGCGTGGTGCTGGCCGTGGCCCTCCTGGGAGTGGAAACGTGGCGCTATATGGTCGTCATGGCACCCATGACCCTTCTTTCAGTGCTCAGTGGGACATTTTTTTTGATCAGACCGATAAAAAAGCGGGACAACCCCGGCAGCGAAGGTTTCTCATGGGGGGGCGTCAGGACCTTTCTGTGGGAGATCATGCCGATCCTGGTTGTTGTGTTCGTCATCCTGGGGCTGGCGTTGCTCAACGCCATCCTGGGTGCCCTGGGCCTCAGGGTCACGGTCCCGGGAACGATTTCCATTATACCCGGCCTTGCGGTGGCCATGGTCTGGGTCTGCCGGATTAATCGCGTCTCATTCGGCCGGTTCGGGTCTGCCGTCCTGGACAAGAATCTCCTGCCCATGTTGTTCCTTCTTCTTGCCATCATGGTGTTCAAAGAGACCATGATTGAGGGGCGGGCCGTGCTTCAGATCCGAAACGAACTCATGGCCTACCACATTCCCGTCATCCTGGTTGTGATGATTATGCCCTTCATATCCGGGCTGATTACGGGTTTGGCAATTGGATTTGTGGGCACCTCCTTCCCGCTTATCATTCCCATGTTCCCATCGGCGCCCCTTTTAGATTATCTTTCCTATGCCGCCTTGGCCTATTCTTTCGGGTATATGGGGATGATGCTCTCGCCGGTCCATCTCTGCCTCCTCGTCACCAAGGACTATTATCACGCAAGCCTAATGAGGAGCTATCGCCTCCTGTTTATGCCGGCCCTGATGATCATGGTCATCGTTCCGGTTCTTTTTTCAGTAATCCGGGTCCTATGAAGCCCCGAAATCTTTTCCGAGAGATTTCAGATTGCGTGTCAACACCTGAGATCTATAATGGAATCCATAATCTGCAGCGATGACGAAAAAAAGCCCGGCTGGATTTTAAAAACGCCGGGTAGTGTTGGAGAATGAGCAGGAATTGTGATATAAATACAAGTTTTGGAAGAATAGAAAGGAGGCGAAATGGAACGAACGGCCCAATTAATCATTGACGGAAAGACCTTTGAGCTGCCTGTCATCGAAGGCACTGAGCATGAAAAAGCTATTGATATTAGAAGATTACGCCAAGATACCGGTTTTATTACCTACGATCCGGGTCTCGGTAACACCGGAAGTTGCAAGAGCAACATCACCTTCATGGATGGTGAGAAGGGTGTCCTCCGATATCGCGGCATTCCGGTGGAGCAACTGGCGGAACATTCCACCTTCAGAGAGACGGCTTATCTGCTCATAAACGGCGAATTGCCGAGCAGGGAAGAGCTGAACAGATTTTCGGTCCTTTTGAACGACCACTCCCTCATACACGAGGATATGCGCGAGTTTTTCGAAAATTATCCGCGAAGGGCCCATCCCATGGGCATCCTCTCTTCCATGGTCAACGCCCTGCGGGCCTTTTATCCGGAAATCCCGGAGAGGTCAGAGGAGGAAGAGCTCAACGTCATGTTCACCAGGCTGCTTTCCAAGGTCAGGACCCTGGCGGCCATGTCCTATAAGATCTCAAGGGGCCACAAGGTCGTCTATCCGAGGCACGACCTCACCTATGCGGCAAATTTCCTGAACATGATGTTCGACTCCCCGGTGCGGCCCTATGTCATCGACCCCGATGTCGTCGAGGCCCTCGATGCCTTCTGGATCCTGCACGCGGACCATGAACAAAACTGCTCCACCGCGGCCGTCAGACTGGTGGGAAGCGCACGGGTCAACCTGTATGCCGCCATTTCTGCAGGCATTTGCGCCCTGTGGGGACCGCTGCACGGGGGTGCAAACCAGGCCGTTGTTGAGATGCTGAACGATATCCAGGCCAACGGAGGGGATCCGACCCCCTTTATCGCCAGGGCAAAGGACCGGGACGATCCCTTCAGGCTTATGGGTTTCGGGCACAGGGTTTACAAGACTTACGATCCAAGGGCCCGAATCATGAAAAGGATATGTGATAAGATCCTGGAGAAGTTGAATCGAGTGGATCCCCTGCTGGATATCGGCAGAAAGCTTGAAGAGGTGGCACTCAGCGATCCCTATTTCATCGACCACAACCTCTATCCGAATGTGGATTTTTACAGCGGGATCGTCCTGAGGGCCATCGGGATACCCCTCAATATGTTCACGGTGATGTTCGCCATCGGGCGTCTGCCGGGCTGGATCAGCCAGTGGAAGGAAGGGATGGACGACCCGGGCTGGAAACTCCATCGGCCGCGTCAGATCTATACGGGTTACAACGAAAGACCCTATATTGAGATTGACGAAAGGGAGACCTAAAGACCCCAAGGGTCTTGGCGCTCCCGTACGGGCGGAGGGAGCGAAGACAGGCCCTGTATCGTATTTGCCGCGTTATGACCAAGGTCTGAAAATATGAGCACGGATCCAAACACCGAACTGAAAAGACTCAAACAAGAATACCTTGAAACTGAACGGGTCCATCAGGAAGAGAGAGACTGCCTTCTAAGGGTCATCAAGACCTTTGGAACCGTGTTGGCCATGCACGAGGAAATGGCCCCGGAACTGGAAATCCTCAACAGGATGGTGGCTGCGGAGTCCACCATGCCCATTGATCTCATCGATGTTGAGCTTGGTAAACTCAAGGACAAGATCCTTGCAACCGAATCCGAGCAGGAAAAGGAGGCGGTTTCTCCTGATCTGGTCGGGACTCTGGAGCAGCGCCTGATGGATGCATGCCGGGCGGTGAGAAGCATGATGAACGCCATTTTGGAAGATTTTTATCCTCTGACCGACGAGCTTGCCGAGATGGCCTCCAGCATCAATCTCACGTGTAAGGATGGCGTAGACCCGGAGGAATTTGACAAAGCAACCCAAGCCTTCCTGGCCCTCGTGGACACCTTGAAAATAAAAATAGGAGAAGACTTCAGGTATATAAACAGGGCCTTCATCCACCTCCTTGATCAGGTCAAGGATCTCGAAAAGACCCTGAGCAATGAATTCGGTGAAAAAGAGAGCCTCAAAGCTATCGAGTACCTCGAGATGAAGGTCAATTCCGAAGCGGGTTCCATCGTCGAATCCTTCAATATTCACAGGACCATTGATGAAATCAAGATCACGGTTGTAGAAAAGATCGACAATATCAAGCGCCTGTTGTCGGATAGGAAAAGAGAGGCGACCAGGAAGGCGAAGTCGGCCTTTAAAAGTATTCAGATACTCAAAAATCGTATCTCGGAAGCCGAGAAGAGCATGCTCCAGGTGTCCAAAAGGGCGGCGCAGTTCCAGGCCGCAGCGGAGAAGGACGGGTTGACCGGCCTCCACAATCGAAAGGCCTTTGACGAAAGGATCACCGAATCACTGAAGGGGTTTCACGAACACGGCATTCCCCTCTGTTTGATTATTTTAGATGTCAACGACTTCAAGGAAATCAATGATACCCTTGGTCATGTGGCGGGAGACAAGGTCCTGTGCAAGGTGGCCCAGTGCCTGGTTGACAGCTTTCGCAGAGACGATTTCATTGCAAGATATGGGGGGGATGAATTTGTTGTTCTTATTGAAAGTCTGACAGGCGAAATGGCCATGGAGAGAATCCTCAATTTCAGAAAAAACCTCAAACGAATACGTTTTACCTCCTATGCCAAGGGGGATATCCATGTCAGCGTCAGCGCCGGGATTGCTCTGGCCAAGGAGGGGGATACTTCGGAAACCCTTATTGAGAGGGCGGACAACATCATGTATTCTCAGAAGAAAAAAAAGAGCTGACGGCCCGTCCTCAATGAATGTAAGAGGGAAAAGGATATCCATCCTGTCTCCGTCAGCCGGTGCGGTCCTCGAGGAGCTTTACCTGTCGAGGAATCGTCGGGCATTTGTTCACCCTGATCCTCTTGAGTTTCTGTATGCCTACCCGGACCCCCGCGATAGGGAACTGGTGGGCCTCATCGCCTCTTCTCTGGCCTATGGGAGAGTCGCCCAGATATTGAAAAGCGTGTCTTGTGTGCTGGATCGGGTGGGGTCCTCTCCCTTCGATTTCCTTTGTTCTGAATCAGAGAAGGGGATGCTTTCCTGTTTTGCGGATTTCAGACATCGCTTCACGACGGGTGAAGAACTGGCGCGTATGCTATGGGGTGCCAAAAAGGCCATTGAAAAGTACGGCTCTCTCCATGAATGCTTTGTCGCCCGACTCGAGGATCATCATGACAATATATTCCCCGCCCTCTCGGCCTTTGTCGATGTCCTTTCAGATTCAAACCACCGCCGTAACAGCCTTCTGCCTGCTCCGATCAGGGGGAGTGCATGCAAAAGATTCAACCTCTTCCTTCGGTGGATGGTCCGGAAGGATGCCGTGGACCCCGGAGGCTGGGACAAGGTCCCTGCACACAAATTGATCATACCCTTGGATACGCACATGCACAAAATCGGACTTCTTCTCAACCTTACAGCACGCAGGCCGGCGAATATGCATACGGCCGTAGAAATCACCCGGGCCTTCGCCCGTTTGATTCCGGAGGACCCCACCCGCTATGATTTTGTCCTGACGCGATTCGGCATACGGGAGGACATGAATCCGGAAGATTTGTTCATCAGATTCTATGGGGGGTGAGGGAGACAAAGTCTCGAAGGAGGTTTGTTATGAAAATTTTTATGACCGGGGGGACAGGGTTTGTCGGGAGGACTTTGACGAGAAGGCTGACTCAGGATGGACACGATGTGACCGTCCTGACGAGGAACCCCGGATCGGTTCACCCTCCGCCTCCAAATGTCCGGTATCTGGAAGGTGACCCTGCCCGGGAAGGGGCA
Organism: Desulfatiglandales bacterium; assembly: GCA_049366815.1. Taxonomy (GTDB): domain Bacteria; phylum Desulfobacterota; class DSM-4660; order Desulfatiglandales; family HGW-15; genus CAYNYM01. The sequence goes on along the minus strand of JBMNCO010000181.1, from coordinate 49,853 downwards.
TGGCAGGGCAGGGTTTCCGATCACGAGGTCATTATCAATCTCGCGGGGACCTCCATTTTTTCTCGATGGACGAAATCGGCCAAATTGGAGATCCGGAACAGCCGTGTCCTGACAACGAGGCATCTCGTGGAGGCCCTTTCGGCACGCGAGGGCAAAGAGACCCTTTTCCTGAGCACTTCCGCTGTGGGATATTATGGGTTTCACGACGATGAAGAACTGGACGAAAGCTGTCCTCCGGGCAGGGATTTTCTCGCCTCCGTGGCCCGGGACTGGGAATCCGAGGCCCTCAGGGCGGAGCGTATGGGGGCCAGGGTATGTCTCCTGCGTTTTGGCGTTATCCTGGGCAGGGGCGGTGGAGCACTGAAGAAGAGTCTTCCCATCTACAAAAGGTATCTGGGAAGTCCATTGGGAAGCGGCGGCCAATGGTTTTCATGGATTCATGAGCGGGATCTTGTGGAGATCTATCTGTTCTTGATGAAAAATGAGGCGGCAAAGGGTGCGGTGAATTGTGTAGCCCCAAACCCCGTGAGAAACAGGGATCTCACAAAAGAACTGGCCCTGGCCCTGGGAAAACCCGCGTTTATGCCGGCTGTTCCCGGCATTGTGATAAAGACCCTGCTGGGCGAATTCGGTTCAATGCTTCTAAAAGGGCAAAAGGCTCTTCCCGTTTTTCTTCTCAGGAGCGGTTTCCATTTCCGTTTCCCCACAATCAGGGAGGCCCTCCGGGACCTGCTTCATCAGAATCCGGAAGGTCAAATCCATGACTGAATCCTTTTGGGAGCAAAGAGGCGCCTGTAGGATTCCAGACGGACGATATTGACAGATCAGCCTATTTGTTGAGTGGTTTGATGGGCTTTTTGACGGCCTTGAGTTTAGGTGTGGGATAGGGAACGCGGAACATCACGTGGACGTCATCAGTGACCATATCGTGAATCTCATAACGTTCCACACCGCGTTCCCCTGTGTAAAAGAGGTCGCTGTCATCTTCGACGTCAATCATCATGATCAACTGATTTTGGTCAAGGTCAAAGGGAGGCGCCTGATCGGAACGGTCCTCACCCGGTATGCAATAGACCAATCCAAAGTAGTCCGCTTTGTCATTGTAATCCAGGTCGCTGAGGTCTTCTATGAAAGCCTGATAGAACATCCCTGATTTGATTGTCTGTACCATGTTGTGTATTTCCACCCATCTCTTCATGGAAATCACTTTGCCTTTTTTCTTTTCAGCCATATTCCCTTTCCTCTGAACGGTGACCGAACTTCTTCCGGCCCTTTCAGGGCAAAAGCATCGTTGAGAGATGTCCGACCGTCTGCGCAGGATCCGAGGCGTCGCTGCCCCAGGGCTCCGAGGCCCGCGTCCGCCGGACGGTTGACCCGTGTTTGCTATTTAAATCGATAGGTAATAATACCATGTGAGGTGTCGTAAGGTGAGACGCTTACCTTGACCCGGTCGCCCTGTATCACCTTGATCCTATTTTTTTTCATCCTTCCGGAAAGCACTCCACGAACGATGAGATTATTTTCACATTCAATCTCCAGGTTCCCTCGGCCCAATATCCTGCTTACAACCCCTTCCAGTTCGATTAAATCAGCTCGGCTCAAGATGCCCCTATCTTCCTGTCCTTCACCGGGTCCAGGTGGTGACGTTAAAGGTGAGCGTTGGACACAAAAAAGCGGAGATAGCCACATGCTGGATAGAGCGTCTCCGTCTGTCGAATAAAGAAAACATGGGCACTATATACGCCGGTTTGTCATGAAAGGTCAAGGGGAATCGCTGGGTTTGTGCCTTTCAAACCTGAAGCACCCCATGGGCGTGGCCAAGTGACGAACAACCGCCGGGTAGGCACGGCTGAGACAAAAATGACCACGAGCAACCGATTGGAAGTCGACCGGCGTCCATAAAAGTGATCGGGCCGAAAGGGAACACGTCGCCCTCCAACGGCGTCACCGGCCGCAAAATACGGGTTTTCTCTTCTCCAGGAATGCCTTGGCGGCCTCCAGGTGATCGGCTGTTTCAGAGAGCAGGGAAATATGTGAAGAGATGTAATCCAAATGGGATCTCAAATCGCTCCCCTGGGCCTGGTAGACGGCCCGCTTCATCATTCGGGCGGCCAGGGGAGGTCTACTCCCGATCTTTTCCGCCATTTCCATGGTCTCTGACAGAAGACGGGCATGCGGGACAACCCGATTGACGAGGCCGATAGCCAGGGCCTCCTGAGGCGTGAGGGTGTCCCCGGTGAGCAACAGCTCCAGGGCCTTGGCCAAGCCGACCAGCCTGGGCAGGAAATAGGCCCCGCCGTCTCCGGGTACCAGACCCATCAGAATGTAGGACTCCGCCAGTTTGGCCCTATCGGAGCATATCCTGAGATCACACATCAGTGCCATATCAAGGCCTGCACCCATTGCAGCGCCGTTGATGGCAGCGATCACGGGCTTGTCGAGGTCTTCAAGGGTCAGAATGATACGATGTACCCCTTCCCACAAAAAATTTTTCATCTCCCATGACCGGAGTTTCCCGTTCGCCATGTCCCGGATATCCCCACCGGAACAAAAGGTGTCCCCATTTCCAGAGACCACGATGACTCGCACACGGTCGTCTCTTCTGGCCTCCTCCAGGGCCTGTCGCCAAAGGGCGATCATCTCGGGACTGAAGGCATTTTTGGCCTCCGGGCGATTAATCGTGAGGAGAGCTGTGTGTCCCTCAACGCAATAGAGAATATGTTGTGGCTCGTTCATGAAACCGTCCTCATTGTCAAAGGGATGGCCCTGGGCCGACTCTTCCCCTGTGCCGTATCCTTCCAGGGGAAAAGCGATCGATACAGCGTTCGACATCCATCCATGTCGATCGGAACGGTGTGTGCTCTGACCCTTCTTCTTGTTCGATAGGGCAAGGGGTGTGATCAGGCCCCTTTCAGGCCTATTTCCTCTGCAACCTCCCGCATGCCCATGATGGTATCCGCTATGAGATCTCCAATCTCCATGCCGAGCATCTCGGCGCCCTTTTCAATCACGGATCTGTCGACACCGGCCGCAAACCTTTTGTCCTTCCATTTCTTCTTGACCGATTTGGCCGTAAGATCCAAAATGCTCTTTGACGGCCGGATGAGTGCGGCTGCAGCGATAAGGCCTGTCAGCTCATCGATGGTATAGAGGACCTTTTCCAGGTCGGTTTGGGGTTCAACGTCCGAACAAAGCCCCCAACCGTGGCTCACCACGGCCCGTATATAGTCCTCCGGCCACTCCTCGGCCTTAAGGATTTCTTCGGTCTTCTTGCAGTGCTCCTGGGGATATCGTTCATAATCCAGATCATGAACAAGACCGATCACACCCCATTTTTCCTCATCTTCGCCGCGTTTTCTGGCAAAATAGCGCATCACGCCCTCAACGGCGAGGGCGTGCTTGATAAGGCTCTCACTCTCGTTGTATTGACTCAGAAGTTGAAAGGCCTCCTCCCTGGTCGGAAAACTGGCAGCCATGGCATTCCTCCAAAGGATTTCTGAAATATCCCCACTGATCGCCGATAATATATGAAGCCCCGATAAAAACAAAGTCATATTTTCCCAAGAGGACAGGACACCGATTACCAAGCCGTTCAAGGTGTCATGAGCAACGCAACTTTGCGCAGAGGACGCAAGATCGAATCCCTTTGGGACTGGTGAGGCAGGGGCGACTTCATATCCCCGAATTCCGGCCCGGAGTTAAAAAAGCCCATATTAAAAGGGGCTTTACAATCAAGATCTTTCATACTAATATCTACCCCTTATTTTTGAGGAGCTGTAAAGTTGGTACGAAGACAACTTCAGACAGATAGCCTGAAAGTTTCGGTGAACCGGGCATGATTCGCGGGTTCAGATAGAAAGGAGAAGATATGCCGTCAAAAACCAGAGAAGCAAGAATGGACCAGAAGGTCTCCCTGGAAAGTAAGCTGAGCCGGCGCCTTACTGATCTAACTGAAAAAGGTCGTAAGTCCGATCAGCTGACCAGAGATCCCAAGGTGAGAAAACTGAGGGCCCAATTGCGTAAGACAGCAAACCGGCTGGAAGCGATCGACGCCAAGGAAAAGAAAATCGAGGACATGGCGAAGGTCAAGTCCGAGAAAAGCACCAAGCCCACAAAAGAAAAGGCCCAGAAACTGAAGGCGGCGGGCGAGGGTACTGAAATGAGCAAGCGGCAGCAAAAGAAACGGGAAAAACTTGATAAAAAACAGGGTAAAGAAGATGCGGAGACCATGGAATAACCGCAGATCCTCCACCCTTTATTCATCTGAAGGGTGAGCCGTTCCTTCCTGCCTTTGAAGGGGCGAGACGAGAAAAAATATCTCTTTTGGGAAGGGTCCTATTTCAGGGACTCTTCCTTTTTTTGTTTATACAGTTCACGAATAAATCCGATAAGACATATAGGGAGAGATCAATGAAGGGGGGCTGTTCAGGAATCGTCCCCCGGAAGGATAGGACAGGGACATGTGGCCCCATTAAATCTTTGGACATCGCAGGGAAGGTGCATGGATCAGGGGGGAGCACGCGGATGGATGTGCTGATGGGTTATGGGTGGATAGAGGGTGCATGCGTCTTTTTTTTGATTGCCGGCCCGGTTTGTCTGTTGGGCCTTCACCGCTCGCGTTCAAGAAAGGTCGTGAAGACTTCCCTGTCCCTGCGATGCGGTGAGGATGGCAGGCTTCCTAAAGAATGTGAACCCTACTGCATCTACTTAATAAGATATCTCGAAAGCCTGATATCGAGCCATCGACTCTCCCCGGAGCATTTGGAATCCCTCCGTTTCAATATCGATCTTCTGGAACAGATGATTGAAAAAGGAACCTTCCCCTGTTGGCTTGTTGAGAGTAACCAGCTCAGGGACCAGGACACGGTCGCGCGGGTTTCCGCCAAAGGACAAAAAGCGGAAATAAACCCTGCCATGAATTTTCGGAATCTTATGCTCAAGCTGACCCTTAACCCGTTCGAACGCCTCACAAGTCGGACATGACCTGCCTGCGGAGTGATATCAGAGAGACGACTCCGATCTATTGATTTTCTTGTTTCCTTTTTCTCCTTGTCCAGAACTCAAGGATCAATCCACTCGCAAACAGACCGATCATGACACCGATATAATAGGTGAACCAGGTCACCTCTGAACTGCAATAAGAGGTGAGAAGGACACTCAGTCCGGTCATCACAAGAATAAAGAGAAGGGGCAGCATGCAGTAACTCCTGTCAGCCGGGCAAGGGGCATCATTATTTTCATGCAAGTCTGCCGGCCATCAAAGAGAATATGAAATAATGGTTTGCCTCAAAATATGGCGGCCTATCGTGTCTATTCCCTGTAACCCCGCGGGAAAGGCACGGCGTCCACATAGACCTGTTTATTTTCATCCAGGGAAAAGCGACCTCTCGCGATCATTTCGACGGTTCGCGGGAAGATCCGCCAGTCCCCTTCTTCCTTCAGGCGTTCCTGATGTTCATGCACTACCTTGAGCAGCCTTTCTTTGTCTTGAAGCAAAGACTCGATGGGTTCAGGGAGTTCCACCCTCAAAGGGGCTGAAACCATCAACAACGGCCCTGTGTCAACACCTTCATCGGTCCAAAGGGTCGAAGAAGAGAGATAGGATTCGCCTCCTGCCAGGGCATCCAGCACGGCGTGGTCACCCACATATTTGCGTTTGCCTTCAGGTGTCAGTATGGAAAGGTCGGCCGGATGTACATTGATGCATCGATTCAGCGTGATATAGCTCATATAACCCCCAAGTGCAACGGCATCGATCTCGAAGGCCTTGACGAGTTTTTCCGCCACCCGGTCGAATTCCCTTCTGGCGGCAAGGCCTTCCGGCGTGGCGACGGTCCTCCGGAGGCCTCTGCGGGAATGGAACGCCCGGATATCATAGCTGAAGTAGGGGATCCCGTTTTCAAAAGCGATCCTTTCACCCAGACATGATCCGTCGGACCGGTCGCTGAAAATAAAGATCACCTCAAAAGGCGATAGTTCTTCTTCACTCCTGAGGCGCTTCGCGGTTTCCAGGAGCCTCAACACATTGGTGCCGGATCCCGACATAAAGGCGGCCACCCGCATGGGACGGCCGGCCTTGACAGGGTCAAAGATGGGTGTCAACTGCATAGTCCGGTCCTCAAATAAGCATCGCAGAGCAAGGGCTCACCTGCGTCGGAAAGACCACCCTATCCCTCCATAAGGGCCTCGACAGGCTTCAAACCGTAGGGGCTTCCCTTCTCAATGGCGGTCAAAACGCTTCCACCCCCCGTAAAGTAATAGGTGTTGGGATCATCCAGCCCGGAGAGATATATGCCGGGGCAAAGATCCCTGAATTCCTGGAGGGTATCGCCCCCGGCAAAAAGCTTGACCGCTGTACTGTTTTCGGCAATGAGACGATAAAGGGCTTCTGAGCCTTCCGGGAAATGAGGCATGAGGCCCATCACAGCGTTGATAAAGATGGTCTTGGCCGAGCCCATCACCTCTTTTATCCGCCCCTGGGCCATGGAGTCGGGGTGAATGTCCACAACATAATTTATTTTTCCCTTCTTTTCGAGGTCCTGCAGGGCGATGGACCTGTACTCGCCCGCCCGTCTTCCTTCGATTGTTTCGGACTCGACAAGATAAGGCATTTCCAGGATTTTGTGCTGTTGGTGGTCCTGTTCCACCAGTGAGGCGGCGAGGCTCTTGTCCTCCTCCGAGACACCGGCAACGTCCACGCCGTATTTGGCTGCCAGGTAGGTGTTATAAAGAAGCCCTCCCAGGATGAGGTGGTCCACCTTTTCGTAGAGTGCCTTGATGGGGCCGATCTTGGTATCGTATTTTGCCCCCGCGATCACGCCGACAAAGGGTCTTTGGGGGCTCAAGACCCGGTGGAGATTCGCCAACTCACGCTGGAGCAGCCCACCGGCGTAAGAAGGCAGGAGTTTGGCGACATCAAAGGTGGAGACGTGGGCCTGCCACGAACCAAAGGAGTCGTTCACGAAAAGATCGGCCAGACCGGCAAGTTCCCGCGCGAAGCGCTCCCTGTCAGGACCGGATGATTGCTCTCCCTGGAACCATCTCGTGTTGGGGAGGTAAATCATGCCGAGTTTTCCGGATTTCAGATCTTCAACGGCCCTTTGAACCGACGGGTCAATCCCCGGGATCCCCTTTTCCGGATCCGCATGAAACGCCGGGATGTGGATCTTTGTAAACAGCTTCTGTTCAAGGTAACGCACGACGGGCTCCACGGACTGCTCCGAACGGCAATGAATGTGCCCGGTCTTTTTGTCCCTGGGGCGGCCCACATGGGTCATGAGAATAGGGCGCCCCCCCCTTTGGGCGACCGTGTAGAGGGTCCCCACAGTGGCGTCGATTCGATAGGGATCCTTTATCGTTCCGTTCTTGACCACATTGTGGTCGACCCTGATCAAAACAGTTTTATCCCTCATTTCGGCCTGTTGGATGAGCCTCAAGCGGGGATCCAGGTTGATTGATTCCATTTGACAACTCCTCGTGATTCTTTCATATTGAAAAACGCCCCTTGGTCATGGCTCACAGTCTTGTAAATCTATGGTATTATTTTTCGGGTTTCCCTCGCGAATCCTTAAAATATATTCCAATTGCCTATCAAGATCAACGGGAAAGGGTGTTCCCGGAGTTCACCATTAAGTCATTGTCTGCTGCGCATGGCTGATACGCCCTGACCGGCACTCCTCGGCGCCCGGCAATGATACGTTGCAGGTGATCAAAGTCATGCATAAAAAAAGACCTGATTTGAACAAATACATCACAATGATACGGTGGATCTGGGATTTGAGGCGGGGATGTCCACAACACATCGGATAAGGAGACGCTTTTCATGATTGTCAGGAATTTGCAGGATCCGGAAGTCTTGGAGACGACCTACATCGCCCACGGGGGCGGCGTGGCGCAGATGATTTTGGACCAGAGAATCCTCGAGGAAATCGGCTTTCTCGCGATTGCCCGGCTTGAAAAAGGCAGGACCCTGGAGGCCCACCGGGACCCCATGGAGGAAATCTATTTTATCCTGAGTGGAGAGGGGGAAATGACCGTTGACCATGAGACACGGCATGTCAAACCCGGGGATGCCGTCTGGATTCCGACCGGTTCACTCCACGCCCTGACCAACTCCGGGGAGGAGCCCTGTATTATTCTTGTAGCGGCCTCTCCGGTCTAGTTGTTTGGGGGTACTTGCAGCCTTGGCCGATAAAAAAAGCAAGCGGTCGATGTGCCTCGAAAACACGGTTGTGTCCAGACCGTTGAAAAGGTCGGGCCGGCGGGGGTGTCTTCAAAAGACCGGGCTGTTACAAAAACATTAAACATCCAAGTTCGTTAAACCGATCAACTTATAGAGGATCGCCGGGATTCATGGCCCTATGGGGCATTTTCCGGACCGCAGGGACTGATCAGCGTTATGTATCTGGAATACTGGAAGTTCAAGGCCTTTCCCTTTGAAAATGTTCCTGATCCCCGATTTTTTTACCTTTCGAGGGCTCACGGGGAAGCCTTGACCCGCATGCTCTATGCGGCACGGATGCGAAAAGGGGGCGCCATGCTGTCCGGGGAGGTGGGATGCGGCAAGACCACCCTGGCCAAGGTCTGTATACAGCAGTTGCCGGAGGAGCTTTTTGATATCGGCCTGATCATCAACCCCAAACTGGAAGCCACGGAGTTTTTGCAGGAGGTCCTCTATCAGTTTGGCATGACGGGTCTGCCGGATGCCAAGGGCAAATGTCTGCGGCTCCTCAATGAGAGGATGGCTGCCAACCGGGCGAAAAGGCGGGAAACGCTTTTGATGGTTGATGAGGCTCAACTCCTGAACCCATCGACGCTGGAAGAAATCCGGCTTCTTCTCAACTTTCAATTGAATGACCGTTTCCTGATCACGGTCATCCTGCTCGGACAGCCTGAACTGAAGGAAAAGATCAGGGGCATCGAACAGCTCAATCAGAGGATCGCGATAAAATATCATGTGGATCCTTTTGACCTTGACGATACGGCCCGCTACATTATTTTCAGACAAAAAAGGGCTGGGAGGGATGAGAGCGTATTTGACCGGGAAGCCATCCAGAGGATTTACGACTATTCCAAGGGTGTTCCCAGAAAGATCAACAACCTGTGCGACTTGTCCTTGCTGACCGGCTTCGGCAGGAAGAGGCAAAGGATTGACGCCAAGATAGTAGAGAGCATCGTTCAAGATGACGCGCTTTTCTGATATTGTGAGGCTCAGAGACAAGACCTCCAGGAAGGATGGGGAGCCTTCAGATATGGGTTCGGACGAAAAACTTTGGTTCAGCGAATTTGCTATCATGAAGGTGCCGCGGAATGATCCGGAAGGTGGGGCGGAGTCCGTGTCTTTACCCCAATACCAAGGCCCGGCCACGGCCGCCTATCACAAGAGACTAGCCGACAGGTCAAGAGAAATACGGGATCGGGTGGAAGGGGATCAGGTCCTGGATCCCACGGATGTGCGGTCGGATCTGAACTTTATCATCGACAATGATATCGTCGATGACGTCTATGACTACGCCATGTGCGCCTCTGAGCACAGGGAAGAGATGTATTCCCACCCCCTGGAAGTCACTTTCGTCGCTTTGAGACTGGGTAAGGGCATGGGCTATGACCGTGATCGCCTTCTTGACCTCGGCCTCGCGGCCTTTTTTGAAAATGTCGGGATGTACAAGATTCCCGGAGAAATCCTCTGTAAAAGGGGGCGGCTCGATGAAAAGGAGATGGCCGTTATCAGGAATCATCCTGAAATGAGCCGGCAAATCCTTCTCGGAATGGCAGAGCCCTATCACCGGCTCGCGGACGTGGCATTGCAGGTCCACGAAAGATGGGACGGTTCAGGCTATCCAAAGGGACTGAAAGGAAATGAGATCTCGGAGACGGCCTCCATCATCGGGCTTGCGGACACCTATGTCGCCATGATCAAACACAGGCCCTATCGTGACAAGCTTCTGCAGACCGAGGCCATTAAACTGATCGTCAAAGAGGGAAAGGGACTGTTCCCGGCCAGACTGCTGAAAGTGTTTCTGGACCATATCTCTCTTTTCCCGGTCAATACACTGGTGCGTTTGAACAACAGATCCATCGGCCGTGTCGTCGCAACAGATCACAAACAGCCCCTCAGGCCCATCGTCGAACTCATCTATGACGGAGAGGAGAATCTTCTCGAAAACAGGGTGGTGATTCGGCTGTGTGACAATCCCTTGTTGCACATCGTGGAAAGCATCGATGAACGGGACCTGGCGAAATAGTGTCCGCCCGGAAACCGACCATTTGCGGATGAGCATGGAATAATCACGGAGTCGGGAATTTATTTCGAGAATCTTGGATGTTTCGGATCTCCGGTTTTTCTATAGATCTCAAGGCGCGTAGGGTTACCCCTCGAAGGTTTATGTTTTGTCAAGATACGATACAAGTCTCAGGGATATCCGGCTTACGCTACAAAAGAGAAAGGCCGTTCTTCTTCTTTTCCCCCTCATCCTGGGGATCGCAAGTGCTCTTCTCGCAATCCTGAGTGCCCCCGCCCCCCTCTACACCTCGGTGTGCCGCATCAAGTTTGACCATGAAATCCTTTCAGAGGGAATGCCTCCGGCTTTTCCGGCGGACCCTATGGACAACCAAATCGCCGTCATCAGGAGCTATCCCGTCCTCAAAGAGGCGGTGGAAAGACTGGGTGGCACCCTTGTCCCGGATGCATCCGATCTCAGGCCTTCGGGAATCACGCCCCCCCATTTTTTTGATGATCTTCGGTCCAGGGTCCTGGTCAGGCGGGAGGTCGCAAGTCCCATGGCGGAGATTGTGGTCACGGACGGGGATCCGGGGTTTTCACAAAGGCTTGCTGGCACCGTCGCCGCGGTCTTCCGGGACCATTATGCCCGAGATCAGGAGAAACGCCTGGCGGTCTCTCTGGACCGCATCGAGGCGCAGTTGACCGATGTGCAGCAGGCCCTCGGTGAAGCCCAAAAGGCCTTTGAGTCCTTCAGCCGGCTTAATCAGTTGCTTGATTTGGAGGTCCAAGGGGAGGCCCTGTTGAAAGAAGGGCAGGATATTCAGCGGCAATTGCGCGTCCTTCGCACGGATGCGCGAGAACTGAAGGCCATTCTTGAGCGGTTGGAGCGATTTATTGAGAACCCCACAGAAATGGACCGCCAATTTTTTTCCGCCAGGGCCTCGGCCCAATACCAAAGCCTGAGCGAGTCTTTGCAGAAACCGCCTCTCAGGGGTGCCCCGGAACGAGACCCAAGGGCAACGGAGATCGCTCGGGAAATGGCGGGGCTTCTGTCACTCCAGATCAGAAACATGGGAGAAAGAATCGGCCTGCTGGAGGGGGCCGCCCGGGACAACGCCGGGAAGGCGGGGGCCCTCCTTGCAGACAAACTGGAATTCGAACGGCTCAGAAAGCAGATAGAGACCTATGAGGGGACAGTAACCCTTCTGGAGCGCAAAAAAAGAGAGATCCTGATCAAAGGCCCGGGAAGCCTCGATGCCTTGACCGTCATAGCGCCGGCTTCCCTGCCCACGGAACGGATCAATCCTCCCGGGATCCTCCCGGCCGCATTGTTGGGGGGGCTGGGCGGTCTCTTCCTCGGCCTGGTAACGGTCTTTGTCCTGGAGATTTTCGAGCGGTCATCCGGGTCTGTTGAGGATCTGGAAAAGACCCTGGGCCTCCATGTCTTGGGCATTGTGCCGGGTACGAGTTTCCAGGGGGGAGAGGTGGAAGGCGGGCTCGGCTCCCTCCTTGCCAGCCACTATTTTCCCGGGTCGGTGGTGGCTGAGAATTTCCGGGCGTTGCGCACACGGATCCTGTCCAATATGGAAGGAAAAGGCCCAAGGGCCGTTTTGGTTACGAGTTCCTCTCCCCGGGAGGGGAAGACGCTGATCGCCCTCAATCTGGCTGTAATCGCGGCCCAGGCCGGGATGAAGACCCTTTTTGTCGAAGCCGATCTCAGAAAACCGAGGCTGGCTGAGGCCCTCGGAGTTGCGCAAGCGCCGGGGCTCACCGATGTCCTGGTCGGGGATATGCCCTGGCCTGATGCCCTCAAAACAGTGACGGACCTGATGATGGGAAAGATGACGCCGGACGATATCATGAGGACGCCGGGTCTTGACAACCTCCATATCATCACAAGCGGTTCCGTGTCCGCAAACCCCGCTCTTCTCCTCGAGTCCAAAGGACTGGGGCACGTCATCGAGGAGGTGCAGGAGGCCTATGATTTTGTGATCTTGGACTCCCCTCCCGTTCTGGCCTGGAATGATGCGACCATCCTGGGCACGAGAATCACGGGTGCCCTGGTTGTCTATCGGGTGGGTGAGGTTCCCAAGCGGTCTGTGAAAAGGGCCTTGACCCAACTGGGTCAGGTTGGCTGCCGTCCTCTCGGCCTGGTCCTAAACGGGACCAGGCCTGCGATTAATCCCGATATCGGCGATGAAGCATGCGGCAGGCGCGCTGCTTTGCCTGGATCGGAACGTTCTTCAGGGAGGAAGCCGGGCGATCTCTTTAACTTGCGAAGCCTTTCGCTCCTGACGGCCTTGTTTCTCCTCCTGGCCGTGATGTGGGTGTGGCGAAGCGCGGTCATGGATCCCTTCAGGGGATCGGAATCAGAGCCACCGGCCGAGGTTTCCAAGATGCAGCAGACACCCCCAACCGGTCAGGCAAAGGAGAGGATCCTGGAACCCGTGAAAGCGGTTACGGAGACGATTCCTGTCGTGAAAGAGAAAACGGCGGTAGATGAACCGGAACGGAAACCCGCTGAAATAGAAGTTCCTCTGGATCCGTTCGTCCCACTGCGGGCAGACAAGATCGAAGCGGCGGCGGACCCGGCCGTCGAAGAAAAGGCTGTGCTTTATCCCTATTCCCTTTATTTGGGATCCTTTCGAACCAAAGGGCGGGCTGACAGGGCCGTCTCCCTTTATGCCGACAAGGGGGTGGCCGCCTACTGGGTGCGTGTCCGTTTCGAGGAAAAGGGACTGTGGTACAGGGTGTACGCAGGCCATTTTGAAGAGGCTTCCGAGGCCGAGCAATTCATCATGAAGCAGGGGTTACAGGAAGCGGAGGTCAAACATACGCAGTTTGCCAATCTGGTCGGGATCTTTTCAGACCCCACAGGGATTCAGGAGCAGGTCAACAAGTTGAAGGGCCTGGATTATTCCCCGTATGTGATCCCCGGTCCTGATGGAAGCGTCAACCTCTATGTCGGCGCTTATATCACGCTCGGCGGCGCCGAGAATCAAAACCTCAGACTCAAGAGGGATGGTATTGAAAGCCGTGTCGTTATGAGGTAGATCAGCAGGACTTCAGGCGGTCCCGGGCTGATCCTGCTGAAATTCCCCCTCCTTCCTTTGCCGGCTTGAGAAGGTCCTGCTTTTGTCTTGCCTTCCCCAAGTGAATTTTTTAAGATCCAGGTTTTCATTTGTTGGTTCCTGCGGCTTGCTGCAGGCCGGTCATTCCGTTACTCTTGATGACTCATCCCAATAAGGAGGAAAAGAGATGGAAAGGATTGAACTCGTTCTGGCCCGTGAAATCCTCGACTCCAGGGGCAATCCCACGGTGGAGGTGGAAGTGGGCCTTGAAGACGGGGCCGTTGGGCGGGCCGCCGTGCCCTCCGGGGCGTCAACGGGAAAATATGAGGCCGTGGAACTCAGGGATACAGGCAAAAAACGTTATGGGGGCAAGGGGGTCGAGAAGGCCGTTGAGAACGTCAATGAGCTCATCGCTTCGGCTCTCATGGGCATGGATGCCACAGACCAGCGTTATATAGACAAGACCCTGATTGAACTGGACGGGACGCCCAACAAACAGAAACTGGGCGCAAACGCCATACTGGGCGTGTCTCTGGCCGTGGCCAGGGCCGCTGCGGACTCTCTCTTCATTCCCTTATACAGATATATCGGGGGGACCAACGCGTGCCGGTTGCCCATGCCCATGATGAATATTCTCAACGGCGGTATGCATGCGGCAAACAATGTGGATCTCCAGGAATTCATGATCATGCCGGTGGGGGGAAAGACCTTCAAGGAAGCACTCCGGATCGGAGCAGAGGTCTTCCACGGTCTGGCCGGCGTCTTGAAGGGAAAGGGGCTTTCCATCGCGGTAGGGGACGAGGGGGGATTTGCGCCCGACCTCAAGTCCAATGAGCAGGCCGTGGAGATGGTCCTTGCGGGCATCGAGAAGGCCGGTTACGCGCCCGGAAAGGATGTGGTCCTTGCGCTCGATCCGGCATCGTCTTCTTTTTATAAGAACGGCAAATACGTCTTCTCGAAGTCCGATCAATCCCGGCTCTCTCCAGACCAGATGATTGACTTCTATGAGGACTGGGTTGATCGTTTTCCGATCTTTTCCATCGAAGACGGGCTTGCTGAAAATGACTGGAAGAGTTGGAGCAAGATGACTGCGCGGCTTGGCGGCCGACTGCAAATCGTCGGCGATGACCTCTTTGTCACAAACACAGACAGGATAGCCCGGGGCATCAAGGAAAATGCCGCCAATGCCGTCCTGATCAAACTCAACCAGATCGGAACCCTCACCGAGACACTTGAGGCGATTGAGATGGCCCATAAGGCGGGATGGCGGGCCGTCATTTCCCACCGCTCCGGGGAAACCGAGGACAGTTTTATCGCCGATCTGGCCGTGGCCACCGGGACAGGACAGATCAAGACCGGTTCGCTCTGTCGTTCGGAACGGATATGCAAGTACAACCAGTTGCTGAGGATCGAGGATGAATTGGGCGAGTCCGCCGAATTCGGGTGGCCTTACTGAGAGTTTCGACCTGTGGGGGGATTGGGTCAGGGGTCAGCGAGACTCAGGTCCCCCCGCTCATATTGGAGGATGGCGACCAGGGTCTGGGCCGCCGTCTCGGCGCGGAGGATCCTGTGTCCCAGGGAGGCGGGATGGAACCCGCCTTCCCGGGCAAGCTCGACTTCCGCGGGCGTGAGGCCCCCTTCCGGTCCCACCACGCCGACGATCGACTCGAGGCGCGGTGTTTCGGCCAGCACCCCTTTCAAATCCCGGCAATTTTCACCCTCCCAAAGGATGATCTTGAGGGCGTTCTCCCCCTTCAGATGAGCGATCATATGATCAAAAAAATGGAGCGGTCCAATATCTGCAGGCACGGCCCTGTCGGACTGTGTGGCCGCGTTGCGCGCAATCTCCTGCCAATGCCTTGCTTTTGTCCGGAACCCTTCCGGGTCTGGCCTGATGACCGTCCTCTCTGATACAAAGGGCAGAATGCGCTTCACACCCAGTTCAGAGGTCTTCTGGATGATATAATCCATCGGACCCGACTTGAGGAGGGCCTGGCAGAGGGTGATATCCACGGGGGAAACAGGCGGGCTGGGGAGGGGTCTTTCGAGGAAAACCCGGACTTCATGTCGGTCGCAGGACGCAACGGTCACTTCATATCGGGCCCCTGTTCGGTCCATGAGGATAAATCGATCACCAGGTCCCATACGCAGGACGCGGGCGATGTGCCGGGCCTCCGGTCCTCGGACGGTGAAGGAACCTTCTTTGGAATCGATTTGCTCTACGAAGAACCGTTTCATTGTATTTTGCAGGCCTCCACATCAGGGGTTGCTCAAAGCCCTTTATCGTCGATGACCTGTCAGTCTCCCGACGGCCCTGAACCCTCAGGAGGTGCGGATTCTTTCCGCGCGATCACGCAGGCCCATTCACTTTCATTGCGCACAGCGACCCTTTGAAACCCGTTGACCGGAAGGAGGGCTTCCACCCTTGGGACCTGTTCCCGGAGCAGGCCGGACAGGATCAGGGTCCCACCGGGCCGTGTAACAGGAGAGAAAAAGGGAAACAGATCAACGATGGTTCCGAGGATCAGATTCCCGACGACCAAATGAAAGTGCTCGGTCAGGCTCTCCAGGGGCTGGGGTGAGATTTCAACAGCGCTGGAGATTCCGTTGAGATCAAGGTTCCTTTGTGCCCAGCGGAGGGCCTCCGGATCAATATCGATGGCCAAAATCCTTGCTGCATTGAGCATGGCACCGTACAGGGCGAGGATGCCGCTGCCCGTGCCTATGTCGAGCATGGACCAGGAGCCCGTCAGGGGCATGTCTTCCATGGCCTTGAGACACATCCGGGTGGTGGGATGTTGTCCCGTACCGAAGGCCGGGCCGGGGTCGATTCTGATGATGCGTGCTGTGGAGGGCTCGGAAACGGGTTCCCATGCGGGGAATACCGTCAGATTCGGGGTGATGCGGTCAGGGTGAAAGAACCGTCGCCAGCTGTGGGCCCAGTCCTGATCCTGGAGACGGGAGAGCCTCAAGGTGAATGGACGGGCTTCGGGAAAAATGTCCGCAAGTTCTGCGAGGAATCCGTCAATACGATTTTTGAGGTCTTCGAAGTCTTGCCGCAGGGGCCAGTATGCCTTGAGGGTGTGAGCGGAAAAGTCCTCGGTGACCATACCTTGACACCCAAGATCGAAAAGAAGTGCACTCAAGGCCTCATGGGCTATTGGATGAATATCGATGGTGATTTCCAACCACCCCGGGTGCTTGGGTGAGGATGCGGGCACGATCATAGACCAAGCTACATGGAAAATAAAAACCCCCGCCTTTGAGGCGGGGGGAGAGAACGTTTTAATTACGCCTTTTCAAAGACATAATTGACTTGTCCATTGGGCAGCTCGTTGACGACGGTTTTCAGTTCCATACCCACTTTGATCTCATCGTCACTCAGTTTGTTGGACAGTCTGCCGAAGACCTTGTAGTCGCCGTAATCAAGCAGGGCGATCGAGTAGGGCAGGTCGCCCTCAAAACCCACAGGGCCGTATTCCAGCTTGCTGTAAGACAAGAGCCTGCCTGAGCCGGTGACCTCGACCCACTCTATGTTGCTGGTCAGACACTTGTAGCAATCGGCTCTCGGAGGGAAAAAGATGAGTCCACAGTCCTTGCATTTGGTAGCCGCGACCTTACCCTCTTCCAGGAAATTCATGAAATCGTTGGTCTTCGAGATACCGGTAAAGCTGACGGTTCCAAATTTTTTGAATCGATTATCTACTTCCTTTTTAGCCATATTTCTTACCTCCCGAAGATGGTGACGTTTCCGTAAAGACCCACACCACCTATGTTATGGACCAATCCGATTTCAGGATCCTTGACCTGCATGTCTCCCGCCTCACCTCTGAGCTGGAGGACGATAGTCCTTATCTGTGATCCGCCCGTCGCGCCGATGGGATGACCCTTGGAGAGCAGTCCCCCGTCCACATTGACCGGGATGCGGCCTTCTTTGTAAGTCTCTTTGGCACCGATCAGGTCCTTGCCTTGCCCGGGCTTTGCGAACCCCAGGTTCTCATAGGCCATCATCTCGGCGATGGTGAAACAGTCATGGACTTCCGCGACGTCGATATCCTGCGGCGTCACGCCGGCCATCTTGTAGGCCTGCCTTCCGGCCTCCTCCCCAACCGTCAGGCCGGTAAAGAGGTCCCTCCCCGCCATATTGACGGCCGTGGAGGCCGCGCCGATGCCGAGGATCCAAACAGGCTTCTTGGAGAAGGCCTTGGCCTTCTCTTCACTGGCGACGATCACGCAGGAACTGCCGTCGGCGTTGGCGCAACAGTCTCCGACACGGAGGGGGCTGGCCACGGGGCTGGACATGGCATTTTCAGGATCGGAAAACATATCCATGGTCACCGCCTTGCGATAGACCGCCTTTTCATTGATCTGGCCGTAAGTGGCCGCCTTGACCCTGATGCGGGCAAGGTCTTCAGATGTGGTGCCGTACTTGGCCATGTGGGCCCTGGCATACATGGCGTAATAGGCGGGCATCATGGTCCCAAAAGGGCTTTCCCACTGGATATCGGCTCCCCGCCCCATTCTTTCCTGAGATTCCGCGGAAGTGATTTCGGACATCTTTTGAAAACCGAGGACCAGGACCACGTCATGGAGGCCGGATTTGACCATGGAATAAGCCAGCTTCAGACCGGTACTGCTCGATGAGCAGAGGGTTTCCACATAAAAAGTCGGCTGGGGTGTGAGCCCCAGGTACTCGGCCATGACACCGGCCGGCGACCTTTGTTTGTCATACTCAGGGGAGGAACAAACGACCGTGGCATCAATGTCCTTTACGGATATTTGTGCATCCGTCATGGCCTCCTTGAATCCCTCAAAGGCCAGTTCCCTTATTGAGCCAGGATACCCTCGCACAAAGGAACTCTGGCCAACGCCGATAACTCCTACCTTTCCCATAAAAAATACCTCCCGATTTGTGTCTTTCAAATTTGAGGATTTTGCCGGAGAGACTCCCCATTCCGCAAGATTCTGTCCTGGAGCGTCATGTTCGCTGGCACCAAAAACCAATTTTTCATACAGGCTGGAAACAAGTCAGCAGTGCCCGGTTGAGATCTTCCTCTTACCCGGTTATCGTCAAAAGGGTTTCAGAAAAATCCTGATCGGACAACAACCTAAAAAGTATAGAGAAAGATCCTTCAAGGGTCAAGAAATAAAAGGGCTGCCATGTGGCTGCCACGTCACTCAAATTCTTCAGATTCCTCGACGGGATAGAAGAGATTGAGGAATTCCGTCCGGATCCTGTCCGGGTCTTCATGAAGCAACAAATGTTCCGCATGCTGACGAAAGGAATCGGATTTTTTTTCCAGATCCCGGAGCTTTTTTTCCACACCGTACTCCCTGAGCATGCTCTTGACCGCTTGAAAGAGTGTGTCACTTCCATAAAGATAGGCGCCTTCATGGAGAATCTTGCAGGCGACCATGTGCTTGAAGGTGTCAAAGCGAAGCTGTTCCCTGACACGTTCAAGGCCTTTGACGACATAATCGATCTCTTCCCGGACATGGGGAGTGATCAAAAGACGGCATTTTTCCTGGTAGATGGCCTCATCCAGCCGCTCCACGATGGGTCCGGGGAGGAGGTCATCAACGATAACGACGATATCCATGTCGCTCCCGTTGACCATTTTTCCCGTGCTCCTCTCCGGTCTCGGGACATCGTGAGCCATGTCATAGACGATATCCCCGGCCAGGACAAAACAGCTCTGTTCCCTGAGGACGGCCTCGTCCGAGAACTGGTTCAGCAGGGAGGAGATGACATTGTAGGCCAGACCCCTTTTGCTCCGGCTGACGGCGGCAATATGGGAGAGAATCGCATCGGCCTTCAGATTCAGGGCCTCTCGGTCCTCCGCCAGGCCCACCACGGAGTAAGTGAGAAACTCTCTGAGGATAGAAGGGGAAAGCCTTGCATAGCCCTCAATCCTGCGGTCGAGCCGCAGATAACGGGTTCCCAGAGATCTCATGGACAGGAGTCTTGACGTCTTGCAGGCGCGCCATAGAGAAAGGCCGCCTTCTTGTGTGGCATCCAATAGCTCCTGCCCCGTCAAGGGCCCCCTTTCTCTTATAAGACCAGCGATCTTCGTTTCCATCAACTCCCCTGAATGCGGTGGTAAAAGGTGTCTATGCGGTCGTCCAACGCGGCTTTCAGACGCAGCGCGGCCTCCAGGGGGAGGCGTGTCCTCCCGAGGAAGAGCCTCAGCGTGTCGCGGAAGTGGTCATCCAGGTCCAGCCGAAAAACGGGTGTTCCCTCCTGCGTTGGGGGCGCTTCCCGGGCTGCATCTGAGGAGAGGTTTTTGCAAAAGTCCTCAAAGGCATCCCGGAAGCCGGGGCTTCGCAAAATGGAAGGACCGGCCCGGTCCACCAACCGATGCAGGATGTAGGCATGGGCCTTGGGGAAAAGGGTGGTGGCAAAAAAGGGGTAGGTCCTGCTGAAGTACTCGCTTTTCATCGCACAATGCGCCTCTGTCTCGGCGATCAAATCCAGGATCCTCGTCCCCCATCCCATCAGCCTGAAAAGGGGATTCTGGGTCCGGCTGGAATAAGAAAAGCTGTCAAGATTCTCTGTCAGTCCCAACCAGAAGGCCTTCTTTTCGTTTCCCAGTCTGGAAAAGGTCTCGGCTTCCGGGCAAGTCTCTCGCCTGCATTTATCATCGAAACCCACCCTGTAGCGCAGATCATGGCCCTGGTTCCGGGCGGGATGGAGCAGACAGCCGATTCGCCTGTGGTCCCTGTCCAGATAACCCAGGGCCCAGCAACTGAAACCCGTGATTGCATGGACGCCGTGTTTCATTCGCTCAAAATCTTTTGTGTTTTCTCTCAGAATCCTTTGAACGCTGCCCTTGTATTGGATGTGTTCGTACCCGGCAGGCCGGATCGGCGGGCAGCAGGCGAAGCATGTCTTCCGGCCGTCCGGTGAACAGAGGGTGATTTCCTTCGGTATCATGAGACTTTTCCTCCCGCAAGATACCCTGGAAGGCCGTTTGTGACGTTGAAGAAAATTGCCATGTCAGGATCCATGGGCCTGGGGTGGGCGTGGAGAAAGCCTGTCCCGGTGTCGTCTTGCCAGGTCCCTTTTGTCCACCACCTGGTCAGACTCATCGACGATTTCTCTTCCCAATATTTCTTCAAGGATGTCTTCAAGTGTGATCAGACCTGAGAGACCGCCATATTCATCGATCACGATGAAGAGTTTTTCCCGCGTTCCCATGAACTCCAAGAGGACGGTATGCAATCTCGCCGTTTCCGCGACAAAATGGACGGGTCGCATGATATCCGTCAGGGGGGTGTCCCGCCTGCCTTCCTCCAGTGCAACAAAGAACTCCTTTGTCAGGACGATCCCCATGATGTCTTCCCGGTCCTTATCATAGACCGGAAAGCGACTGTGTTCCCATTTTGTCGTCTCCCGTTTGGCCTCTTCCAGGGTCAGGTGTTCGCTGAGGGAGAATATGACCGTTCGCGGGGTCATGACGTCTTTGACCTTCCGCGTGTCCAGAGAGAGGATATTGTCGATGACACTCTCCTGGTAGGGCTTGATGTCTCCGGTCGTCAGGCTCAAACGGGCCATGATTTTCAATTCATCAGAGGATATGGTTTCCTTGGGTTTACCCCTGGCAATCCATTTTGTAATGTGACTGCAGAGCCATATGACCGGTGTCATAAACCTGACGAGCCACTTCAGGGGTAATGCAACCGCAGGGGCAAGGGACTTGGCATAGACCACGCCCGTGGTCTTGGGAATGACTTCTGAAAAGAGCAGGATGACCAGGGTGAAAAAAGCGGAAAAATAGCCCAGCCATTCCTGTCCGAACAGGGCCGTAGCCGCGGACCCGGCCACCGCCGCTCCGGCGGTATTGGCGATCGTATTCAGCGAGAGAATGGCCGTGATGGGCCTTTCGACATTTTCACGCAGTTCCTTCAGAACCCGCCCGGTCCTTTTTTTTTTCTGGACCATGGTTTCGATCTGTCTCAAGGGAGTGGAATAGAGCACCGCCTCGATAAGTGAACACGCCGCGGAAACGACGATGGCAAAGGTTACAGCAGCGATGAGTTCAATCATGCTCAACAAACCTCCAGAAAAAACAAGACAAGAACGTATCTTGCATGTTTCGATAACCTGCTCTGATCCAGACCGAATGTCTTGTGCAAATCACGCCAGCTCTTCGGCATGCCTCAGCTCTTCGGGCCTGTTGATGTTGAGAAAGGTTTTGAGCTCCGGGTCAAAGGCCCGAATTTCTTCCTCCTCCAGGTAGCGTACCCTGATTCGGTCAAAGAGCTTCTGGATTTGATATTCTTTGGTCCCGATGGATTTCCGGATATAGGAGAGACAGCCCTTTGTATAGACGGCATACAGTGGCTCTATCTTCCAGTCCACCCGGGGGACGACGGCGTGGAAATCCTCCAGAACCTCGATCATGTGCAGGATCAAATCAGGGTTGACAAAAGGCATGTCACAGGCTACGAAAAAGCCCGCATGGCCCGATATGACCTCCAGGCCAGTGTAAATACCCCCGATCGGGCCGAGGCCTTTGATGAGATCCTCAACCATGGGGATTTGGAGGTAGGCATATTCATGGGGGGTGTTGGTTACGAGGAGCAGGTGCGGAAACACAGAACCCACGGTCTGCACGACTCTGTCAATCAACCGCATGCCACTGATTTCGACCAGGGCCTTGTTGGCGCCGTAACGGCTGCTTTTACCGCCTGCCAGGATCACGCCGGTGATCTGATCGAGCCTTTGAGTTTGGTTGATGTTCGCTTTTGGGGTCGCATTCATGTTAAAGGGTTGGACACAAATCCCTCTGCCGAAGTCCCCGGCAATTTGAGAACCGAGTGTCTGTTTTATACACGAATAGTGTGAAATCGTCAGTAAAAATATCGGGGCGGAGTTTCATTTTGCCATAGGCGTTCCCCCGCATTCTTACCGCCGTTTCTACATATTGCCCCGTGAGGGAAACTTGCGCGGACCCGGTTGAAATATTATACTTATTACAGTTCGAATAACGGTCCCCCCAGGCGATGATTACTGTTCATGCCGCCGTCAGAGCAAAGGCATGAGAACGAAGAGGTTCCTCCCTGGGAGGCGCGGGCGGGATCGTAATGAAGGAGATGTTTGACCAGCAGGGGTTTATGATGAAAAAACAATTCTTCACCTTTCAAGCCCCCGAGCCTCAGGCCGCGGGGAAGCCACAGGCAAACTTCGATGAATTTGAGGCGACGGAACTCTATTGTGCCGATTGTGGTCGAGCCGTTCCGGTCAGAAAATTCTTACTCCTCGTGTTGCCTGAAGGCGAAAAATACGAATACCGCTGCCAATATTGCGGTGGTACTGTAGGCGACAAAATAGACCGTGGCAGGCCCCTTGAAGGCGTTCTCAAGATATAAATGATTGTTGGACACGGGCCGAGGTCTGTTTGACCCCGGCCGCAAGGTCCTGAAAATCGCCCCCGGGGCGCGAGCGGCCGGGCATTTCCGTACCTGCCCGCACCCTTTTAT
This sequence comes from Desulfatiglandales bacterium, assembly GCA_049366815.1. Classification (GTDB taxonomy): domain Bacteria; phylum Desulfobacterota; class DSM-4660; order Desulfatiglandales; family HGW-15; genus CAYNYM01. Next base: position 27,077 of record JBMNCO010000181.1, on the reverse strand, counting down.
CCTTCAGGGGATTTCAGGGGTCATTTGGTGAACCAGGGCTTTCCAATAACCTCGAAGCCTCCGTTAAAGAGGCCTTGCACAATCTTCTCGGCCGTGACCTTCTCTTCATCAAAGGTCACAATAACCCGGTTGGCATCGGGCATCGTACTGTACTTTACCACACCTGCGGTTTTTTCAAGGATAGAACCTATCCTTGCGGCGGAGTCGTCTCAGGAGCAAGCCGGCACATGCAGGCTCATGGTCCTGAGCCCGGGGGTCCCCGGTTGCGTGGCGGCGGTCTGGCATGCCACAAAGACGAAAAGAATCAAAAGCAAAAGCAAAGAAATACCCATCCTGTTTTTCATGTCGCCCTCCTTTCATTCAGGCAATAGAACGAATTCATCATAGCATCAAAATTTTCCAGAGATAAGCTTTTTGTGCTTTCAAAAAAAGACAGGCCCCCGACGCCGGCCTGCTTCCAATGCAAGTGCTCTAGACCCGAATCTGTTATCTTATCATCCATATCGTCATTATAGTCATTTAAATCGTGTCTTTTTGGTGTTGATTTTTTTACAGGCATATTATAGCGTGCCTCCGGCCTTTGTGCAGGGATACCCAAGGAATATTATGCCTCCCGCGTTCGCAGAGCGGTGTTTCGCCGCAACACAGAACGATGATTTGACAACCTGATGCAACATGGTAGGAGGGTCGCGGATGGGAAAACGGTTTTTTCTTTTGACCGCCCTGGTGGTTGTGCTGCTCGGTCATTCAGTCCTTTATGCAGGCGGCATAGAAAACAAGTCCAACCTCAGTGCAGAGTGGATCAGGACTCTGAACAGAAACGGTGCGACGGATTCTGCAGACTGTGCTGCGTACAACCCGGCCGGCGCCGTCAAGATGGGGGAAGGCCTTTACGTCAACATCGCCGGACAGTACGCCTTCAAGACCTATTCAAACGCCTACCGGGGGGTTACATACGAGGATGAAGAGCCGAATATCATCCCGAGTGTCTTTGGCCTTTACCGGAAAGGCCCATGGGGGGTGTTCGGCGCGTTCACGATCCCTTCCGGCGGGGGCAGGGCGGAATACGGGCAAGGTTCCGTGTCCACGCTGCGTCTCGCGCAGTTTACGATGGCCCGTTCAGGGGGGGTATTCGACAGGGTGACCGAGCACTATATCGAAGGCAACAGCTGTCACTACGGCTTTACATTGGGAGGGGCCTACGCCATGAACGACCTGGTTTCCCTTTCCATCGCCTTGAGATATGTGGATGCCCGGCGGGAGAGGAAGGGTTTCGCCACCCTCGCCGGTCCGTTTTTGAACCGTAGGTTCCACGTGGATTACGAAGAAACGGGAGACGGGCTGGGAGGCATTGTCGGGCTCAATATTTCACCATCGGAATCATTGAATATTGGGATGAGATTTGAGACGGAGACGAACCTGGACCTGAAAACCACGGTGCACAGAGATGATCTGGGTGTGCTCCGAGAAGGGGAAAGGGTGAGAAGAGACCTTCCGGGAGTGATCGGCGTTGGTGTCTCCTATCAGTTTACGCCTGCGCTGAGGGCAGAGGCCGACTGGACATCCTACCTGAACGCCCATGCCACCTGGGATGATCTTGCGTTGTCGGCCGGGGACGAGACACAGAAGAAGAACGGTTATGAACTCGGGATCATGGCCGAATATGCCTTCAGCCCCAGGGTCAGGGCCAGTGCGGGATACCTGTTCAGCAAAACGGGCATCGATCCCGATGACATGTCTATAGAACAGCCCGAGCTGGACGCCCATACCCTGGCTGCCGGTCTTGCCTGCGAGGCCCGGCCGGGGTTGATTCTGAATCTTGGTGCCATGAGATCATTCTACGACGCGGAGACCACCTCAGGGGGAGTCAAACTGGAGAAAGATGTATGGATCCTGGCGATCGGTCTCCAGTATAAGTTCTTCTAACGTTATTCAAACCACATGATTCGGCCGGATCCCGAACCTATCTTGGTGATTTTGGCTT
>JBMNCO010000181.1:0-24993 GCA_049366815.1 Desulfatiglandales bacterium | reverse complement strand
TATTCAAACCACATGATTCGGCCGGATCCCGAACCTATCTTGGTGATTTTGGCTTTCTGGACCGCAAGAAAAACGGTTTTGCCCTCTGCCTGGACGTCGGTCACACAGTATTTGATTTTCCTCGAGCTGAACCGGGCGGAAAGGCCTCCACCTTCCACCTTGTAGGCGATCATGTTGGACTCGGGGTAGACCCTGAAATATTCCAGGTGCTTTATCATGGGGATGTTTTTGGGCGTCAGGACCTCTTTCTTCCCGTCCCCGTCGATGTCCAGGAGGGCGATACTGCTGTTGAAATAGGTAAAGTACGGCCTGTCTTCCTCAAAGACCTCCTTCAGATCGATCGCATTGTTTGTTCCTCCCACCTTGTCCTCGCTCCGCCACACGACCGTGGCATCCTGATTCCAGACACAGAGGCGGTCGTTATCATTCAGGCCCACAATCTCGGGGATCCCATCCCCTTCAAGATCAAAAAAGGCGACCGTATAAAACTGTATCCCGCCTTCCGGCTTCAGGGTCTCTTTGGGCACCAATCGCCCCGGCCCCTTGTAGTCCATGATCGTCACGGGACCGCTGAAAAACCGGCGCATCAGTGAATCCTGGAAGAGCAGGAGGGGTGTGCCTCCCGTCGGGTGGCGGACGGCCCTCAGATGGCCCGAGAGCTGATCAAGTTTCTTGAATTGGCCGTCCCACTCCCAGATCGTCGTGCGGGCCCGGATACCGTAGCGGCTCACCGCGTAGATCTCGGCCTTCCCGTTCTGGTCTGCGTCCCCCACGCTGACCTTCAGGTAATCCTCGCTGAAAGCGGGCTCGAGAGTCCCCATGAGGGCATAGGTCTCCTCCTTCTTGCCATAGACCAGGAGTTTGTCTCGTCCAACCACGACCACTTCGGCCTGGCCGTCACCGTTCAGATCACCCGTGTCCATGCCCATAATCAGCATGTTGACGGACAGGGTGCCTCTGGGGCTGAATTCCCGGTTCCTGGATGTGGGTTCAAAAAAGAGGCCCAGGAGCGTTTCATCGCTGTACGGCGATTCCTGTTGCGCGCCGGCCGGCCCGCGCTTTCGGATATCGACGCCGGCCACGACGGCCCGGAAGTCATAGACAATGTCCGCCACCTTGGTGATGAGCTGGTCTTCATCCACGGCCTCGGATATCTTGGTCAGGTCGGGTTCGTCCTTGGTCAGGTCGAGTATGGAAAGATCAAGGCTGTACCCTGCACCGAGGCTCGTGACGCTCCCGAAAATGGCGTAGTCTGCGTCGACATCCCCGGCCAGTTCTTCAGCCCTTTGCCCGGAAGAGACCCCCTTTTTGTCCGCCTCGGTCAAAAGGGGGTCCAGAAGGTCGTCCCCGATGACCACGAGGTCCTCACCGCTGAGGCGGGAGAGAAACATATTCCTGAGCCCTTCTCTCAGGTAGGCCTTGCCTGGATCCGCATAGAACGTCAAGGGGAGGAGGACCACGGATTTCCTGTCGGCCGACGGGCACGGCGAGGGGAGCAGGAAAAGAAGGAGCAGGGTGAACGGAAGGATCTTGTGAAGGTATCTGGTTCTTGACATCATAAGCAGGTTCCTCTTTGGGCGTCTGTGGGTTTATCCCGGACTATTAACACAAAAGGCCGTCGCCGGGGAAGAAAGAAAATGGAGGGAAGAGACAAAAAAGCCCGGGACCCATGGGGGCCCCGGGCGATAAGATGGTTCTTCCAACCCTAAGAAGGATCAGAAGTCAATCTGCCAGTACATGCCGTAGTAGGTGACGTCGCCGTCGTCCCGGGTCACGCCGTTGGTGATGCTGTCTTTCCTGTCTTCATAGACGAACTCGGGTGTGATGGTGAAGCCTTTGGCCACCTTGATGGGAAGCATGAATACCCACGCGGTATTGTCGTCTTCATCATCCTTGCCCATGGCGTTTTTGGCTTCCCTGTAATTCTGGCCATAGAAGAGTTCAGCCGAGATCATGTCGGAGAACTTGTAGCCGAGGGCGGCGGTCCATCCGAAGTGCTCTACGTCTTCGATGTTGCCGTTCATGAATCTCGCGTCGCCTACTCTACCGCCGTAGACACCGACACGCGGGGCGCCGACGCCGTAGTTCTCAAGGTTCTCGGCCGTGAAGACGCCGATATTGAGGTAAGCGGCACCCATGGTCAGGCCGAATTTTGCGCCGAGCACGTAGGAATCAACATCATATCCCTTGTCGTTGGCATCGACTATTTCGAAGGTGTTGTAACCGCCGAAGATAGCGCCTGAGAAGGGCCCGGTGGCAAAGCTGAAGCGGGCTTCAATCTTGGGGAAGGTGGTGTCGATATCAGCAAAATTGGCACCAGCCAGACCGCTTGGCTGCGGGGTGATGAACCCGTATGTGGCCTGGTTCCTCAAGAGGGCAAATTCGAGTTTTCCGTTTGCAGCGGCCATGGGAAAATGGACCTGAATACCGCGCTCACGGACGCTGAAGCCCATGTCGCCGACGCCGTCCGTCCAGCCCCCTCCGCCGAGCAGGCATTCCCTGGCAACCGGGTTAAAGGTCGGGGTGTAGGCCTGGCCGATGATGAGGGTGCCTGCGCCGAAATTCCAGCTGGCATTCCACAGCCTCAAGGTCTCATTGTTGTAATAACCACCTACCGCGCCGCCGATACCCAGGTCCCTGTCCCGGGGCCTGATCTCCACATGGCCGCCGATGTCGCCGGATTTGAAGATGGCGCCGAACCGGGAGCATCCCAAGTCCTGATCCCACACCAGATCGCCGTCGCTGTGAAGGCCGTCAAAGGCCTCTTTGGACTTGTCCTGCCAGTAGGTCATCATCCTGACGCTGCCGTAAAGGCTCACTTCCTTTTCAGCGGCCATGGCCGGCAGAGTCATGCCGAGCACGAATGCAGCGGCTACCATAAAAATAACCAGCTTTTTCATTGAACTTTCCTCCTAGAGAAATTTTTTTATAAACAGAAAAAACAGAAAAAACACTCTAAACAAACAGAAAAATCAGTTAAGGACCCCGTCACCTCCTTTCCTTCGAAAATGTACCCGCAAGGCCTTCTTTGCCTTTGATGAGAAGGCGCCCGCTCTTTGCCGCCGGCTGAAGTGCGCGGACGGCGCGGAAGGGTCCGGCCCTGCCCTTTGGGTATCCAGCGAAGCATGTATAGCAATAAAAAGGGGAGTATGTCAACAAATTTTAGCTATACCGGACGATTATTCGTCTTTCTGCATGTAACCTGAAAACATATCCTCGGACCGCCCGGCTTGTGGGCGAGGAACCGCTCGACAGGGGGGACTCGTGGTGTTAGCATCCCGGTGGTGACGGAGGACCGGCGAAAATTCGGTTTCGTATCTCACGGGTCTGGACAAGGACCAGAAAAACAAGGAGGATTTCTGAGGTGAAAAGGCGCAGTCTGCTTTCGATTGAGGGTTTGGAAAAGGCCAAAGAGGTGATGGCCGTCAGCCTGGGAAAAGAAAAGGCCGACCTGGCCGTTCTGCACGGGACGTTGCTCAACGTCTACACGGGAGAGTTCATCGAGGATTGCGCGGTGCTTGCAAAGGGAGAGTGGATCGCCTATGTGGGGGACGCTCCTGAGGAGAGTATCGGCCCGGATACCGAGATTCTGGACGCCGGCGGCAGGCCTGTCATCCCCGGCCTGATCGACGGCCACGCCCACCTGGCCGACGGTCTCTGCAGCCCCGTGGAGGTTCTTCGCTATGTGATGGCCGGCGGGACCACCACGATCATCACCGAGACCGTGGAGCCCTATCCCCTCAGGGGCTGTGAGGGCATCACCGATTTTCTGGAGGCCTTCAGGGACCAGCCTGTCAAGATCTTTGCCACGGCACCGGCCATGGCATCCACGAGTCGGCGTTCACACGGCATTTCAAGTTATTCTCTGCAGCAGCTTTTTTCGAGGGATGAGGTCATCGGGCTCGGTGAGTCCTACTGGCAGGCGGTCATCCAGGACCCCGACACCTTTCTCCCCAACTTCAGGACAACACTCCTCGGGGGCAGGAAACTGGAGGGGCATTCCGCCGGGGCAAAGGGGCGCTCCTTGACGGCCTATATCGCCACGGGCGTTTCTTCCTGCCACGAGCCCATTACCGCACAGGAGGCCCTCGAGCGGCTCCGCCTGGGTCTCCACGTGATGGTCCGGGAGGGGAGCATAAGACGGGATCTTGAGGCCATATCACAGATCAGGGCGGCGGGAATCGATTTGAGGCGGCTGATCCTGGTCACCGACGGGGTGGAGCCGGGTGATTTACTCGAAAAGGGGTATATGGAGTACGTGGTGCAGAAGGCCGTGGACCTTGGCTTCGATCCGGTTACAGCCATTCAAATGGCCACCATCAATGTAGCGGAATATTTTGGTCTGGACGGCATTGTCGGCGGCCTGGCACCGGCCAGGTATGCCGATCTGCTCATCCTGCCTGATCCCCGGACGATCAGACCGGAGGTGGTCATCAGCAGGGGTCGGATCATCGCCAGAGACGGAAAACCGCTTCAGTCCCCGAGGTCGCACCATTTTTCTCCACAAAGCCTGAAGAGCATCCACCTCGATAAAAGGTTCGAGGCCTCCGACTTTGCCGTTCGGGTGGAAGATCCCTGGTCCCATGTCAATGTCAGGGTCATCGAGCAGATCGCGCCGCTTGTCACCAGGGAGTGCGTGACCTGTCTCCCCGTAGTGGAGGGCCTGATCAGACCTGATCCTGGACAGGACCTCCTCAAGGTGGCGGCCATTGATCGGAGTATCGAAACAGGAAAGACCTTTGTCGGGCTTATCAAGGGATTCGGGCTGGCGGAAGGGGCCGTGGCTTCCAGCTCGGCGTGGGATACGAGCGATATCATTGTTGTGGGAGTGAAGGAAGAGGACATGGCGGAAGCGGTAAACCGAATCCAGGACTTGCAGGGAGGGGTCGTGTTTTGTTCAGGGGGTCGGATTCTTGCAGAGATTCCCTTGCCTATCCTGGGGCTCATGTCTGATCTGCCCCTGCCCCTGCTCGCGGAAAAGAGTGGGGAGATGACCCGGGTGATGAAGGAGAAGGGCTTCCCTTTTGACGATCCCCTCAGGACGTTGAGCACCCTGACGGGTGCGGCCATCCCCTTTCTGCGGATTTGCGAGGAAGGGTTGGTGGATATCAAGACCGGAAAAGGCGTGCCTTTGTTTTGGGCGTGCCGGGATTGAGAGGGGGTGGGGTCCGGAGTGGTGCAAACGTTTGCTGCGAAAAATGGGGGAGTAGAAAAGAAGGATGCGTGCCGGCCATGAACTTCAGGATCATGCGCGGGCCCCTTTATATAGAGCACCCTGGTCCAAGTGCAGGATTTGCCGCTGATCTGAAATGGGCATTTATGCCTTGACAATCGCGCGCGAATAAATGATTAATGTGACACACTTGGACAGGAGGGCCATGAGTTATCGTCTGTTAGGGAATCTCCCGGACGAACCGAAATCCAGGTCGTCAGGCTTGAGCTGCCGGACCCGAAAACCGAATGAGAATCCATCCGGAAAACAAGACAGAGGGATTTCAGGATTATGAAAAAGACGGGAGTAAGGGCCGTTTTCCCCCTCCTCAGTATTTTACCCTGAGTGTCATCCCTCTGTGCGGTCTCTCATAGGAAGGTTGGCCTTCCTTATCCTCACGATTTTTTGTCAAGTCGCGACCTTTATGTGAAGGCACGCCTTGAGAATCCGGCCTGAGCTGCACACCCTGGACCGCCCGTGGATGCCGAGGGGCGGCCGGTCCCGGGACGTTTGAAATCCAAGACCTTGGCTGCAATTGACGATCATTCATTTTAGTCGGGAGGTGTAATCTGTGAATCTTTCAAGCATCATCAAGCGGAGTGCTACGTATTTTCCCGAAAAGAAGGCCCTGGTTTTCGAAAATGCCTTCTTTACCTATGAGGAACTGAACGCATGCGTCAATCGCATCGCCTCTTTTCTCAGAGAAAAGGGAATCAAAAAGGGCGACAGGGTGGGGGTCTATGCGGAAAACAGGCCCGAGTGGATCATGGCCTATTTCGGTATAATCAGGCTGGGCGCGGCTGTGGTCCCCATAAGTGCGGCCTATAAGGGTTCCGAGGTGGAGCATATGATCAAGGATGCCGAGGCCCGTTTGGTTGTGACCACGGAGGCCCTGGCCGGAAGTATGCCTGCCCGTGAGGCTTTGCCTCACCTGAAGGAGGTTCTGGTTATCGAGAAGGACGGGGTTCTGTCCTCCCTGAGGGCGGAAAAGGGGGCGGGAGCGGAGCCGATAGATATTGTAGAATGCGACCCGGATGACATGTGTGTGGTCCTGTATACCGGGGGGACGACAGGGACCCCTAAAGGGGCGATGATGACGCATCGAAACCTGCTCTACGCCAGTCAGAATGTCTGTTACCACGAAAGGCTTGTCCCTGATGACGTCGGTCTGTGTTTCATGCCCCTGAACCACGTCTTTGCGTCCATACACATCATGATTTCCACCCTGTATGCCGGCGCCACCCTTGTGTTACACAAGGGGTTTGATATGGATGAAATCATCTCCTCGATCGGCGTGAACAAGGTCACCCGGCTCTATGCCGTCCCGACGGTCTACATTCGCTTCCTCAACAACCCCGACTGCCACGAGCACTTAAGGACCGTAAGGTACTCTTTTTCGGCGGCCACAAGCATGCCCTCTGAAGTCGTGCGTCAATGGAAAGATACCTTCGGGCTCAACATCCACGAGGCATACGGCATGACGGAAACCGCCTCCCTTGTGACCTTCAACCACATCTATCGTCATAAGATCGGGTCGGTGGGGACCCCCGCAGGTCTGGTGGAAGTGAGACTCGTTGATCCCGACGGAAAAGACGTCGCGGCCGGAGCCGATGGCGAAATCGTCATTCGGGCGCCCAATGTGATGAAGGGCTATCTGAACAGGCCCGACGAGACGGCCCAGGCCATTGTGGACGGCTGGCTCCACTCCGGGGACGTGGGTCGTTTCGACGAAGAGGGTTATCTCTTTATTGTTGACAGGTTGAAAGACATGATCATCACAGGTGGGTTGAATGTCTTTCCCGCCGAGGTGGAGGAAATTATCTACACCCATGAAGCGGTTGAGGAATGCAGCGTGGTGGGACTTCCAGACAAGGAATACGGAGAGGCGGTGACGGCCTTTGTCCAACTGAAAAAGGGCCACAACCCCACGGATACGGAAATCATTCGTTTCTGTAAAGGGAAAACGGCATCTTACAAGGCGCCCAAAAGGGTTGTCTTTGTCGAGGATTTTCCCAGGACCCATCAGGGAAAGATCTTGAAGCGGGAACTGAAAAAATATCGAGGATAGCACAGACGATGGACCAGGGAGTCCTGTGTTTAGAAAGCAGGGATTCTCCATTTTCCTCGCTGTCTCTTTTGTCACTGATTGCCGGGAGGGTGCATCCCGGGTTATATGCAGGTCAGGAAATGTTTTTATGGGGTTCTACAATAGAGCTTTTTTATTGACATTTTATGAAATATAGTTATTTTAGACGTATTGCTTTAAAGATGTAACGAAACGACTGGTTTTTTGACGTTTCGCAGGTTGTGTTCGGTCCCAAGGAGTGATTCCTTTGCCAGAAAGGCGACCTGAAGTCTGGTGGCAAAATAGCTTGGAAAGGAGGTTAGCCCTATGGCAAAAGGAAGTGTTAAATGGTTCAATGAGAAAAAGGGATTCGGATTTATTGAACAGGAAGACGGGGGCGATATATTCGTCCATTATTCCGCAATTACCGGCTCGGGGTTCAAAACCCTTTATGAAGGCGACAACGTGAGTTTTGACGTTGAGCAAAGTAACCGTGGACCTGCAGCTAAAAACGTCGTAAAGATATAGCTCGACGAAACTAAGTTGGAGGAGGCATCTCATTTTCCTTCGATGAGATGCCTTTTTGTATCCCCATCCAAAGGGGATATAAATTTTGGTGATAATATTATGGCTTTTAAGGAGCATAAAATTTAATGGAAAACGAAACGAGGGGACTTACCGAGGATACGGGAGTTCCAACCCAAAATAATGATTCTGCATCCGGGGAGTTGCCGGAAGACTTTAATGACGAAACCGAAGTACAGTCCGAAGCCGCAGATGACGCGGATCAAAGCGGTCTCAGCTTCAAGGAGTTATTCGAACAGAGCCTGGAGGGCATACAGGAAGGCGCCGTGACCAGGGGGGAAATCATAGCCATAGACAATGACTATGTGTTGGTGGACATCGGATACAAATCTGAAGGTCAAATCCGAATCAGCGAATTTATGGACGGCCAGGGTAATCTCAAGGCCAAGGTTGGAGACATGGTCGATGTCCTGCTGGTTCGGCGGGAGGACAGTAACGGGCGGATAATTCTTTCCCGGGAAAGGGCGGCTGAGGTCAAGTTCTGGGATCAGGTTAAGGATATCTACAATAATAAAGAGACGATCAAGGGTAGGATCATCTCCCGGATAAAGGGAGGTTTTGCCGTGGATATCGGCCTGCAGGCCTTCCTGCCCGGTTCTCAGGTGGACCGGCATCCGGTGAAAGATCCGGACAGTATTATCGGGAGTGAAACCGAGTTCAGAATCATAAAGTTTGACAAACGCCGGAATAATATCGTCCTGTCCCGTCGTGCCGTCATTGAAGGAGAACGAAAGGCACTGAGGGAAAAGACCCTGGAATGTTTGGAAAAGGATGCGATCCTTGAGGGCACGGTGACCAATCTGACCCATTACGGGCTGTTTGTCGACCTGGGCGGTATCGACGGCCTGGTTCATGTGACCGACATGTCCTGGGGCAGGGTTGGGGAACCCTCGGAGAAATACAGCGTTGGGGACCAGATAAAAGTCAAGGTCTTAAACTATGATAAAGAAAAAGGGCGTGTATCCCTCGGCATCAAACAACTGACCCCGGATCCATGGCAAGAGGCTGGAGGGAAATATCCCGTGGGAACAAAAATCAAGGGGCGCGTCAGCAGCTTTGCGAAATTCGGGGCCTTTGTTGAAACCGAAGAAGGGCTTTCCGGCCTGATTCACCTTGATGAATTGTCTTGGACAAAAAAGGTCAAGCATCCTTCCCAGATTTTAAATGTGGGCGATGAGGTGGAAGCCGTGGTGCTGGACATCGACGTGGACAAACAGAGGATCTCCCTGAGTAAAAAGCAGCTTGAGCCGAATCCGTGGGAAGTTATCGCAACGAAGTTTCCCATCGGCGCCATCATCCAGGGCAAGATCCGGAACATTACGGACTTTGGAATCTTTGTCGGCATCGATGAGGGCATTGACGGGCTGGTTCATGTCTCGGATCTGTCCTGGACCAAAACGATAAAACACCCGTCGGAACTCTATCAAAAGGGACAGGAGGTGCAGGCGGTCATCCTGGATATCGACAGCGAACGGGAGCGCTTCTCTCTTGGAATCAAGCAATTGTCCCCGGACCCTTGGGATGAGATCCCCACCAAGTACAGGGCAGGCACCATGGTCAAAGGAAAGATAACCAACGTGACGGATTTCGGACTCTTCGTGGAGGTGGAGGAAGGGATTGAAGGCCTTGTCCACGTATCGGAACTGCCCAAGAAAGAGGGCGGAAGCCCCATGGAGGGTTTCACAGTCGGTGATGAGGTTGAGGCCCTCGTCGTTCATGTCTCCCGGGAAGACAAGAAAATCGGCCTCTCCATCCGAAGGTCAAAAGACAAGACCGAGAGACGTCAGTTCCAGACTTATCTCAACAACCCCATGGAAGCGACATCAAATCTTGGTGAGTTGCTCAAAAGGGAGATGTTGAACCAAACCCACCAGAATGACCACGAGGGTGGGGATTCGGATTCCGACTGATACCCGCAAAAGCCATTCCAAAAAAATGGGCCTTGGGGGCAGGGTTTTCTGCCCCCGCAGGCACATCAATCCAACCTCCTGCCTACTCAAGATCCATGGGGATAAAAGGATATCTGTCCCATGGAGCGATGTCTTCCGTGCGCTTGTTTTTATAAAACCGCATTATTAGTGTACCAAACGATTCTTCGATATGTTTCTCCAGGAGTGTCCGGCAAGGATTTTGCCCCCTCGTCCGTCCTGATTCAGGGACAGCCTGCGCCCGGTCCGAGCAAAGCAATTCCCGGCCCCTGCTCTCCGCTGTCTGAGGGAGGCTCGATGCGAAGAGGACCGCTTTGCATCGGCCGCTGCTGATTTCATTGTATCGCGTAATGAAAATAGACCTATTTGAGGCAACAGTGATTCCCCCCCCACTGATCTTGGAGTTGAATGGCAATCAAACATGATCATGTCTTTGTCGGCCGGAGGTGAGGCCGCGCTTGCATCAGGGCATATCATAATTACTATTATAAAAGTAGAACAAAAGAAAGGGGGGTGCGGTTGTGGAAAGCAAGAAATTCACGATCAAAAATATGACTTGCGGTCACTGCGTCATGACGATCAAGAGAGAGCTGGGCGAGCTCGAAGGTGTTTCGACGGTCGAGGGAGACCCTGGAAAGAAAGAAATCGAGGTGGAATGGGAGGCCCCGGCCACCCTTGAGAAAATCAAATCAACCCTTGCCGAGATCAACTATCCTGCGGAGTGACCCGGCCCCGGCGGCCGGGCTTCTTCCGTTATCGGCTTCTTGGACCAGGGCTTAAGGAAAGGCCAAGCTCGATGCCCCGTGAGCCCTTCATGTCTCCAACGGTGTGATCTCGGGAAAAGAGGCCTGCTGTCCTCAATACATAGATAGTCGAGGATGACCATGTCTGAGTCAAAGGTCGACATACCGGTCACAGGGATGACCTGTGCCAATTGCGCTGCAAACATCGAGAGAAATGTCAGGAAACTCCCGGGTGTCAGGGATGTCCATGTCAATTTTGCCACAGAAAAGGCCACCGTATCCTATGATCCGGGTGAGATCCGGATCAAAGACCTTCTTAGGAAGATAGAGGACACCGGCTATGGGGTTACCACGGCGGCGGTGGACATACCGATTACGGGCATGACCTGTGCCAATTGCGCCATGACCATCGAGAGGACCCTGAAGAAAAAGGTGCCTGGGGTGGTGGATACCGCCGTAAACTTTGCCACTGAGCGTGCCGCTGTGACCTACCTGCCGGGGGTCGCGAATGTGGAGGACATGATTGCGGCCATCGAAAGGGCCGGCTACGGGGCGGTCCGGCCGGATCAGACGGAAGAGGAAGATGCGGAACTGGCCGCCCGGAGGGACGAGATCCGGGACCAGACGCGAAAGTTTATCGTGGGCGTCGTCTTTACACTCCCCCTTTTCATCCTGAGCATGGGGAGGGATTTCGGCCTTCTGGGGGCCTGGAGTCACGCCCTGTGGATGAACTGGTTCTTTTGTGCCCTGGCTACTCCCGTGCAATTTTACACGGGCCGTGACTACTACACAGGAGGTTGGAAGAGCCTCAAAAACAAGAGTGCCAATATGGATGTCCTGGTGGCCATGGGGTCGTCGGTGGCCTATGTCTACTCCCTTGCGCTGATCCTCTTCCCGATTCTTGGAACACATGTCTATTTTGAGACCTCGGCCGTTATCATTACCTTGATCAAGCTGGGCAAGATGCTGGAGGCCCGAACCAAGGGCCGTACGGGTGGGGCCATCCGGAAGCTCATGGGTCTTCGACCCAAGACGGCAACGATTGTTGAAAAGGGTGTCGAAAGGGTGGTTCCTCTCACCCGGGTCCGGGTGGGGGATGAACTGCTTGTGCGCCCCGGGGAGAGCATCCCGGTAGATGGCGTGATCCTGGAAGGGAACTCCAGTGTGGATGAGTCCATGTTGACCGGCGAACCCCTCCCGGTTGACAAGGGCCCGGAGAACGGCGTCACGGGGGGTACCATCAACGGCGAGGGACTGCTCAGGTTCAGGGCGACGAGGGTAGGAAAGGACACCGCACTTGCCGGGATTATTCGCCTCGTCCAGGAGGCCCAGGGGAGCAAGGCCCCGATCCAGGCCCTGGCCGACCGGGTGGCCGGCGTATTCGTACCCGTCGTTATAGGGGTAGCCTTCCTCACATTTATACTCTGGTGGTTGATCGGCGGGGAGTTCGTCCCTGCCATGATTCGGATGGTGGCTGTGCTGGTGATCGCCTGCCCCTGCGCGCTGGGCCTTGCCACTCCTACGGCGATTATGGCCGGCACCGGAAAGGGCGCGGAGCGAGGCATCCTATTCAAGAACAGTGAGGCCCTGGAGACGGCCACAAAACTGGACACTATCGTGCTGGACAAGACCGGGACCATCACACTGGGCAGGCCTGCCGTCACGGATGTGGTACTTCTTGACCGTACCTTGAAGGACCCTGACGAATTGCTCCTTGTCGGGGCCTCAGCGGAACGGGGTTCCGAACACCCCCTCGGCCGGGCCATCGTAGAAGAGGGAAAAAACCGCGGTCTCCCCCTCTTGGAACCCAAAGACTTCAGGTCCACCCGCGGCCAGGGCGTCCGGGCGGTCGTGGACGGTCGAGAAGTCCTGGTTGGAAAGTTGGGCTGGTTAGCGGAAAGGGGCCTTGATGTAACATCGGCCGAAGAGGCCGTACACAATTTTCAGCATCAGGGGAAAACGGTGATGGTCGTAGCCCTCGACAGGACCCCCGCAGGTCTCATTGCCGTGGCGGATCAAGTCAAACCGGAATCGGCCCAGGCTATTGAGGAACTCCATCGGCAGGGCCTGAAGGTGGTGATGCTGACCGGGGACAACACTCAGACGGCGCAGGTGATCGGTTCCGAAGTCCATGTCGATGAGGTGGTGGCGGAAGTCCGCCCCGAGGAGAAGGCGGTCAGGATCAAGGGGTACCAGGACCTGGGGGAAAAGGTGGGCATGGTGGGCGACGGTATAAACGATGCCCCGGCCCTGGCCCAGGCCGATGTGGGGCTCGCTATTGGTACGGGAACCGACGTGGCCATCGAGACCGGGGACGTGATTCTTGCAAGTGGAAGCCTGAAGGGGATTCCGAGGGCCATTGAATTGAGCAGGGCCACGATGCGGACCATTCGGCAGAACCTCTTCTGGGCCTTCATTTACAACGTGATACTCATTCCGGTTGCCGCCGGGATCCTCTATCCATTTGAATCTCTGCCCCACTTCCTCCGGCAGCTTCACCCCATCCTTGCCGCGTTGGCCATGGCCATGAGCAGCGTGACCGTGGTAACCAACAGCCTACGCCTTTACCGGGGAAAAGAGAGATGAAAAACTCCGTCCCATGGATGGGGATTTTTCAGACAGATATGCCCTCATTGGTGTCCAAAACAAGTCTATTTTTTGCACGGGATAGTGTTGAATCAGGCATTTGGAAATGCAAAACAGTCATCTTCGCATTGAGGTTCCCACCCAGGCAGCGGAAAGCAGGGACCGGGATTTTCTCGGAGCGGGCGTATTTCGGCCCTGAATCAGGACAGATGAAGGGCCGAAATCCCGCAGCGACCGGAGCCACGGATGGCGGAGGGAGCGTAGCGGAGAGAACATGCCGATCCCTGCTTGGAGCGGCACATTCTATTTTGGACAAGAGTGATATGCCCTCTTGACTTAAGTCAATGCGTCTTGTGATGCTTTGTTTTATCCTTAGACAACTTTTGATTCCATCCGGAAACATGCATTCCCGGATGCGCACAGGCCTATAGGCCACTTGGAGTTGAATCATGAAATGCCCGGGACAAGACAGTCGATATTGGAAGCCTGACGCCATCTTCGAGGTAAAATGCCCCGAGTGCGGAAAAGAGGTCGAGTTCTTCAAGGACGATACGACTCGGCGCTGCAAGGCCTGCGGCCACCGATTCCTGAATCCCGACATGGACTTCGGTTGTGCCTCCTACTGCAAGTATGCGGAACAGTGCATTGGGAATCTGCCACCGGAATTGATCGCCCGGAAGGACAATCTGCTCAAGGACCGGGTCGCCGTCGAGGTCAAACGCCACCTCAAGAGGGATTTCAGGGCCGTTGGCCGAGCCGTCCGGCGGGCGAGGTACGCGGAGCGGATTGGTAAAGAAGAGGGCGGGAATCTTGCGGTTATCCTTCCCTCGGCCTATCTCCTCTCCTTGGCGCGCGGAGAAGGCCGTGGGGGTGAAAAGTCCTCTGCCGAGGCCCGGGAGATACTCGCCGGGCTTGGGGCCGCGGAGGCCCTGACAAAGGAGGTCTGCCGAATCGTCGAGGGTGCGCCCATACCGGATGGCAAGGGGCACAAGGAACACCTGTGCGTCCATGACGCCGACAGGATCACCGCCCTTGAAGAGCGGCAGAAGCGGGACCCCTTGGGGCTGGAGGCCCTCTCTGAGCTGATCCGGGAGACGCTTTTCACCGGGAGTGGCCGCAGACTGGCCCGGAAAATCTTTTTTGATGAAAGTCCTGCTTCTTAGTTCGAAAGGGTTTCATGTACCCCCCGGTGCCTCAGGAGTCATCGGCGGGGGCATAAGACTCAGGGAGAGACCTATGAAAGTGAAAAGAAAGATCATAGAAATCGACGAAGAACGTTGTGATGGATGCGGGCTTTGTGTCACCTCCTGCGCAGAGGGGGCGATTCAGGTCGTGGACGGAAAGGCTCGGGTCATCAATGAAAAATTCTGTGACGGCCTGGGGGCCTGCATCGGAGAATGTCCCAAAGACGCCCTCAGAATCGTCGAACGGGTGGCAGAGGAGTTTGACGAGGCGGCCGTGGAAGAGCACCTGCTTGCAGCAGAAGGGGAAATGTCCCCTGGGCGGGCGACGCCCGCATGCGGCTGCCCTTCGAGCGAGATCAAGACCTTTGGGCCCCCACTGGACGCCTGCCAAAAGGCCAATGAACCGGCCTCCCAAAGTGGATATGCCGCCTCGGATCTCGCCCACTGGCCCGTTCAGGTCAGGTTGATCCCCCCCACGGCCCCCTTCCTGAGGCAGGCGGATCTGTTGATCACGGCGGACTGCGTGCCCGTGGCCTATCCTGCCTTTCACCGTGACTTTCTGAGGGGGAGGGTCGTGATGATGGGCTGCCCGAAATTCGATGACGTGAATGACTATGTGGATCGCTTTGAGAAGATCTTCAGAGCAGCCGATATCAAAAGTGTGACCGTCCTGGACATGGAGGTCCCCTGTTGCTCCGCCCTCCCTCAAATCGTTATGAAGGCCATGGAAAGATCGGGGAGAACGTTACCCATCCGGGAGTATGTCATCTCCTCCAGGGGAGAAATCATGGAGAGCGGGACCAAAGAGAAACAACTTTCATCTATTGCTTGAAATAATGCTAGTTGACCAGAATTAATGTAAAGTCTTTTGAAAGATGCAGGACTTTTTGGGAAATGCTTCCAAGGAGGACTTCCTGGATGCTTGAGATACCGCGTCTTCCCAACACCACCGTGTCATAACCGGACTTGGCCTTGTTCACGATATCCCTGGCAACTCCCTTGTCCTTTGTCTCAATCTTGAGGGTGATCTTGTCTTGCCCAAAGCCCGCCTTTTCGAGGATATCCTTGGCCTTTTTTTGTGCCTCATGCAACAGATCCTTCTTCTTGGCCTCCAGTGAGCAGAAGATGTGCTGTTGGGACAAAAAGTGCGGCGTCAATTCGGGACTGTTCATTTCACAGAGCGCAGCCGTGTCCGAAAGAACGCTGAACAGGGTGATTTCCTTGTCCGAAGACAGGTTGCGTGCCACATACTCCACGGCCCGCATAGAGTTTTCAGAGTCGTCCAGTGCCACCAAAATTTTTCCTCCCATTCATTGACCTCCTTCTCATGAGTATCAAACAGTATCCTGTTGTCAGAAGATCCCGCGTCATCAGGGATGACCGGGTCAATATATTTCTCCTTTCTTTTCAATCTTAGTATATTGTTTCTCACATTCCAAGTCGTAAATTGACAGGATATTTCCCACAAAATTCCATTGACTGTACTCCGGATTCTAGTATTGTGCGGGTGTCAGCTTTGATCGAGGAGGGATCAGCAAAGGAAATGCCCACGAAACCCACCTATCAGGAACTGGAACAGAAAATCAAAGTCCTGGAACAGGCCGAGATTGCGCTTCAAGACGACAATGGGAAATATAAAGGCCTTTATGAAGAGTCCAGGAGGTCTGAAGAGCTTTACCGTTCATTTCTCGATTCTTCGCCCGATGCCATCGTCATCTATGACCTGGAGGGCAAGACGTGTTATATAAACCCCGCCTTTACGAGGTCCTTCGGGTGGACCAAAGAAGACGTCAGGGGCAAGCCTATTCCGATGATTCCCGAATCTGAAAAGGAAAGGACCATGGCCATGGTCCATGCCCTGATTCGTGAGGGCCTATCCTATCAAGGCTTTGAGACCAAACGATTCACCAAGGACGGCCGTCTCCGTGAGGTGAGCATCAGCGCATCAGGGGTTGACGATCAGCACGGAAGGATTTCCGGTATCCTTGTCATACTCAGGGACATCTCCGAAAAAAAGGCCCTGGAAGCACAGTTGACCCATGCCCACAAGATGGAGGCCATAGGGACCTTGGCCGGTGGGATCGCCCATGATTTTAACAACATCCTTCAGGCCATCTCCGGGTACACTCAAATCCTCCTCATGAGTAAGAGTCCAGAGGATCCTGAATATTCAAAGTTAAAGGCCATTGATCGGTCATCCCAGAAGGCCTCGGAGCTGACCAAACAGCTCCTCGTGTTCAGCCGGAAAGTCCAAAGTGAACTCAGGCAAGTAGACCTGAACCACTCTGTCAGGGCCGTATCCGAACTCCTCAAGCGTACCATCCCGAAGATGATCAGCATCGAATTGAAACTCGATGAAGATCTGCGGGCCATCAATGCCGATCCCGTGCAGATCGAACAGATCATCATGAATCTCGGAGTCAATGCCCGGGATGCCATGCCCGAGGGGGGAAAGCTCGTCATTGAGACCTCAAACATCAGGTTGGATGAAAGGTATTGCAAGACCCATGTGGGAGCCAAAATGGGGCAATATGTCCTGATGAGGATCACCGATACCGGTTTCGGCATGGACGAGGAGACCCTGAACCACATATTCGAACCCTTTTTCACGACAAAGGATGTCGGAAAGGGCACGGGCCTCGGCCTGGCCATGGTTTACGGCATCGTGAACAATCACGGCGGCTATGTCACGTGCTCAACGCAACCGGGAATCGGAACGACCTTTGATGTCTATTTTCCTGTCCTGAGTATGGAAAAAGTGGAAAGGGTAGAGGAAGAGAAGGCGGATCAACAGGTTGCACGCGGAAGCGAACGAATCCTGCTCGTCGACGATGAGCAGACCGTTTTGGAGGTGGTCCAGGACATACTGGACCGCTTCGGCTATCACACACTCACCGCCGCCAGTGGCGAAGAAGCCATTGAAATTTACAGGCAAAAGGGTCATGATATCGATATGGTTATCCTGGACTTGAACATGCCCGGAATGGGGGGCCATAAGTGCCTTAAGGAGCTTTTATGGATAGACCCGGGGGCAAAAGTTATCATTGCCAGTGGCTATTCAGATAACAAAAGGGTCCAGGAGACCTTGCAGGCCGGGGCGGCGGGCTTTATCTCCAAGCCCTATAAGTATAAGGATATCCTTAAAAAAATACGCGGAGTATTCGAAACGGGTTCCTGACGAGGGGGAGCCTTTTCAAAGCAAAACGGATGCATTTGTCTTCCTTAATTGTGAAATTTCGAGATCTCACGCGAAGGATGCGCTCCCTTGGGGGGTCGGAATCCATGCCTCTATCAGGTGGTAACTTCCATGGCTAGAGACTTCTATGAAATATTGGGTGTCCCCAGGGATGCCTCAAAGGATCAGATCAAAAAGGCCTATCGAAAAGCGGCGAGGAAATGGCATCCGGACATCAATCCCGGGAATAAGGAGGCGGAGCAGAAATTCAAGGACATCTCCGCAGCCTACGACTGCCTGGGGAATGAGGAAAAAAGGAAACTCTATGATGAGTTCGGCGAGGATGCCCTCCAGTCCGGATTTGATGCGGAAAAGGCCAGGGAATACAAGAAGTGGGGTGCCTATCAACAGCAGGCCGGGTCAGAGGGCGGCGGCTGGCAGGATATTGGCCAATATAGCAACTATGAAGATATTTTTGGGGATCTGTTCGGTTCCGGCATGGGCCGAGGCGGATCCAGGGCTGCCGAAGGTCGAAGAGGGCGGGATCTTGAGCACGAGATGACGATCGATCTGATTTCGGCCCTCAATGGGTTTGAAACGGAATTGTCCATGCAAAGACCGACGACCTGTCCCGGTTGCCAGGGATCGGGAGCGGACCCCAAAAGCCACATGACCACGTGCGCCATGTGCGGGGGGTCGGGCAGGGTGCAGGTTGCCCAGGGACCCATGCACTTCACCAAGCCCTGCCCCCAGTGCCATGGCCATGGACAGATCGGGAGGCCTTGCCCCCAATGCGGCGGGGGTGGTCAAGTCCTAGGGACCGATCGGATCCGGGTGGTGATTCCGAAAGGGGTCAAGGAGGGTTCCAGAGTCAGGGTGGCGGGGAAGGGAGAACCGGGCCTGAACGGAGGTAAGCCTGGGGATCTTTATCTCCTGATCCACGTCAGGGAGCATCCATTTCTGAACAGAGACGGGGACACTCTTTATATGGATGTCCCGGTCACCGTGCGGGAGGCCATGGCCGGCGCAACCGTCACGGTCCCCACCGTGGACGGTCAGGTCAGGGTCAAGGTGCCTCCCGGGAGCCAGAGCGGCCAGATTCTCAAGTTGAAGGGCAAAGGTGCACCGAATGTCAAGAACAGACAAAGGGGTGACCTGATGCTGAAACTCGTGGTCAAGGTCCCGAAGACGGATGATAAGGAAATTCTCGAAGCGGCGGAAAAAATGGACAAGTTTTACAAAGAGGACGTGAGAGGCTCGATAAGGCTGTAAAAGGCGCGGATCACATGTCCTGCACAGATTCCGGGGGAATTCTTTTTTTCAAGGCCGGCCTCCGCCTGTTTCCCTGAAATGCCTGGCCAGGTCCTCAAGAATGGCATCAAACTGTCTTCTCATATCGATCATGTTTTGTCTCATCCTCAGTATGATATCCACCCCCGGCAGGTTTACCCCCATCTCCTCCACGAGCATCTTGGCCAGGCGAAGCTTCTCCACTTCCACCGATGAGAAGCGTTTGGTAGGTGCTTCTTCATGGCAGGTCGGACACAGGACCTCTTCTTCCTCCAATTCTTGAATGAAGCGTTCCTCAACCTCGAAGCGTTCAATCACTTCGGTCACACTCCAAAATTCCTTTGTCATCTACTCTTGTCTCCCTGTGTAAATCCATTGCCAAGGGGAAAGTCTCTCTTCCGCCTTTCCTCACAGGCCTTCACACCCCAGGACCGAGGGTTAGGCCTCCATACTATATCGACGGGGGAAAACTTGTCACGCATCGTCACCCCTCGCCCGGGCCGTTTCTTCCATGATGGCCTTCAGTTCGGACCCTTCGATCTTCTCCTTTTGGAGGAGCAATGAAACGGCCTTCTCCAGAACGGGCCTCTCTTTTTCGATGATCTCCAGTGCCTTCTCATATTGCTGGCTGATGATCGCTTTTATTTCCTGGTCGATAAGCTGGGCGGTTTCCTCGCTGTATTCTTTCCGGCCTTCAAAGGGAATATTCAAGTAGCCGGGGCCTTTTTCACGGGCAAAATAGACCTGTCCCACCCTGCTGCTCATCCCGTATTCCTTGACCATGCTTCTGGCAATTTCCGTGGCCTTTGAAATATCGTTGTGGGCACCTGTGGAAATATCGCCGATAATGATCTGTTCAGACGCGCGCCCCCCTAATAGGGTGGCGATTTTGTTGAGCAATTCACTTTTCTTCATGAGAAAGCGATCCTCGGTGGGGACCTGCAGAGTGTAGCCCAGGGCGGCGATACCACGGGGAATGATGGAAATCTTCTGCACCGGGTCCGTTCCGGGCAGGGAAAGGGCAATGACGGCATGCCCCAGCTCGTGATAGGCCACGATTTCTCGTTCCTTGCTGTTGATGAGGCGATTCTTTTTTTCGAGTCCGGCCATGACCCTCTCAACGGCCTCTTCGAATTCGGACATGCCCACCTCACTCTTTTTTCTTCTCACCGCCAGAAGGGCGGCTTCATTGATCAGATTGGCCAGATCAGCCCCGACCATACCGGGTGTCATGCCCGCCAAATTTTCAATATCCAGGTCCTTCGCCGCGATAATGCCTTTCAGGTGGACCTTGAGGATCTCCTCCCTCCCCTTCTTGTCGGGCCGGTCAACCAGGATATGGCGGTCGAAACGTCCCGGTCTGAGCAGGGCCGGATCCAGTATTTCCGGACGGTTTGTGGCCGCCATCAGGATCACACCGATCTGGGGATCAAAACCGTCCATTTCGACCAGGAGCTGGTTAAGGGTCTGCTCCCGTTCATCATGCCCGCCCATGGTTCCGAATCCCCGGGCCTTTCCAAGCGCGTCAAGTTCGTCGATAAAGATGATACAAGGGGCCTTTTTTTGGGCCTGCTCAAAGAGATCCCGGACCCTGGCCGCCCCCAGGCCCACGAACATCTCGACAAATTCCGACCCGCTCATGCTGAAAAAGGGGACGCCGCTTTCTCCTGCAACGGCCTTTGCGAGCAGGGTCTTGCCGGTCCCGGGAGGCCCCACGAGGAGGACACCCCGTGGCATCTTGCCCCCCAACTGCGTGAACTTTCCCGGGTCCTTTAAAAATTCGACGACTTCCATCAGTTCCTGTTTGGCCTCGTCCACCCCGGCGGCGTCATCGAAGGTCACTCCCAGCTCGTTTTCCACATAGATCTTGGCCTTGTTTTTCCCCAGAGTCATAAAACCCGCCTGCTGCCCTGTCATCCTCTTCATGAGGAAAAACCATATCCCGATGAAGAGAAAGATCGGGAAGACCCAGGATAAAAGGTCCCTCAGGAAGGTTGCCTCCATTTCGCCCTTGAATTCGATCTTGTACTGTTCGAGGAGTTCGGATATCTCCGGATCCACCCTGACTGTCTTGAAGAGCTCACCCTTACCCGAGGCACCGTCGACCGAAACCAGCCTGCCCTGAATCTGGTTGGAGCTGATGGCCAACTCGGCCACCTTATGCTCTTTGAGGAGAGTCAGGAACTCACTGTAAGGGATGATTTTGATCGCGAAGGCGGAGTGGAGGTAGTTCTGAATGATCAATACGGCCCATACGCCGAGCAGGATATACCAGATGGAAAATTTGTGATGTTTCTCCATGATCTCTCCTCTTATTTAAAAGGGGTCGAATGCACGGTCCTCGGCTGTTCTCGCTTTCGTTTTCAACCGGCTCCCAAAGCCCGCGAGGGTAAGGTATGCACCACGAAAGCAGAAATTTTTTCACCATGTGAAACACGGTCAGGCAAGTGTTCAGACTTGCACCCCAACGCGACACGTCGAGATGAAGATGTTCCTTTTCCGGCAGAGGTGGTGTCATCTTAATGCCCTTTTGTGTCCCGGCGATCGGGCGTCTCGTAAAGCTATTGAGCAGGGCACCCGCCAGGTTTCCCTGCGAGGGCGGGAGGATTGCGGTTGATATCCGACCGCTGAGAGGAACGGAATGAGATAAAATTCGAGTCCGACTTGAGGGACCGATCTCAGTTGAATATGAGTCCCATGGACAGCGGCTCGTCAATATTTCCCATACATCTTTCCTGATAGATAATTTTCCCTTTGAAGATCCCGCGCACGGCGAAATCACCATTCGTGCAGATTTCGAGCAGGCTCTTGGAACAATCCCAGCAGGCCGGGCCGTGCAACTCATCCTCTTCGTAAAAGGAGAGGATCCAGTTCTTTTCGATGGCCTCTTCCACGGAACTTACAATCATTCCGCATATGGTGCATTTCATCATCCCCAACCCCCCTTTGATAGAGTTAGGTCATATGAGAAAAATACGGCCATGACAAGAAAAAAATCATCTGACCGGACCGGTATTGGACAAGAAAACGAGGATTCCATTCGGATCGCATATATTGTTCCCTTGGTCTGCGTCAGGGCCTTTCTTTTTTTTAGGAGTTGAACATATTTCTCTCCTGTTTTATAAACGCATCTCCCCCCTTTCCCTTGGGGGTGTTTCGGGGCCTTCCAGGGTGACTTCATATTTTTCCGCCATGAAGAAAGAGGGTCCGGTCTCTGAATGAATTTATTGCCCGTGATCACCATGTAAAGAATCGTCCGGAACCAGAATGCATAGGATACCATCAACAAAATCAGAAGAGTGGGATGAAAACAACATCTTTAAACGATTAGAGTTTCACCGTCATGCACTGGCTCTTTTGCCGGATCCTCGGGATAAGAGGCCCGGAGTAGCCGTCTATGTTCAGGAAAACCGCGGCCGTCCGGCACAACGCTTCTGCTCCTGTGCCCTGTCAAAGGAGAGAACCTGTCCTCATCTCCTCGAAATGTCGAACGCCATAAAGACCCTGAAAAAGGTGAAGGGCAAAACCGATCTGGATGAGGATTTCAGGGCGGGTATTTGGTATCGGCTTTCTTCTCTCCTGGCCGGCGGAAAGGATGCAACACTCGAAGAAATGGAATTCGGCATCCTCAAAAGAGCGGATGGGACCTCCCTGAGGGTATATGATTCAGATGGAAAGGAACAGGTCACCTACCTGTCCCAGGGCGCCGATCGTTCCCGATTCCTGGAACGATGTGCACCCCTTCCGGAAGAGGACCGGGCCCCTCACCGTGGTTCCATCATCGATATGCTCTCCAGGCTCACCCTCACAGACAGCGAGCGCATGATGCTGGACCGCGGTTTCAAGACAAGGGGGCTTTCCTTTACCGAGAGCTTTTGGTACCGGATGGCCTACCATTGTCACCGGGAATTTGATGAGGAAAGATGCACTTTCAGACCCGCGGTGGAGGAAGGGTCAGGATTGTTTTCGGTTGTCTGCACCGGCGAGGCCGAAGGTGCCCTGCTGCGTATCATCATCCCAAGGCACATGGTCAAGAGTGTGCTCAACGCCTTCAGGGATATCCTCCCCAATCAAAACGGCATGCCCATCCACCCCATTCCCCTGAAGTCCCTCTTTCATGTAACCATGAACACCGACTTGGACCTGGAGGTCCGCCCCCTCATCCGACTCATCCAGAAAGATGGACAGGAACGATTCTTTGAGAGGGAGGATCTCGAACGATTCCGCTACGGAGACCTCATCTTCATCAAAGAGATGGGCATCATGGCCGAAATGGAACGCCCGGGAAGCGATCGCCGATTCAGGGCGCCGGTCCGGATGGTCCTGAAGAAATCCCAGGTCCCGGTTTTTCTGGAAGACTTTGGCCGTGAAATCCATGAGGATCACTTCAAGGTTGATGAAAAGGTCAAATCCCTAAGGATTTTTAAAGGGTTTGAACGGATTGAAATCACGCCCGAGGCCCTGGATCGGAACTGGTGCTGGCTTTCCGTGAGATACGGGTCAGGGAATGTCAGCGTTGGGCTCGGTGAGATCCTCTCCGCCCGCAGGGAGGGTCAGCGCTATATTGCTACATCGGAGGGTTGGATCGACTGCCGGTCATCTGAGCTGGACGGTATCGGGAACAGTTTTTCGGGAATTTCCTTTGAAGAAGACAAGGGGCTCCTAAAATTTTCCCGCATGGATCTCCTGCGGCTGACAGGTACGAGCGATCTCCCCCTTTCAGTCATGGGAGAGGATGATCAAAGCAGGCTTTTGTCCCGGATCCTGGAACTCAGGCCTTCCTCTCCCCTTCCGAACCCTGCGGGCATGACCTCGACCTTGCGGGATTACCAAAAGCGAGGTGCGGAATGGGCCTGTTTTATGGTCGAAAACGGGCTCGGAGGACTCCTTTGTGACGAGATGGGTCTCGGAAAGACGCACCAAATCATGGCCCTCATGTCTGTCCTGAAGGAACAGGAGGGCTCGGAGAAACCCTTTCTTGTTGTCTGTCCCACGACGGTCCTGAGCCACTGGAAGAACAAGTTTCGGGATCATGTACCCGGTCTCAAGGCCTCCGTCTACTATGGTGGACAACGGGATCTCCAAGATGCCCTGAGGACGACTGACGTGCTTCTGACCTCCTATGGTATTCTTTGGCGTGATATCGCATACCTGAGGCCGTATGAGTTCAAAATTGCCGTATTCGATGAGATCCAATTTATCAAGAACCCTCAGACCCAGGCCTACAGGGCTGCCATGGAGGTCAGATCGGACGTGAAGATGGGCCTGACCGGCACCCCGATCGAAAACACCCTGGACGAGTTGAAGGCCCTTCTGGATCTCACCGTGCCCGGCTATCTGGGTCCTGACGATGCCTTCCGCGAAAGGTATGTCATCCCGATCCAGCAAAATCAAGACAAGGCCCGCAGGGCGGAATTGAGTCGGCTGACCGCCCCCTTTACCCTGCGACGTCGCAAAAGCATGGTTCTTCATGAACTGCCCGAGAAGATAGAGGACATCCGCGCCTGTATCCTGAGCGAGGATCAAGTCAAGCTGTACCGTGACGCCATCTCCTCACGCGGAAGGCCGCTTTTGGAGGCCCTTCAAGAGGAAAATGGGCCTGTCCCCTATATGCACATCTTTGCCCTCCTCAACATCCTCAAACAGATTTGCGACCATCCCGCCCTCCTGGACGGGGGTCTTGAGGACTACGATCAGTATGAATCCGGAAAATGGGAACTCTTCAAGGAACTCCTTGTGGAAAGCCTCGGCAGCGGTCAGAAGGTGGTCGTCTACAGCCAGTACCTGGGCATGCTGCAGATCATGGAACGGTTTTTGAGAGATGGAAATATCGGCTTTGTAACCCTGACCGGGAAGAGCCGAAACCGCGGTGAAATTATCGAACGGTTCAACAAGGATGCGGACTGCCTGGTATACCTGGGAAGCCTCAGGGCGGGGGGTGTAGGGGTGGATCTTGTGGCCGCTTCTGTTGTGATCCACTACGATCGCTGGTGGAACGCGGCCAAAGAGGACCAGGCGACCGACAGGGTCCATCGGATCGGACAAAGACGCGGGGTCCAGGTCTTCAAGCTGGTCACGGAAGGGACACTGGAGGAAAAGATAGCGGCCATTATCGACAGGAAGCGCAGGCTTATGGAGAGTATCGTGAAGGAGGACGACCCCGATCTTCTCAAGAGCTTTACCCGGGAGGAGTTGATAGAAATGCTTGCTGAGCCTGACTAGGAA
>JBMNCO010000180.1:0-13647 GCA_049366815.1 Desulfatiglandales bacterium | reverse complement strand
GTAACGGAGGCGCGCGAAGGTTCCCTCAGGCTGATTGGAAACCAGCCGAAGAGTGTAAAGGCATAAGGGAGCTTGACTGTGAGACTGACAAGTCGAACAGGTACGAAAGTAGGTCTTAGTGATCCGGCGGTTCCGAATGGAAGGGCCGTCGCTCAACGGATAAAAGGTACTCCGGGGATAACAGGCTTATCGCGTCCAAGAGTTCACATCGACGACGCGGTTTGGCACCTCGATGTCGGCTCATCGCATCCTGGGGCTGGAGCAGGTCCCAAGGGTTTGGCTGTTCGCCAATTAAAGCGGTACGTGAGCTGGGTTTAGAACGTCGTGAGACAGTTCGGTCCCTATCTTTCGTGGGCGTAGGATACTTGAGAGGAGCTTTCCCCAGTACGAGAGGACCGGGATGGACGAACCTCTGGTGTTCCAGTTGTCGCGCCAGCGGCATCGCTGGGTAGCTATGTTCGGAATGGATAACCGCTGAAAGCATCTAAGCGGGAAGCCAACCTCAAGATTAGGTATCCCTTTCCCGTGGCAACACGGGAAACTGAAGACCCCTTGTAGACTACAAGGTTGATAGGCCAGATGTGTAAGTGCGGTAACGCATTTAGCTGACTGGTACTAATAGGTCGTGAGGCTTGGTCATATTATTTGTCAATTATCGCCTTTGAAATTGCCCCTGTATTTGACTTTATATTATTTTTTCGGTGGTTATAGCGAAGAGGTCACACCCGTTCCCATCCCGAACACGGAAGTTAAGGTCTTCAGCGCCGATGGTACTGCGTGGGTAGCTGCGTGGGAGAGTAGGTCGCCGCCGAAAATACTTTTAAGGGCCCCTCCACTGGAGGGGCCTTTTTTTTTCTGTGTCATGAAAAGAAACTCTTGAACTTGAACGCGGATGGATGCGTTGTATGAGTTTAGCTGTTTGAAAGAGCCCAGCAATTTCGGCCATGGGAGTCTCTTTTCAAAAACGAAGGGCCATGGAAAAGACTAAGATGGCCGGGGCAGCCTAGGCGGACGGCTGTTCCATGCCGGGAGCTGTCAGGCCTTGATTTTCATGGTGTCTCCCCTGTGGTGCTCCGTCCGCCCGAGGCCCGGTGACCATGCGGACAGCCCGGCACCGATTTTTTCGTTTTTGAAAAGAGATTCCCATGGCCCTCCTTGATAGGGTAATTTTCAAGGGCCTAAAGTGTTACGATGCGTTGAGTCCGTCCTGACCCGGTGGGGGCCGAGGTGGAAGGAATGAAAGAGAATCGAGCTGGGGTCGATGCGATTTCCGGTTACCACGGGGTGGCGGAGGCATTGAGAAAGCGGCATCCGGGAATCCTCTCGCTTTGGGTTGCAAAGGAAAAAGGAAACCGGAGGGCACGAGAACTCATTGGGGTTGCAGAGGAAATGGGGATCCCTGTGTCTTACAGGGAGCGGTCCGAACTCGACCGTCTTCTGCCGGGTGTCTCCCACCAGGGGATCGTGGCAAGGGTCGAACAGTTCCATTATGCCTCGCTGGATCATTTGATCCGCACTTCCCTTGCCTCTGAAGGGCACGGGCTCCTGGTCATTGCAGACCATATTACGGACGAGGGGAATCTGGGAGCGATTGTGCGGACTGCCGCCTTTTTTGGGAGCCATGGCCTGATTCTACCTAAGGACCGTTCCGCAAAGGTCAGCGGACTTGTGGTCAAGAGGTCCGCTGGAGCACTTGTGCATCTGCCTGTAGCCCAGGTGGTGAATCTGCCCAGGACGCTTGATGAATTGAATAAACAAGGATTCTGGATTATCGGGGCCGCCGGGGAAGGGACGGAATCGGTCTATGGCTTTGACTGGAACAGGGACGTTGCTTTGGTCCTGGGGCGTGAAGACCGTGGGTTGACGAGAGCGGTTCGTGAGAGATGTCACCAACTGGTCAAGGTACCAGGAGCAGGCCGTGTGGAGTCCCTGAACGTCGCCGTCGCCTGCGGCGCCGTTCTCTCGGAGATCAGGCGGCAGCGGCTGGTGGCCGAGGATACACGTCGTGGCGGGGATGTGTGATATTTTTTCGGCCATGGCTGTGGAAGGATTGTGTTCCGGGTCCGGGATGTTCTCTTCGCTGCGCTCCCTGCGCCGTCCATGGCTCCGGTCGCTGCGGGATTTTGCCCCTTCATCCATCCTTGATGCAGGGCCGAAATATGCCGCCCCAGGCGGGAATCCGGGAGGATCCCGGCCCCTGCTCTCTTGCTGGTGGTGAGCCAAGCATCCCCGTGTAAAGACGAACGTTTTCCGTCCACGACAGCGTGATGTGACAGGGGGCGGGGCGGGAAATGGACTTCACCCATGAATGGAGAAGCAAGTGAGTCAAGGGCGGGGAAATGAAAAGGGGAAATTCTCCAGGGCACCAAGGGCCGTAAGAGAATTGATCAGAGGACAGACGGGCAGACCCACCACGTTCGTATAGGATCCGGAGATGGCCTCTATCAAAAAGGCGCCGACGCCCTGAATGGCATAACTCCCCGCCTTGCCGAAGGGTTCTCCGGTGTCGATGTATGCCTCGATTTCGCGTGCGGTGAGCGTTTTCATGCGCACGAGGGTCGTCACCGCTTCGAGGTGGGCGGGACGGCAATGGGGGTCGAGGATACAGATGCCCGTGATGACCCTGTGTTCCCTTCCAGCGAGACCAGACAG
Source organism: Desulfatiglandales bacterium (assembly GCA_049366815.1). Taxonomy (GTDB): domain Bacteria; phylum Desulfobacterota; class DSM-4660; order Desulfatiglandales; family HGW-15; genus CAYNYM01. Next base: position 10,995 of record JBMNCO010000180.1, on the reverse strand, counting down.
CATGGAGCTCGCCTCGTCTCGGTCGGCAGGTTTGCCGAGAATCACATCATCGAGAACCACCATGGTATCGGCGCCCAGGGTCCAGTGGGCGCCGGCCCCCCGGCAGACGGCCGAGGCCTTTTTCTCGGCGAGCAGGGGGGCGACGGCTTCAGGATCCACGGATCCTTTCTGATTTTCATCCACATCCGCGGCGATGGCGCGAAAGGGAAGCCCGACCTGGGTCAGGAGCCTTTTTCTCCTGGGGGATGCAGAGGCCAGCACAAGCGGGTAGTCTGGGGAGATCGTCCGGAAATTCATGGCTCGATGGGAAGCTGAAAAAGGGTGATGGCATTTTCGGAGGTCTGGCGCGCCGCCTCGTCGGCCGTGATCCCCCTGAGGCGGGCGATCTCGGCGACCGTGTGGGTCACAAACGCGGACTCGTTACGTTTGCCCCGGTGTGGCAGGGGCGTCAAAAAGGGCGCATCGGTCTCCACCAGCATCCTCTCGATCGGCATCCTCGATGCCACCTCTTTCATTTGCCGTGCATTCCTGTAGGTCACAACACCGGGGATGGAGAGGTGAAATCCCAGGTCGATGAAGGCCATGGCCAGGGCATAGTCGCCGGAGAAACAGTGGATCACCCCGCGATATGGACGGCGGCCCTTGGACTTCAGGATTTCGAGAGTCTCGGTGTGGGCGTCGCGATCGTGAATAACAACCGGGAGATCTGCATCGAGGGCCAGGTCGAGCTGCTTGGCGAAAACGTCGATCTGTTTTTCCGGCGGAGAGTGGCGGTGAAAAAAGTCCAGGCCTATTTCACCCCAGGCCACGACATTGGGTTGTGAGGCGAGTTCGCTCAACGCCTCTGCTTCTTTCAGGCCCATTTCCTTGGCATGATGAGGGTGGTAACCTATGGCGGAAAAGACGAAGTCATGTTGTTTGGAAATCTCCATCGCCGCAAGAGAAGACGAAAGATCAACGCCGACGGTGACAATGCAGGCAATCCCCTCTTGAAGCGCCCTTTCCAGAACCTGTTCCCGGTCTTTGTCAAAGGCCTCCATATCCAGATGTGCGTGGGTATCAATGATCATTGTGTTGCCCATTCCTAAAAAAACCTATCGTCCACCTTGGCGGCAATTCAGTGCGGCAGGGCTATTCTTGATCTTAAAGGCAGAGTCACCCCCTTGCACCTATGGGTCAGTATCGGTTCGGCATCATAATGCATGGGAAAAGGTTTGACAAACAAATAGCGCAACCCGGATTCACCATCAAGCCATCATCTGCAGCGTTGCCTTCGATCGTTCCTCCCTGCGGCGTGTTGCTCATACTCTCTCAGTCGTTACTCCTCGGCGCCCTGCATCTGACAGCCTAATCACGTTTGTATCTCCGGCATGGTCGATCGAAACCAGAGAAGGCGGGTGTCGTTTATGGGCCGGAAATTTTGAAGCCCTCACATCTCCCCCGATTTTTCTTGGATCTAGCGCTCAGTTATAATAAGATCAATTAAGATGTTTTCTCTCAACCCGTGAACCTCCACTTGGGAGAATCCCAATGGAGACCCACCTCAAAATATGCAAATCACACATCTGGTTTTTTCCCACCGCCCTTCTGTTGCTTCTGATTTTCCGGCCATTGTGCGGAGCCGAGCCAGGAGAAGCAAAACGGGTCCTTGTCCTTTACAGCGAGGATAAGGACAACCCGGGCCAGGTAATGGCAGAGGAGGGAATCGCGGCGGGCTTTCGTTTGAACAAACGCTTTGAGATAGAAATCTACCCCGAGTACCTCGATGTATCCCGGTTCGGCGGTTTCGCCCAATCTCGTGTAACGGCTGATTACCTGCGCCGTAAGTACTCCGGGACGGAGATCCAGGTAATCATCACCATCTACCCTTATGCTATGCACTTCCTGTTGGCAGAGAGAGGTGTACTCTTTTCAGGGGTACCCGTCATCGCAGCCGGAATTGGCAGAAACGATGAAGAGAACTTAGAACGTTCTTCGGCTCGCCGCTTTGTGACCGGCACCGTCGCGGCAGATAACATGATCAGTTTAGTGGATGATGCTCTGCGTCTGAGACCCGAAACGAAGCGTATCGCCATCATTTGGGGGACCTCGCCCAATGACGCCGCCAGTGAGCGGATCTTCCGGAAAGATTTTAAGCCCTACGTGGAAAAGATCGGTTTGATCGATCTGACAAGGCTTTCCCTGGAGGAGACACTGGCACGAGTAGGGTCACTACCGACGGACTCGCTGGTGTTTTACGGGACGATTTTCAGAGACGGCGCCGGCAAGAGTTTTGTACCGCGCGACGTACTCCCGCTCATTGCCGGGGCATCGAAGGTGCCGGTGTTCGGCTTCCCGGATACCTATCTGGGCTTTGGCATCGTCGGCGGCCGCCTGGTGAGCTGGAAAGAGCATGGGAGGGAGGCAGCCGCTCTTGCGCTCCGGGTCATGGGGGGCGAATCTCCGGCTTCCCTTCCCTTCGGTGGACAGCAGGCGTATGTCACCGCTTATGATTGGCGAGAGCTCAAGCGATGGGGAATCAGTGAGAAGGCCCTGCCGCCAGGCAGTGTTGTGAAATTTAAATCCTTGTCCGTGTGGGAAAGATACGAAAAAATGATTCTCGGCGTCCTGTTCTTCATAACGGTCGAGAGTTTGCTCATCATCGTCCTCTTCGTAAACCTCCATAAGCGTCGGCGGGCAGAAGCCGAAATCGCCGCCGCTGCAGTGCGCTATCGGACGGTTGCCGAATACACGCACGATTGGGAGTACTGGTCGGCCCCGGGCGGTGCGCTCAATTATATTTCTCCCTCCTGCGAACGCATCACCGGTTATTCGGTCCGTGAATTTATGGACGATCCCTCACTTATTCAAAAAATCATCGTTCCGGAAGACCTGAAAATCTGGGATCGACACGACCACGGCGGCCTCAGCCGCTTGGAACCGCGAGCCATTCAATTCCGTATCCGCACGAAGAAGGGGGAGGTTCGCTGGGTTGATCATACCTGCTTAGCCGTGACCGATGCTCAAGGCAAGTTCCTGGGGGTCCGGGCGAGCAACAGGGATATTTCCGATCGTAAGAGAGCCGAGTTCGAGGCTCAACAACATCGCAATGAACTCGCTCACGTCAATCGGCTGGCGGCCATGGGAGAGCTCGGCAGTTCTCTCGCCCACGAACTCAATCAACCCCTGGGCGCGATCCGCAACTATGCCTATGCCGCCCAGCGATTTCTTTCAGAAAACAAACCCAACCTGGCCAAGGCCAGAGAAGCCCTTGAGGGGATCGTCCGGGACGACAAACGGGCCGCTGACGTGATAACCGGAATTCGCGGATTCTTGAAAAAAGGGGAACCCTCCTATCGACCGGTGCACCTGAACGAGGTGATTCAGGAAACCCTTGCGTTCATACGCAGCGATCCTTTCCTGCAAGGGGTGTTCATTGAAACAGAGCTTGCCCCGGAGTTGCCGACTGTGCCGGGGGATCGTGTCCAGTTGCAGCAGATCCTCCTGAATATGATGCTGAACGCCCTTGATGCTATGAATTTGGCGAGAGCGGATTTGCGTAAGATTGTCATCAAGACCGGAAACGAAAAAGACGGTCATGTGAAGGTGTCTGTAAAGGATTTTGGTTTGGGGATCGATGAGACGAAAAAGGAGAAAATATTCGAGCCCTTTCACACCACCAAACCCGGAGGCATGGGGATGGGCCTTGCCATCTGTGCAAGGATTGTCCGTACTCATGGGGGATCGATCTGGGCTGAGAACAACCGCGACGGAGGAGCGACCTTCTATTTCACACTGCCGACAATGATCGAAAGCAAGGGAGCGCACCGTGCATAGCGATGCACTCACATGGGGTATTTATTTCTTGGCGGGGAATCGGTCATGAAAGAGACAAAACCTACCATTTTCATTGTTGACGACGACCCCTCGGTCCGCAAATCGACGCAAATGCTGCTGGAATCGGTCGGATTCGATGTAAGGACGTTCGCCTCGGCCCAGGACTTCCTCAATGCTAAAAGTTACGATGAGCTTGGATGCCTCATTCTGGACGTGAGGATGCCGGGGATAAGCGGCCTCGACCTTCAGGAAAAGCTGGTCTCCAAAAAAGTACCGCTGCCCGTTATTTTTATCACCGGGCACGGCACGGTCCCGATGAGCGTCCGCGCCATGAAGTCAGGGGCGGTTGACTTCCTTCAAAAACCCTTCGAAGAGCAGGATCTCCTAGACGCTATCAACAAAGCTCTCATCCGGCAGCGGGAGGAGATATCGAAGAAGACCGAGGCAGATGAGCTTCAAAAACGCATCAAGACCTTGACTCCTCGGGAATATGAAGTTTTTTCTCTCCTGGTCACCGGCATGGCAAACAAGGAGATTGCCTACACATTGGGAATGAGCGAGAGGACGGTCAAGTTCCACCGCGCCAACATCATGGACAAGACGGATTCCGTTTCCCTTGCAGACCTGGTCCGTCTGGCCGAGAAGCTGAAGACCGCCCTTTCCGAACGCTGACCTTCCCCTCACCCAAAAGCATTCCATACTGTACCAAAGGACAGGATATCCCACATCAAAAAACAGCCTTTTTCCCCCAAAGTACAGTGGTTTTCCCCATTTCTTTTGTGACAAAATAATTTGTAACAGGGGAAGGGTTTCGTCTTTTCGCTTGTTCCCACGCCCCAGGTTTTTTTCTCTAAAAGACAGGACCGTCATGGCCAAGGCCGAATTCATCGTCTTTATCGTGGACGACGACGATTCCATGCGCACTTCATTGAGTCTTCTGATCGAGTCCAACGGCTATCATGCGGTCGCATTCAGATCCGCCGAGGATTTTCTCGAATCCGGATTCGGAGGGAACCCGTGTTGCCTCATCCTCGATGTCTGTCTCCCGGGAATGAACGGATTCAAGCTGCAGGAGCGTCTTCTCAAGTCTCAGACGCCAATTCCGGTGGTCTTCATTTCGGGTCACGACCGTAACCGAATGGAAGAGAACGCGATGAGACTTGGGGCCATTGCTTATCTCAGAAAGCCTTTTGACGAGGAGTGCCTTCTGGATGCGATTCGCCGCCTTGCGACAAGGGGCGCGCAACCAGGGCAGTGATCATGGTGCAGTTCAAAACCAATGGCAAAAGGAGGAAAGACGATGGAAAAAACAAAAAAACCTGAGTCAAAAGGATTAACAAGACGGGACCTATTTAAAGTTTCCGGCCTGGCCCTGGGCGGGATGGCCTTGGGCGGGGTGAGCACCGTGAGCGGTCCCGGAGTCAGAAAGGCGCGCGCGGCAAATAAGGCGGACACTTCGACCCAACAGTACTCTTACTTCGACGACCTACCGGAGTTCTATCCAGGCGAGCCGCTCGACGCCGACGAGATGCGGATCACATTCCTCGGGTCGTCGGATCCGCCCCCCCGCCTCGCCCAGTCGATGATGAGCATCTTCGTGGAGGTGGGAGATGCCCGGGGGGAGCCCGACCAGTTCATCTTCGACTGCGGCTCGGGCGTGGTCGGCAGGTACAACGCGGCCAAGATCACGTTTGCCAGGATGGACAAGATCTTTCTGACGCACCTGCACGGAGACCACATGAGCGACCTGACGCACATCTACTGCTTCGGGCCGTCGGTCGACCGCAAGTCTCCCCTATACGTCTGGGGACCGGGACCTTCGCGCGTCAAGAGTCCCATGCCGCCGCGCCGGCTCTACGACGATGGGACGAAGGCCTACTGTGAGAACCTCAGGGCCGCCCTGAGGTGGCACACGGAAAGCTTCAGCTTTCAGCCGACCAGTTACGAGAGCTACAAGTACAAAGTTCCGACCCGCGCGACCTGGGGCCTGCCGTGCGACCCGGTTCCGGTAGGGGACGATGACCCCATGGACGCCTATGCGCTGGTTCCGATCGAGTTGGACTGGACGAAGTACGGCGAGGTGCCCGGAGACAACGTCGCCTACGAGAACCAAGCTTCCGGCGTGAGAATCACCCATTTCCCGGTAATCCACTGCCGCAAGGGCTCCATCGGCTACAAGCTCGAGTGGAACGGCCTCAGCATGATCTACACGGGCGACACCAAACCCGAGTACCACTCCATCGAACAGGCCTGCAACGACGGCAACGGCGTCGATGTGTTCATCCACGAAATGGTCGTGCCGGCAGATGTCTGGGCGCTGAAGACCTTGGGGATTGACGATCCCAGCGAGGTTCCTCCGGCCCTTTGGAAAGCGGCGCTCAACGCCTCTTTGCAGGTCCAGAACAGCTCTCACACCTCACAGGGAGCCTTCGGATATCTGCTTACCCAGATTGATCCACTTCCGAGGCTGGCGGTCGCCACGCACTTCCCGGTGGAGGACGATACCGTCAATTCCGCCCTGGAGAGCGTACGGAACCACTGTCCGGGCATCGTGCAGGGGATACCGAACGGGGACCCCGATCCGAACGGAAATATCACCTGGTCCTTTGACATCACTGTCATCAATGTCTCTGCTGACCACAGGATTCGCGAGAGAAAGGCGGTCGTCTCGCCGTTTACGTTCGGCGGGACGCCGGTGCAGTACCCCGACGTAAACACGCCGAAGTATCACACGGCTGACGGGAAAATGGATCCGTACGCCCAAATCGACCGCTCTACGGAGGTGCCGGCAAAGGATCCCGAGACAGGCGAAGAGAACTACCGGGAGGACGGATACTAAGGTCCAAAGTCCGCAGGAATACGAAAGGAGGGTTAAAACCATGAAAGCGAATCGGCTATTTTCGATCGCCACTTTAATGTTCCTGCTGTCCGCCGCATCACAGGCATCGGCGGACCCGGCGCGCGGCGTCTACCTCAACGGCCTTGCATACCGTATCACGACAGACAGCGGCTACGTGACGGTCCAGGAAGGCGGTCCAATGATGTGGGATGACGAGGACTTTCGCTTCCAAGCGGAAAAAGTCGTCATAAGCCAGTACCCCGTGACCCGTGACCCGGACAGCGCCCCGGGCGAGGGCCTAGCCGTGTTCGGCAACTGGATCTTTTGCGCTTACACGGCTGACGCTGGCGCCGTGATGCACGCCTACGTTGCGACATACGATCCGGGGTCGCACCAGTGGACGTCACAACGGGACCTCGGCCCGGTGCACAACACTGGAGCAAGCGGCGCGGTCATCGTCGTATTCAACGGGCAACTCTACGTCCTGACCGACAGCGGAACCTACACGAGTGGAGACGGGGTGGCCTGGGTCTCCTACCCGCCGGTCGCTACCGATGAAGATCTGGTACCCCTTGACGCTGTCACCATCTATCCCCCTAACTATCCCCCTAACGCCGATGCCGATCCGAGGATCCTCGTCGCCTACGGCGTCAGGAGTCCTACAGGCGGCTACGGGGCCCTCATGGCAGCAACCTGGAATGGAAAGTTCGGCGACGAATCCGATTTTGTGCTCGAAAGCCTGCCGGCCCCATCGGAAACCTTAACCTTCTCCGGGCGACTTGCGTTGATGACCGGAACCGCCCAGGGCGGCATGTGGGAAGGTGCGAAGAAACCGGCAGTTCAGCTCTTCGCATTCGGCCAGACCGAAGGCTTCCCGTTTGAATCCAAATTGGTGCATCTGGAGTACGCGTATGACACATGGGGTGGGACCTGGGGCCTCGATGCGGCGGAGTATTCCTTCCATCCCACCGAAGATTTCTGGGTTTATCCGTGGTCAAGCTTTAGATGCGACCCCAACAACCCTTCTGCGCAGGGGCTTCAGCAAAGCATGGTGCTCAACTGGCTAGGGTCACAGACCTATCCTTTCAGGTTCTCGTACTCTGAAAGGTACCGGTCCGACTTCATGTCTCCGGAAAACGGCACCATAGGCATCACGGCCTGCGGCCAGTTCGGCGGGACGGGCACCGATACCGGAGCCGGCACCTCTGAAGAACAGGCGATCCGCAGGCATTACTGGTCCCTGGTGGGTGTCGTCCTGGGCTCGCCTCCGTTCGCGGTGAACGGGCTGACGAATGCCTGGGAAATCAGTCCCATCTCCAATGTAACCTACGGGGAGACCAGCGGAACCGAGGTCCAGCACACGCAGAGCTGGAGCAACGATGTCTTCTTCTCCTCGGGAATGGAGGTTCACGCAGGCATGCCAGGAGTCGGCAAGGTGAGCGCCCACTTTGATTCCACGTATAAACACGCGTGGGAGTCGGAGACCCAGACCACGTCGACGGCAACCAGGGCCTTCGGCATCAGGTTTGGCACCGAGTCGTTGAGCGGCAATCTAGACATGCTGGGGGACTTCGGCTGGGGGATCTTCGCTGTGCCCGTTCTCATCGTGAAAAACTGGGAACTCTACGCCTACGACTACGATTTCACAACCGGCGAAGGGACGAAGCTCGACCAGGCTATTACCACGGTTGAGGTAAATCCGGAGGGTCTTTCGTTCCGGCAGGTCGCATTTGAACTGGCGAACCCGGGCGGGCCCAATGACTCCATCGAAGGACTCATGAAGGGGATAGGACTGACCGACTCCAGCACGGGAGCGTTCGTTGGCTTCCCGCCCTCCACGGACCTCGACGGGTGGGCGGCCCTGGACTGGGAACCAGAGGAAGGCGACGTACCCTGGTTGGTGAAATTGGGAGAGGGCACGCTGGGAGAGCCTGGGGTGAACACCCTGACCTGGGGGATCGGCTCTACCTCATCCATAACGTTCACCAATGAGACGTGCGAGAGCGAAAGCACAGGGGAGACCACCTCGATCCAGTTGTCCGCCGGAACGGAAGTCGAACTCGGCACGAAGCTCCAAGGCGTAAAAATGAACCTGGAATTAGGGTACGACTCGAGCTTCTCGTCGACGGTCAAGAACTCGACGACGTTCGGAACCGAGGTCGGGGCTGAGCTGCTCATGTCATATTGTGGATCCGATGTGTTGGACCGGTCGAATTGCGTAAAGGATTTGACGGTGCAGCCCTACTTTCTGGAAGCGACCGACAGCACGGCGCCCTGGATTCCCGATGCGTTCAAGGACCAGCGACCATGGTGCATAACCTGGCAGGTTGTTAGCCATGAATACGAGGAGTCCACACTCACAGGCACCTGTGTCACGGACGGACAGAGCCTGCCTCCCCTCAACGCGTCGGGCCGAATCGTAAGCGGCAACGGCGGAGGGGATCCGGGGGAGCCGTTCAGCCACTATTCCATCGAGGGTGGGCGCCTTGCGTGGGTGGACGCGGACGGCTTCGAGACGCCGATTCCGATGACCGCGGACCGGTTCGTGCCGTCACAGGGAGTCTCATTCGATCTTAGCGGCCTGCAGTGGTCCTCTCTGGGCGTAGACGGTACATGGACTCGAGACGGGAACGTCTGGACCTTCCAGTCCTCGCGCAAAGTGCGGCGGAACATCGTGAGGCTGAAGCTTGATTTCGACCAGGCCGCATTCGACCTGCAGATCGCGCGAGCCACCCTCGAGGGCCGGATTCGGGCAGGGGTGCGCAACACGCCGCTCAAATTGGCCGTGAACGGCTTGTACACGTTCCGCACCGTTATCCATCATGACGTCAACATCCGGTGGCAGTGGAGGCAGTCTCCGGATGAGCCGGAAAAGATGCAGTTGACGTTGTTTGAAGGTCACTACAATAGCGCCACCGGTTCGGGAAAGATGTCGCTCGAGGGCGCCCTGCCTGAGAATCTGCCGACGTTCGGCGACATGGAGCTGGAGATGAACGACCATACGCTCCTGATGCCGCTGCTCTCCATGGATGGTTTTCAGGAGGCGCTGGATTCCGGAACGATCTTCAGGCACGCAAAAGACGGTCTGAGCGTAACGCTGGACTTCGGCAACAGGAGGTGGTCCGCCGCCTTAAATAAGAAAGCGTTCGAGAAGCTGCTCGCCCTGCGCTGGGGATCGAGCCGCATCAAGGTCAACGTGGGTGGCATCCCTTGGTACAACCGCGAGCACCGCATTCTGAACTTCACAGCGACCTTGAAGAGCCGCAACCCGTGAGGCCGCCGGATTCAACGCCTCGTCTATATCGATCTCAATATGGTTCGCGCAGGGGTTGTCTGCCACCCTTCCGCGTGGCCTTTTAGTGGTTACAATGAAATTCAGAGACCCCGGAAGCGATATGCATTGGTTGACTACGAGGGGCTGAGGAACCTACTCAACTCTAAGGAAATGCCTGATCTTGTTGATGCATATCGAGGATGGATTGAAGAAGCGATGTGCGTAGACGGGTTTTTTTCGTGATGGCGAGTGGTCTGAGAGTATCTGGATATTCGCCACAACCCCCCCGTGTCAGCAAAGAGAAGGCTTCCCAGCTTCGTCATCGAAAAGGCCGTATCCGTGAAGTCATGGAAACGGCCTTTGGCTTTAAGCTCTGGGTGCTCTGGGGCCCAAGAGGGATATCCTGCTCAAGTAGGGCGCCCTATTGGAATAGGTCCTTCGTCTCCTTTAGCCATTTCCATTTCCTCAGATCCCGATCCCTATCCGGGTTCTCGCTTGGTAGGGCATCACTATTTATGCATTCCCCAATTCACGACCTCTTGCCTTCCCTTTGACCTTACCTCCTGCACCCTCTTTTTGAGCCTCCGCAGCCTTCTATGAACCCCTCCGCCAGCCGTTTCCATAGGTTCCTGAGTTCCCGCACTATCTCGAGTATCCAGGGGCGTGCACAAATTATTGACCGCACATCTATACATAGATTTTTTTAGATATAAAATTACAGCTTTTCAATTGTTCATGTGACCATAAGAAGCAATCTTCCAACATAGTCAGCCGACAGAACTTTTACCATCAAGGAAGTGCTATGAAAAAGAGAACATTGTATAGCATGTTTGGGATGGGGAGCCTCCTATTCCTTTTTGTTTGTCTTTTACCCTGTATATGTCAGGCAAATGAGAGGGCGAAACTTAGTGGACTCGTGACATATAATGGTGATCCTGTCATGGCAATGGTACTGGTCCAGGCTCTCCGTGGTGGGGCCGCAGCAGTATGACCATCGCTTCCGATGGATCCTTTACAGGAACATTTGTTGAAAGTGATGGCACGGTCGAAGACCTGTCTGGTGCAT
>JBMNCO010000179.1:0-3662 GCA_049366815.1 Desulfatiglandales bacterium | reverse complement strand
GGAAGCGATAATCCACTGATGGAAGGGGGCGGACAGGGCTGTTCGCCCCCTTCTGATTGAATGCAACCTCCTCTGGCACATGCACGAGAGCCTTTGCTATGCGTGCAATCAGATCTTTTGTATCGGTTCACCGCGACATCCTTTAAGATCTTGAAACGATTGGACCTGTGCTTATTTTTTCTTTGTGCCAATTTGCACTTTCATGCCGTTTCCCGGTCATCACAGGGGTCCTCCTGAAGACAAAAACTGATCCAACAGCAAAAAAGAGAACATGAGGGTTACCCATGAGTCTGAAGAAATCTCTTATTCTTGTCCTTTATTGTGTCGTCTTTGCGGCCATGGCAGGAATCTGCCTCGCCGAAGAGGATTCCTATGACATCAATCTGGATGTCAAGGAATTCACACTCAAGAATGGGATGCAGTTTCTGGTCGTTGAGCGTCATGCAACGCCTCAGGTCGCTTGCAGACTCGCTGTTCGTGCCGGATCCGCCCTTGAAGACCGAGGAAAAACAGGCATCGCCCACATGCTGGAGCACATGATGTTCAAGGGGACCAATAATTTCGGGACCCTTGACCCCCAAAGGGACAAGGAACTCCAGGACCGTATCGAGGCCGCCTACCAGGAAGTCCTCGTCGAGGAGAGAAAGCGACACCCGGACAAGGCCCGTATAGAGTCCAAGCGCGACGAAATGGACAGGCTCCGCCTGGAGGTTCAGAAGATCTATGTCCCCCAGGCCTTTTCGGCCCAACTCGGGAGAAATGGGGCCGTAGGCGTGAACGCCTTTACCAGCAAGGATCAGACCCAGTATATGGCCTCCGTGCCCTCAGACATGATCGAACAATGGTTTTCTATCGTAAGCGAGCAGATCTTCGAGCCTTCCTGGCGGGAGTTTTATGTGGAGAAGGAGGTCGTCCAGCGGGAATGGGCCTTCAGGTATATCAACAATCCCAACGGTGCGGCCTGGCTGGATCTTGATGCCACCGCCTATCTGGCGCACCCCTATCGAAATCCAACCATCGGGTGGAAATCGGACATGGAAAAATTCAGTACAAGGGATGCCATCGCCTTCCACAAGGCCCATTACAACCCTGCCAACACCGTCTGCGTCCTGGCAGGGGACGTGTCCCCGGAAAGGGTCAGGGAACTGGCGCGCATCTATTTTGAGCGATACCCTGCCGGGGAACGTGCCCCGGAGGAGGTGACCCGGGAACCGCTCCAACAGGGGCCCAGGGAAAATATCCGTTTTCTCAAGGGGGCCCGAACACCTCTTTTGCGAATCGGCTTTCACGGTGCCCGGATGGGCACCGAGGATTTTTTCGCCCTGGATGCCCTGACCATGGTCCTCAGCCACGGTCGCAGCGCCAGATTGACCCGGGATATCGTCAACAAGGGCCTCGCCGTGGATGCCTGGGCCTACAATCCGGACAACAGATACGGGGGGATGGTGGTCCTCGGGGGCACGCCGAACGAACCGGACATCCTGAAAGATCAGGCCCTCTCAGAGGCTGAAAAACGTCAGGCCTATCTTGAGGCATGCAGGGCCCTGGAGAAAAGGTTCCTGGAAGAGGTGGAAGATCTCAAGGTTCATCCGGTCTCTGAAAGCGAACTCAGACGCATCAAGAAACTCAACCACCGTGACTTTCTGGATAGGATGCGGAGGAACGAGCAGTTGGCCAACACACTGGCTACCCTTGAGGTCCAGATAGGCTGGCGCTACCTCATGAGCTATCTCGAAGAGATCGCTAAGGTGACCCCGGAGGATATTCAACGGGTCGCAAAAAAATATTTTACCGACGAGAATCGGACCACCGTTCATGTCATCCCGGGCGGCGATCCGGATCGGCCGATGGTGCAATACACCGAAGTCAGGTCTCTGAGCGGTTCTGCCGCCAGGAAGGCTGAGCGACCAGACACCCGGACCAACCGATCTCTTCTCCCGACGCCCGAGGGCTGGAAACATCCCCTCTCTTTTGACAGAAGGCCCGGCAAGATCCACTATCCCCAAGCTGAGACGTCCAGGGCCGGCGTAACCCCTGTCTTTTATCTCCAGGACAGCGAACTTCCCCTGATTGATCTTAGGCTTCTGATCAAGGCCGGATCTGTGGATGTGGACGATTCCAGGGCCGGTCTCGCCGAGCTCTTTGACGCGAGTCTTGTGCTCGGGGGAACGGAGAAGTACACGCCCCGGGAACTGGCCCTCGAACTGGATGAAAACGCCATTCGACTTTCCGTCTCGGTCGGAGAGGAAGAGACCAAGGTTCATCTATCCGTCATGAAAGAGGACTGGGAAAGGGGACTGGCCATACTCAAGGAGGTCTTGACGAAGCCCCGTTTCGATCCCGAAATTCTTGACGTGGTCAAAAAGCAGGCGCTCATGTCCTTGAAGCGACAGAGTGAAAATGCACAGGCTGTAGCGGCCCGGGAAACCATGATCTGGCATTTTAATGGACATCCCTATGGCAGGGACCCCCTGCAGGCCTTGAGCACGATTCCGCTCATCACTCGGGCCGACCTGGTGCGATTTTTGGAGACCTATTTCGTGCCTTCCAACATGGTGGTTGCGCTTGCAGGGGATATCGAAAAGGCACGGGCCGTGGCGGACTTGACAAGCCTCTTTGAGGCCCTTCCCGACCCTGGCCGGCCCGAACGGAAATTGCAGGAACCGTCTGAAACCCCGCCTGTCTTGACCCTGATTCACAAGCCCGGCCAGGTTCAATCACAGGTCAGCCTGGCCGTGCGGAGCATCAAGCGGACGCATCCGGACTACTGGAAAGTCGGTCTCCTGACCGATATCTTCGGAGGCAGTGATTCCTTGCTTTACACCCGGCTGAGGGACGATTTGGGTCTGGTCTATGCCACCTATTTTTATCAGACCTACAAGTGGCATGCGGGCATGCTCTTGGGTTACATAGGGTGCAAAAGCGACCAGACAGCCAGGGCCATTGGAGAGGCCGCCAGGATTATGGATGCCCTTGGAGAAGGGATCCCGGAAAAAGATATTGAACAAAAGCGCCTGGATGTATTGAACAGTTTCGTATTCAATGTGGATACTCCCGTTGCCCTCGTTGACGTTTACGGCCAATATCATCTCCGTGGAGAACCCCTTGACACCCTCGAGAGGATACAGGATGCCTACCTCGAGGCCGAAGGGCGGGAACTGGAATCCTGGGCAAGCAGACTCCTCCTCCCTTCAGGTCTCCAGATCTTTGTTGTCGCGGACAAAGAGACCCCTGTAAAGAGGGATGACGGCACCCAGATGACCCTCGAAGAGGACCTGAAGAACCTGGCCGGAAATCTTGGTATCCCCTATCGGGAAATCCCGCTCAGATAGGAATCCCTTTTCATTGGGCGCGCGGGGCACCATCTGCGTTCATCCCCCTTGGCCTTTTGAATAGCCAAGTCGCGGGTTGTGTGGTATAGGGGGAATTTCTTTGGTGAGGGCTCGCGTGAGTGACAACTCCCCATTGTTATCCCTATATGCAGGAGGCTGATTTATGGATTTTTTCAGGAAGATCGGGATCGGGATCGTGATGATCGTCCCTACCTTTGTGGGCGCCGGCGCAGTCTGGGATCTGTTTCATAGCTGGACGGCCGTCTTTGTCTGGTTCCTGGTCATGATTGTCGTGGTAGGCGGAGTCCTTTCCGGAAAGGTCTTACCGAG
>JBMNCO010000178.1:0-26441 GCA_049366815.1 Desulfatiglandales bacterium | reverse complement strand
CGGAATTCCCCCATGGATAAATCGCAAAAAAGACCAGTCCGGGAGCTTCGGAACGCAAGAAAGGGTGCATGATTTCCTTTCGAATTTTTCAAAGGGCTAAAATGTTATCAAAACTTTATTTGCCGGAACACTTTAGGTTTTTGAAAACCCCCTGTTACGGAGGGATCATAGCCCAAGTTGCTGCACTTTTTAAAACGGCTGGACGCATACACTTTGACAAGATTCCTCTGTTTTCCAACCGAATCGTTAAAAGCCTCCCCCTGCCCCGCCGCCGCCGCTCATACCACCGCCAAAGCCGCCGAAGCCGCCTCCGAAGCCGCCGAAGCTCCCGCCGAAACCGCCGCCGCCATATCTTGAACCGTGAGACCTGCCCCCACGGCCCATGAGCAATGGCAGGAAGAAAAGCCACGACCCACCACGGCCTTTCGATCCAAACCTCATTAAGATCAGCAAGAGGATAATAAAGGGCAGAAATCCAAATTTCGACCCTTTTTTCTCCGGAGCCTTGACCTGAACCTGTCCGGTCAACTCGACCCCGGCATCCTTTGCGATGATCCGGGCCACAACGGCGGTCCCATAAAGCAGGCCCTCACCATACCGGTCCTTCTTGAGATAGGGGATGATGTACTGATCTCTGATTTCGCCGACCAGGCCGTCCGGCAGGATCCCCTCGACGCCATAGCCGGTTTCAATCCGCATCTTCCTCTCCTTGACGGTCACAAAGATCAACACACCCTTGTCCACACCCTTTCCGCCGATACCCCAGGCCTGATACAATCGACTCGCATAGTCGTTGTATTCGGCGCCGCCGATGTCGGGCATGGTCACAACCACCACAGGCACATCGGTTTTCTGGAGCAGCTCCGCGGTAATGGCCGCAATTTTCTGCTCATGGGAGGCCGGAATCACGTCGGCGAAATCATTGACAAGGCCCCCGGCCTTTGGAATAGGGCGTTCGGCAAAGAGGATGCCCGCCACCCCTATAAACAGCAGAATCGAGACACAGGCAACAACAATCGAAGCTTTTCGGCATTCTTTCATGATCATATTTTTCGGTATTCTCTAAAAAGTAAGGGACAGAGCGGGACAAAGAAACTTTTTCTGAATTGTCTCCCCGGAAAAGGCTGAAAAACAAAGTTTTTTTATATACCCTTAAATCGATACGTTGTCATTATAAATCATTTTGACTCAGTCGTTGCCGCCGAAGACTTTTTCGGCAAGCCCTGCGACGGCCGGCACGACTCCGATTTATATTCCAACCTCTCCTATTATGATAATTACAGCCGGAAAGACACCCATAACGATAACATTCCGTATAACGCCCCTGACCCTATCCCATCGTTTTTGGAAATCAATAATTACACGACTAGATCCTTTCCTGCGGACTCTGCCTCTTGCTTGATAGTGCATAGGGCATGGTTCCATACGATGTCATGGAGGAAGGCCGGGAAAAAAAGACGAAAAAATCTCCAGAAAATTTTTGTTCCCACCCCTCCGCCTCTCTTGAAATCAAATGCGGTGTAAATGACAAGTCTGTGATTTCCGTCTTTTGTAGGCCTTATTTCAAAAATCAGCTTTCCCCTGTCCGCAAATTTCTCACTCACTTCGTAGAAAAGAACTTCCTCCGGCACCACGCGTTTCAAGTGCATGTCAAGCGCTATGGGCAAGACACTTGCCTTATATCTGATTGTTGAATCCAACTGATTGGGAAGCCCGGATGTCCGCACGATTTCGACAAATCGGAGATTAAGATACCTCCTTCTTTCATCTCCGAATTTTCCGAGTTCTTCGAAAATCGCCCTCTTGGATGCCTTGATCTTTATGGCATACATTCGCTCGAACTCAGGGGATGCATCCAGGGCGGTTCCAAGTGAGAAAAAAATGGAGGTCTTTAGATTTTTCCTTTTCTCCTTTGGGATCACGGTGGGATATCTGCCGTATTCTCCCCACCTTAAGCCGAAAAATAATTCCGTGAGGATATTTCGTACCGTGACCAGCACCCCACCGATCATAAAGGAACGCAGAATACGGCAATTGAACATATCCATCAATATTTCCCTGTAATCGGAGTCCCCGCAGGCAATCTTCCACAAAACATCGCCCAAAGGCCTTTTGCTCTTATCCCTGATCTTCAGCTCCGTGGCGAATGTCTGATAAAGGATCCTGCTCATAAGTGGATTGCTGAAGCCAAGTTGCATCACTCGAATCACCAGCCTTCCGAACCGGTTATCCCAGGACAACCATTTGACTTCTTTTCCAAACAGCTTGGAAAGGGTCTTCTTGTCGCTTCCATGATGCAGGACAATGTGCGCAAGGCGAGACCCGGTTAGATATGGCGCATACAGGCCGTCCTTGTGCAAGCGTGAGCCGACCACATCGCCGATAAGACACAGACCATCCCCATAAGGATTTCTTGCCACACCGACCGTCATCATCGGAGAACGGGCGCAGGCGACGGGACAGCTTGCGATGTCCGGAAGAATTCTTTCCAACTGAGGAAGCCCGACTATTTGTCTGATCACCTTGAACGTTTCTTCAGGGAAAACAGCGCAGTCGATGAGTTTTCCGATCGCAGCAACAGTCAGGGATACCCCCCGCGGGATCAATGTGATACGCTCCAACGCGAGGGTCTTTGATCCATACTCGATAAAGTGGACCTCATTATTCAGATTCCTGACAAGAGATTCACGCGGGACTCGTAAATCGAATACGATGGTCCTCCTCGGCCTGGCGGGGACAAAATCCGGATTAATCCTCTGTATCGAACGCATAATCTCACTGTCCCTGTAGTCTCCGCCGGACCTGGCGTTGACTCCGGTGGCAACGGTCACAAAAGAGGCCGGGATGGATAACACCTTTCCTGAAACCAGTATGCTTGCAAGATAGAGCATGCCTGAACCCGGGGACTCTATCTTCAGGACCTCTCCAGTGAGGACCTGCGCCCCTTCTTGGATCGCTTTTCTGAGGAGGAATGCGTTAACCCCGCCTTCCTCGTACTTGATCTTGGCCGGCAATGCAGCCCGCAATACCGAATGGATTGTCGTCTTTTTCGGAACTTTGAGAGGAATATTCTTCCACATTCCGTGTATCCATACCCTATCTATTTCGCGCTGGATCGTCTTCCCGGCATTCTCGATTTCCCATTGATCCATCAGGGTGTTGAACGTGGGTAAGGTGACTTCGGCCCCTGAATCCCCCCCCTCTGGAGACCGATGATTATCCTGTTTCTTTTCGATCTCATTTTTTTCAATGATGAGCACCTCGATATCCTGACCCAGGCGCTTCGCCTCCCTGAGGAGATGTATGGCGAAAAAAGATCCTGCCGATCCCCCCCCAACGACAACAAATCGCTTTTCCTCCTTTCCCGGCGATTTCATGCCATCGATTATCTTTTGATCTTCAGCCGATATCATCTTTCACGTTCTTCCAGAAATGGTCTGGGTAGCGGCACAATCCGGATAACTCCTGCGCCTCCCTATTTAAAGGAGTCGGCGTCAAAATAGAGGATTTTGCCTTTCCCAACCATATTTAAACCCTCATGATGCAGTGACGCATGTTGTCGGGACTTGACATCGTTCAGGAATATGGCCCTAATAGTTATTGTATTAATTCATATCCACTCTTAAAGCAATGCATGTATACGGTAACCCGGAGGTCTCAAAATTGTCATCTCGTGCTTATCCGGAAAAGGGCCCTCCCGGGCTCCCTCTAACCGCCCTCAACGATCAGTTATCGGCGGAGGGTATGCAAAAAGGCAGGGCATAGGACTGTGAACACCGGATGTCGGTGGCAGAGCGATCCATCCCTGAAGTCATGTATTTCTGCATGGGGACTATCTTGCAGCCAAACCAACTGAAAAAGAGTAAACATGAGGCCGGACAAACCCGCTGAAACCATGAAGGACGTCATCTTCAGCCCTCTCCGGGTTGGACCTATAACGTTAAAAAACCGGCTGGTTGCATTGCCCGTATACACGGGTTATGCCCATCCCGGCGGTAGGGTCAGTGCGCTCTTGATGGACCATTACACCCGGCTGGCCGATTCGGGAGTGGCCATGGTGGTCGTGGCCAATGCTGCAGTGGCCCCTGACGGCATTGGATCCATATATAACCTGCGGGTGGATCATGACGCGTTTCTCCCCGGTTTGACAAAAGTGGCCGGGGCGATCAGAGAACGGGGTGCGGTGGCCTGCCTGCAACTCAACCATACGGGTCGTTTCGCCAAAACAGAGCAACCTCTGCTTCCCTCACCCGCCGATAGTGAAAACCTTGCCTTCAATGTCACGGCACTGAAAGACTTCATGAATTTCTTCCCCTTTGAAAAGCGCTTTGGCCTGACGCGCTATTTTTTGAGGCTCTTCAGTACCTGGAGGCGGGCTATGACCCTCGAGGATTCTCAAAAGGTCGTCAGGCAATTCGGGGATGCCGCGTTCCGGGCCTTTCAGGCGGGGTTCGACATGATCGAACTCCACGGTGCCAACGGTTATCTCTTGTGCCAATTTCTTTCCGCTTTTACCAACAAGGAAACATCTATGACCGGGGGAGAATTTGAGAACCGGACGGCCATCCCGCTTTCCGTGATAAGGGAGGTGAAAAAAAGGCTCCCCGCGGATTTCCCTGTCGGTTTCCGACTCATTCTCGAAGAATGGGTACCGGGTGGAATCGATCTTCAAGAGGCATTGACCTTGGCCGGGAAGCTGCAAGATGAGGGTATCGCCTATCTTTCAGCCGCTGCGGGCACCTACAGCTCTATTTTTTCATCACAAGCCTTGAAGAAAATGTCCCGGCCGGCCTACCTGCGCAATGATGTATCAAGACTGACAAGTGAGGTAACAATCCCCACGATTATCTCCGGAAGGATCATTAAACCGTCTCTTGCCCGAACTCTGATCGATGAAGGCGTAGCCGATCTGATCGGACTGGGCCGGCCACTCCGGGTGGATTTTGACTGGGTCAAAAAGGTAAAAGAAGGGCGGGAAAAGGAAATCACACATTGTATCAATTGCAATAATTGTCTGAAGCGGGTCATTTTGGACCAGGGCTTCAACTGTGTGCAATGGCCGAGACCTCTTCAGGAGAGTATTGATCTGGATCAAAAGCTCCTCAGCAGAATGTACAAGGATATCTGGGTTGCGTCAGATATAGATGATTTGGAATTGTTTAAGTCGGCCCTGCCCCTTTTTGTTCCCGAAAAAAGACGGGGTACGCTCCCCATTCCACTGACCCTTCTTTTCCTCGAAGGATCCGGAGAGTCGCCTTTGAGCCCGACTGAAAAAAAGGATTTTCTCATCTGGAGCAAGGGAACGCTGCAACAGTTGGGTTATGTTGACCCGAACATAGATGTCATGGACAGCGTCGTGAAGGATACGGCTGAGAAAGCGGTGAACGACGCAATAGAAAGAGGTCATCACGGGGTGATATTTCTCGGCAAGAACCGAAATCAGGCATGGAGGGAAAGGCTCCTTTACAAGGTACGTGGAAAGGTCATGGCCCTTATCGGATCCAGTCCACATCAAAGTAATATCCTGGTCCCTGTTGATCTTTCCACGAGCACACTCCTGGCCCTGAAGTTCGTCGGTTACACCTATGCCGGGAAAGGGGGCCTCAACTTGGATTTCGTCCATGTATTAACAGGTTCACCGGCACCGGTCAAAAAAAGATGGGAGGAGCTCAAGGGAATTGCAGGCTGGGACGACGATCTTCGACTCCACATGGTTCCCGAACGAGGTGATATACCTGACAGTCTCCTTGAATTTGTCAAGGAGGGTGACTACGGCACCATCATCATGGGTAAACGGGGCCTGTCCGGGATCAAACGCAGGTTGCTGGGGAGCGTGTCCGCCAGCCTCCTGCACGGCTTGAGCAATCAGACCCTGTTTCTGGTGGATTAAACGCGATGTCTTCGCACCGTCACTGCAAACTGCATGCTCTTTTAGTCGTCTCGGCAGATCATTTGTCATGCCGACATAACCTTTGCCCCTTTTGCCTTTTAAAAGGTATAAAGGGATGATTGGTCGGTTGAAACGGAATGGTCGGGGCGAGAGGATTTGAACCTCCGACACCCTGCTCCCAAAGCAAAAACCGACGTTTTTCACTTCATTTCATCCTTCTTCATAAATTCATTTTACATATTGACATTATTGACAAAATTTCCTAATTTGGATTGCAGTGAAACGTGGTGAAAAACACCCTTATACACCCCAATCTTGTACCCCATGTTGTACCCCAAAATTTTTGATTTGAGGTGTAAAATCATTATGTTAACCGATTTGCAAGTCCGAAAAATACCCCTAAAAGGACATCGGTACGAGGTTTTGGATGGAAACGGACTCTATGTCAGAGTCCATCCCTCTGGAGCTAAGTCCTGGATTTTTAGATACAATTTCGAAGGAGTGCCCCGACGCATGACCCTTGGTGCGTACCCCGGGGTTACGATGGCCATGGCCCGAGAACGGCACGCGGTGGCCGTCTCAGACCTTCAACGTGGCATCGACCCGGGCGCTAAGGCGAAAGAGATTAAGTCCAAACGAAAGGCGGCACCGAACTTTGAGGAGCTGCTCTCCGAGTTTTGGGAAATGGAACTGGGCAAAACTCCTTCCGGGAGTGAAAGGTGGCGCTTGGTCAAGAAAGATGCCTTAACGCCGTGGCGGAAAAAGAAAGTGAAGGATATCACGCGGCGGGATGCGGTCATCTTGCTTGACTTGGTGCGTGAGCGGGCTCCGATCACGGCGAATCGCTTGCAGGGTGTTTTGGTAAGAATGTTCAATTTTGCTGCTGAACGGGGTATTATTAAGCATTCGCCACTAGTCGGGATGCGCAAAACGAGAGAAGTCTCCCGCAAGCGAACTCTGACCGATGCGGAAATCAAGGCCCTGTGGGCTGCCTTGCACCTTGAGAACAAGATCATTGACATCTATCGAGTAACAAAGCTTGCATTGAAGCTTATCCTTCTGACCGGCCAGCGACCTGGGGAGATTGCGGGCATGGCGTGGGATGAGATCGACGCTGACGCGATGCTGTGGAACATCCCTGCAAGCCGGATGAAGGGTGCCGAGCCCCAAATTGTTCCGATCTGCCCCATGGCCTGGGCCGTAATCGAAGAGGCCCGAACCTATAATGGCAACGACTGCCCTTTCGTTTTTCGGTCCAGCCACAAACTGGCCAAGGCGATCACTAGGCCATCGATCACCAGGGCCATTTCCCGTCACTGGTCGGAAATCGAGGGCATAGAGCAGGCATTCACTCCCCATGATTTACGGAGAACGGTACGCACCAAATTGGCCGAGCTTGGCATTGGCGACATCGTGGCAGAGCGCCTCCTTGGGCACAAGCTACAAGGGATGCTCGCCATTTACAATCAACACCCGTACCTGAAAGAAAAAAGGCATGCGCTTGAACGGTGGGAAAACCGTTTGGCACAAATCGTGAATATTTCTGAACACTCGAAAGGCAAGATCATTCAATTCAGGGGAAGACAGGGCTGAATGCCTTCCTGGGCGATTCGGAGTCCACCCGATGGCATCACTGGCTATCTCAAATCGGGCGTCACGCCTTCAAACCGAAGTATTATTGATTTACAGACATTGCCACCTGCTCCAACGATGGAAAGAGAACGTGAATGCCCATCGTCCATAGGCCGATTAAGTCGTTACCCTCGCTTGTTCCCTCAGAGAAAAGTTTTTTGTTTTTCACCCCTAAAAATTATACGATTTTGACGCGGGAGGTATATTTAAAAAATTCATGGAGCTCATTTCAGGAGAAAAGATAATCGAAAAATATCATATTAGACCTATTCAACTGTATAAAAAGATCATATCCACAGGGATACAGCCATATGATGAATTGGATGAAGAGGTTCCACCACCTGATGTTACATGGTGTATGCAACGGATCAAAACCAAAAAAGATGACGCAAGAGATTTGGAGAAAGAGTTAGAAATAGCACTAAGAAATCACCAGGAAGAATTAAAGTCGGCTCTTTGCGAGATAGAATTTAACATAGACCTCGAAGTTGATATCATAAAAAATAAATTTGAAAGCACCACTAAAGAACTTAAAGAATTGCATGAATATCTTGAAAAATGCAGGAAAAGAAACGGATCGGACAGTCTGAACTCATGGAAAGGCTTTGTTTATGAAAACTGCCCACAAAAAATGACCTCGATTGAAGAATTGAAGAAGTTAACAATTGTAAAAAGCCTTGCGTCAGCCTCAAGATTATTCTTACGTCAGGACATAGAAAGACACTTCGCAGCAAAGCGGGCCGAGGAAAAGGGGTTGAAACCTTCCTCGGACGACATAGAAGCCTTTGTCCGAAACATCGAAGTGGCGTTCGAAAGCAACGAGGGGATCAAAATTCGCCTTCCGGGGCGAACTGCAGAGATCCACGCTCGTGATGGCCTCAAGTTTCGCAACAAAAGCAAAGAATGGTCTGCGCTCATAGAAATGATACATGCCAAGAGGCCGATCTTCTCTGTGGGCGCTTCTTCCAATCGAAGACTCTACGATGCTCGAATAAAGCTTCTACTTAATATCAATTCCAAGCTGATAGACTTTTTGCGCACGCATTACGGGTTGGATTTTCCCTCAAAGTTCAAACTTTATGAGAAAGATAAAGCAGCGGGGCCCGGCACATATTGCTTTAAGTTTAAAACGGGTGACGATTCACTCGGTAAGGGTACAGGACTTGAAGCGCTTGACAATGACACATTGATTAAGGTTGTAGAGACCCTTGCCAATAAAATGGGTACACCAACAAAGAATTATCGATACAACGATATCTCGATGCAATTCGCAGAGGCCTCAAACCATGCAATCCATCGTCGATTGCTGACTAAGGAACAAGTCGACAAACTGGTGACAAACTGACCCTTTAAAAATTCTCCAACTCGGCCTATTGGAGAACTCCAACAACATTCCAGCCCATCACAAAAAAAAATTTTCCTGAATTTTTTCCTATTATTCTCAAAGAGTTACTAACCCTCCCGTCACGTCCTGAAACAGATGAATTTGGAGTTCTCAAATCTATAAGGGTGAGAAGCGCTGTTTATCAAGGAAAAACAATTGAAGAGGGGAAAAATCATGCAAACGAAAAAACGGCGAATCATCCGCAAACCCGAGCTGCTCGCAAGGATCGGAGTCTCCGATGCCACCATTTGGCGATGGGAAAAGCTTGGCAACTTTCCTCAGCGCGTACAGTTGGGCGCAAACTCAGTTGGTTGGTTCTCAGATGAGGTTGATGAATGGGACGATGCCAAGGCATCCGAGCGCAAAGGGGGTGACCGTTGAAACTAATGTTGGGCTATATGCTTTATCCTCCATGCGTTATGCGGTTTCCAAAACTCCATTTTTGCCTAAATTAATGGGGATGCAGAAAATGTCCTGGAAGAAAGTCGACCTAATTGCAAACCACGATTCAGCAGGTAACGGCTTGGTGGTCAAATTCGTTTTCGGCCAGAAAACATGCCATGCGGTTGCGTTACTCATGAAACGTCTTCTGGACTGCAAACATCTGACGGAAACTCTATATCCCGGACCGACACGCCGGATTGCCATTGAAGTGCTGAAGGTCAGCCTTGCCAAATTATGTGAAAACCATTGTCCTCGGCTTAGGTCCCTTTTTCTCAGCTTGCGTGCCCAGGTTGCCTTTTGGTCGCTTCGATGGATGCCGGATCGGGTGATCAAGGGATGGTTGCCCGGTTTGAAAATCCACAGGAGTATAGCATTATGAGTGAAAGACAGGTGATCCCCGTGGCTTTATTTTGCTCTCACACAGGCCTTTAAAAAGAGGAATTATGAAGCATCCACCATTGTACCTTAAGCTTTGGGTATGGATGTTGTTACAGACCAGTCACAAAGACCACGGTGACCTGAAAAGAGGACAATTTTTCACAACCCTGGAAAGCCTGCGTCAGGCCATGGCCTTTAAGGTTGGGTACCGGTCTGAAAAGTGTTCCATAAAGAAAATTAGGGGCGTTATAAAATTTTTTACGAAGACCCGTACGGTGGTCACCATGGAGGTCACACATGGGATAGTTATAACTATTCTGAACTATGATTAATATCAACGTCCAGAGAATTATGAAGGGCACAACGAAGGGCATGGAGAAGGACACATGCGGGGAAAAATAGACAAGGAAAAAGAAAAGCTCATCGGGGAAATTGATTTGATCGGAATCAAGGTCATGAATCTAAAATCTCGACTCCCTGAAAACCTGAAAAATGCAGTCAAGAAAACTCATACGTCACTAAAGGCCCTTGCCCTGAAAGTGGAAAGGTTTGATTCATGAAGCCCCTTCCCCATGATATTGAGGCAGAGCGCGCCGTCCTGTGCGCTATGATGATTCGATTTGAAATCATTCCCCAGGTAAAAAGTGTCTTGCTGCCGGGGGACTTCTACAAAGAAGCCCACAAACATACTTCCAGGGCTATGTTTGAAACGCGATCCGGGGATCTCGTCATCTTGGGCGATTTCCTGAAGAAAGAAGGGCTTCTTGAAAAAGCGGGCGGTATGGCTTGCCTGGGAAACCTCGTGGACGCCGTTTCAACCTCCGCAGGTTGGCCTTATCACGCGGACATCATCAAAAAACACTCAATCCGGCGAAGGATTATCGTTGAGTGTCAAAAGACCCTTGATGCCTGCTATGACCGAACATCAGAAAACGATCAGGTCCTATCCGATCACAAGGGCCGACTCAGACGGATAGAAAGCGACCAGGCGAAGGACTTCGAGGAATCAAAAGCGCTAATCGGGAAAGTCTTTGATGATATTCAGACGCGAAAAGATCAGGGCGGCAGTCTGGTTGGGGCCCCAACTGGCTTTGAGAACCTGGATGAGCCAACAGGCGGCCTTGAGCCCAAAACAACAACCTATCTCATCGCAAGACCGAGTGTTGGGAAAACAACTCTCGCGCTCAATATCGCTGAAAATATGGCAAGGGCCGAAGGGAAAAGGGTCCTTCTTTTCTCCTTGGAATCTTCCGCCCTTGCCATTACCCGACGAAGGCTGAGCGCAGAATCGAGGGTTTTCCTTTCCCTGATCCGGTCCGGAGACGTTGAAGATTCCCAATGGTCGGACCTCATTGGCGGCGCGGAGACCCTTTCAAAATCTGGGCTCCTTGTCTTGGACACTCCGAAATTCAAATTTATCGAGAGACTGACATCTCTCTGCGAGTCCATGGCTCTTGAGCACGATCTTTCCCTTATCGTGATCGATCATATTCAGTTGATGAAGACTAGGGCGCGCACAACGAGCCGTCATGAACTTCTGAGCAGCGTCTCTGAACGCCTTCAGGATCTGGCGAAGGACTTAAATGTCCCGGTCATGGTTCTTTGTCAGCTGAACCGCAAGCTGGAGGATAGACCGGTTTCCCGGCAAGCGCCACAATTGTCAGATATGAAGGAATCCGGCGACCTCGAACAGAACGCGGATAATGTCTGGGGCTTATGGCGGCAAGATAAGACTTCAGAATACATGCAGATCGAAGGGCTTAAAGGCCGGGATACTGGAACATTTAAGACTTGGCTGAAATTCGATCGATATATCCAGAAGTTTTATGACTGCGAAGAGCAATATCAGGCCCGGGTGAAGTCCTGGAACGGACGAGGATACGATGGGTAAATATCGAAAGGTGGATCCAAGAATCTGGAACGATGAAAAATTCAGGCAGTTTTCAGATGCCGGAAAGTTGTGTTTCTTCTTTCTTCTCACTCATCCACATATGACACCTTTGGGCGCTATGCGCGCCTCCATTCCAGGGCTTGCAGCGGAAATGGGATGGAAGGAGAAAGCCTTTCGGGGAGCCTTCGAGGAAGCCTTCTCGAAGGCTATGGTGAAGGTCGATGAAAGGGCCTGTTTTTTATGGATCCCGAACTTTCTCAAGTACAACGGCCCAGAGTCCCCAAATGTGGTCAAAGCATGGGTGAAATGTCTTGACGACCTTCCTGAGTGTTCACTGAAAAATGAATGTTTGCATAGGGTTAAAGCCTTCACGGAAGACTTACCGGAAGCCTTCACCAAAGCCTTGCCGGAAGCCTTCGCGAAGACTATGGCGAATCAGGAGCAGGAACAGGAGCAGGAAAAAGAAGGGGCTCCCACCCCTACTCTTTGCCCTCATCGAGAGATTATCGATTTGTATCATGAGATTCTCCCTGAATTGGCACGAGTGAGAGCCTGGACGAAAGAAAGACAGAAGGCCTTACGAGCCAGATGGAAGGAAGACCCAAAACGGCAAAATTCGGATTGGTGGAAGGGGTTCTTTGAGTATGTTAGGAAATCCCCCTTTCTCTTGGGAGAAAATGACCGGAGATGGACGCCGAATCTTAACTGGCTCGTCACTGAGAGCCATTTCGTTGATATCGTTGAGGGGAAGTATCACGGAAATCCGGGATAATGTTTTTAAGGTGTGCCTCTGTTACCCCTGGCAGAGAGGCGGAATATGCCCGACTTGAGCGGGACGGGATGCAGAGGTTCTGAAATGAGAAAGCGTGGAAAGAGAGCAGCTCACCAGGATTCGACGGTTTGTTCGAATGAATGCAGTCCATATTGGGGTTGTGGCACATCCGCGAAACTTGATGAAGGACCAGGACGGGAATTACAGGCCGCCGACGCCTTACGAAATCTCAGGCGGGGCGAATTGGCGAAACAAAGGGCACTCGCCGCTCTAAATGAACTAAACGATTACATCCATTTTATCGTTCCAGATGAAGAACTGATGACGGTCGACACAATACTCGATAAGGCCCGTATTGCCATATTCCGTTATGGGGTGAAGGGGATAGTCATAGACCCTTGGAATGAAGTGGAACATCAGTTTAACGGTTTACGAGAAGACCAGTATATCAGCCTTCAACTCACCAAAATCCGCCAATTCGCCAGGAAAAACGGGGTGCATGTATGGGTGGTTGCACATCCAAGAAATCTCCATAAGGACGATTTTGGAAATTATAAGCCCCCCACAATGTATGAAATCAGCGGCGGTGCTCATTGGAGAAACAAGGCTGACAATGGAATCTGTATTCATCGGCCGGATTATCAGACGGATAAGGCAAAAATTTACGTTCAAAAGATACGATTTCGAGAAATTGGAAAGATTGGAGAAGCTACTTTGAAATATATGCACGCGACCGGGAGGTACGATGATCTATGACGGAGTCAACACTGACTGCGGCAAAGACTCCTGGCGAGGTGCTGGTAGTCAAATATTCAGTCGATGTTTTTAGCAAGACAAGGGTTTGCTAGGCTTCTAATGCTTCTCCAGTGAAGGCAAATCGGATGGCATCCACACAGATCTGGGGAGGGAACTGACCTCTCACTGCCGTGTCTGATTGTTTGTGTGCCCCAAAAGAATGACAAGCGAAAGGCCCAATACGGCGATCTGGTTCGGTGCAAAGTAAATCTTCAGGGTGAGACAAATAGAATGCTCGATGGAAGCGAGATCAAAAAACTCACAGTTGACACCATCAGCGTTTTTGATGTTGCTGGACTGAAACTGATGAGGGGCCGTCCCCATGAAGCCAATAATTGAGTCGATGGAAATGACACAGCAAATCAATTATAAAAATGAGTGTCACATTTACCTCAGGCTGAAAGCGAAGGGTGAAAAAGTCACGCAGTCTCAGTATTGTAAGATGCGATCGGAGAGCATCGGGAAAACCATATCACTCGGTTATTTCAAAAAAGTTCTCTTTTCATTGAGAAGTATAAAGGAACCAATAGAAAAATCAAAACATGAAAAAGGCACTGAAAAAAAAGTGAGAGTTACCCAAAAGGTTCCCCCGAGTACGCAGAAAAAAAGGCATCACGACTGGGACTCGCTCAAAGCCGAGTTTATGGCCGGACCATACAATTCTGTGTCGGAATTCTGCAGTATACGCGGTCTAAAGCCCAATACCTATTTCCGCAAAAAAACCAAAGGCTGGCGAAAAAACAAAAAAAAGATCTTGGCTGCCACAGATGGCAAAACGCTGGAAAAATTGATCGAAAATCGGGCGACTGAAAAAATGAGGGACCTTTACGCTGATACTCTAACCATCCAATTAAAACTATTCGACATTCTGACGACAATTGCCCACTCCGTGTCCAACTGGAAGAAAATCGATTCTCCATCCACAGCACGCGAGGCTGCCAAGTTCGTATTGGACATGCTGCGGTCGTTTGAAGAGATATTGCCGAACATCCGCGGCCTTGAAAAAATGCTAGAAATCAATCGGGTGTTCGACCAGCTTGCCGATGGAAAAATCGAGTTTGCTCGGGCAGCCATCGAATTGACCTCTCTTGGAATTAAGCTGCCGCGAGTATTAGAGATCATTCTGGCCAGATACCGGCTCCAGGAACCCCCGGTTGGCGACAGCCAAATAATCACAGATGAAATGATCATGGCCCGGCGCCAGGAATTACTGGAGGAGATCCACATCGAACGGGATGAGTTTGCGGCCGATCGCAAACGGGTGGCAGCTGAACTAAAACAGGATATGGCTAGATCTGAGTAGTCCGCGCCCCGGGCAGTCATTGGTGGCAAGGATTGGGCAGCTACAATATGGAAGATTTTTGCTTCGCTTCTGTGGTCAGGCAATGCCATGCTTTATCATTACCGCTAATCAGGATACCGCTTTAACGGGTGAAGATTTCGCCACGATCCACTTGATTACCAAAGAGGTCATTTTACACCCGACACGATACCTCCAAAGAGTGCATTATTTACAGGTTTTGGGCTTCTAAATGTCGGGTGGGTTTCAACCCCATTAGTAACTGGCGGCTTGCAGGAATGGCCCGGAATAGCTTTGATAGAAGACGCCCTTACCATCTTATTTATTCACACGAATCGGTTAGTAAGGGGTGACGTCGGATATCGAGTACCAGCGCTTCATGGAGGCCCTTAGCAGTGGCTCATGATGGTGTAAAAGCGGCACTCGTGCATTCAGGGGCTTACTCCCAAATCAAGCAGGACAATCCCTTCGGTTCTCGTCAAGTCGTTATAATCAACGAGTTAGTTGAATTATCGTCTGTTTTCATCCTTATAACCCGACCGATCCTCTGGTAAAGTTTTATTGTAGATTTTTCTGCCCCTGCCAGCATCAACAGGTGACTCTGAGGTCAAAAATCTTCAATGGATGAAACATTATGTACTCAACCACTTGGCATTAATACTGCCTCCCCAAAATGCAAATCGGAGATTGGCACCAAGTAAAAGAACCGGGGCCCAAGCGACCCCGGTTATCTTAAACGACCTGTTTGCTCAAGTATGGATCAAAAATCAATCTGCCAATAGGCGCCGTAGTACCAACGTTCCCCTTCTTCCGTCGTAACATTATCTATCTTCTTGTCTTTCCGATCTTCGAAAACGACTTGTGGTATCACTTGAAAACCTTTTGCCACCTGAATAGGCACGATGAGCACCCAGGCCGTATTATCATCTTCATCCTCCGTTCCAAGGGCGTTGTCGGCTTCCCTGTAATTCTCTCCATAGGAAAGTTCGGCTGAGATTATGTCTGTGAATTTATAACCAAGAGCTGCGACCCAACCAAAATGTTCCACGTCCTCAATGCTGTCGGTGGCTGCAATGTATCTTGCGTCGCCTACCGCACCACCATAAACACTGGCACGAGGTGCTCCAACCCCGTAGTTTTCAACGTTCTGGCCAGTCCATGCGCCGGCTTTCAAGAAAGCACGACCAAGGGAAAGATCAAATTTTGCGCCAATCACATAGGAATCGATGTCATATTCCTTATCGGTAGTGGTGTTGACTTCGGAGAAAGTATTGTAGCCGCCGAAGATAGCTGCAGAAAACGGCCCCGTTGCAAAGCTGAAGCGGGCCTCGATCTTGGGCAGTGTGACGTCAGTGTCTCCGGCGCCGGTTACGATGTAATCAGCCGTGTCATTTATGATGTTCCCCACCGTAGCCTGGTTTCTAAGAAGGGCCAATTCAAGTTTTCCATTTGCAGCGGGGATGGGGAAGTGAACCTGAATCCCCCGCTCCCTGACACTAAAGCCCATATCACCGGCTCCGTCAAACCAACCGCCGCCGCCCAGCATGCATTCATTGGAAACCGGATTAAAGGTTGGCGTGTAGGCTTGGCCGATAATAAGTGTGCCGGCGCCAAAGTTCCAACTGGCATTCCACAATCTTACTGTTTCGTTGTTGTAATAACCACCGAAACTGTCCCCATAACCGTTGTCCCTGTCTCTCGGCCTGATCTCGACATGGGCTTGAATGTCACCTGATTTGAATATAGCTCCGAAGCGGCTGCATCCCAAGTCCATGTCCCAAGTCAAGTCCCCGTCACTATGCAGACCGCCGGGTGCATTTTCCTTATCTTTGTCCTGCCAGTAGGTCATGAACCTGACACTGCCGTAAAGGTTTACTTCTTTGTCGGCAGCCACGGCCGGCAAGATCATGCCGACCACGACTGCGGCGCATGCAATAACAACAAACAGTTTTTTCATTAATCTTTCCTCCTAAAGAAATAAATTAAAAAGGTTAATAATAATTAGATTAATATCTACTAAATTCACCTCCTTTCGTTAATTTTCAAATTAAATACTCCAAAGATTAGCAAAATCCTTTCTACGTCACTTGCCAGAAGGTTGCCAAAATTAATTTCATGAAATATCAAATGGTTAAGTTTGTTCCTACGGATTGGGTGTTAAATATCGCGAAAAAGAAAGGAAATATCGCAAAGCGGATCTTATAATGGGATATTTCGCGAATTTTTGGTGTTGAGATCGGTGGAAATGATAAGGCTTTATGGCAGACGGTTGATTAGTCATATTTTTTAGAGGAAATCTAAGAAATTTGCCGAATAATTGCTTGGATAAGCTTAGAAAAGACGATTGCATACTTGAAAAAAGGGTTACAAAAACATCCAGGCCGCTTGCTTTGACCAGGCCAGGGGAGCCCTCTAGAATTTGGCACAATATGTGCGTACAGATTTGATGCTCTCAGGGATTTTATAAATGCGAATTTTGAGTTGTGTTTCCACCGGGGCAAGATAAAGACGAGCCCAGGCGGAAACGCATTCTCGATAGTTTGTGATTACAGTTTTTCAAAAAATTTGGCACCCAGGATGAGGATGTCTTCTTTGGTCCTAAAACCAATGTCTTTTACTTTTTCCTGGTCTGCGATAAAACACCGGTAGGTGTCCTGTTGAGGCATATGATGGTTATAGCAGACTAATTGCGAACCATTGTTCAGGGGTACGATCATGTCTGGACTGCCCCAGGGCTGAGAAAGTTTAAACGACTCCGCAGTGGCTCCTGGGACTTCGATGGTAGGTTCGGTTGCAGAGGCCCATGTTGCCAAGAAAAACATGCAGCCAAGGCTTAATGTGGTTATCATTTTTTTCATAATTTAACTCCTTTCGTTTCTATACTAGTTTGAAAATTTTTATCGGCTTCGTAAGTCATTAATCTCTATTTATGCTAAAGATATGCCAATGAAAATGTCACAAAATATCTAGATGTTAGGCGCAAGGAGATGGAAATTCATGAAATAAGACGATTAATCAGGCAAATAGCGCAAAAAAATTTTTTTGCGCGATATCTCGTGCATTATGAAGAGGTGTGGTGAATGTGAATGGGCTTTGCCAGTGAAAAAAGCCAATTACCCCAGGAGGAGTTTCAATTTTGATCACCATAAAGAAAGGCTAAAACCAAATGGTCATGAAAATTGATGAAAATGAATTCTTTAAAGAAGCGTCCAAGCGGATTTGTAGCAGCTTGAGCCTCGGCAAGGCTCTGCAGCGTACTTTGCTCTATTTGAGGACGGTCATGCCTTCGGATTCGATAGCCCTTTCGATCTATGAACCGGAAATGCATCTTATCAAAGGCATCGCCTTGGCTACGGTCGATGGAATACGGGAAGGTGAGTCCGAACCGCCTATTCCCTTGAGTAAGAAAGAGATAGAAAAGTTTGAAAAGAACTTTAATTCCTTTGCCGATCCGGAAGTCAGAATATACGAACACCAGGACCTGAGCAGTCTGGCCAAAAAAAGCAGTTTTCCCGGAGAGTCCAATTTAACTGACGTTAATATTATACGTATACTTCTTTCCGTAGAAGGTAAGCGGTTGGCAGATCTAAGTCTTATGTCATTCAGAGGAGATCCATATGATGAGCGACATGCCTATTTACTCAAATCGCTACATGATCTCTTTGCCATTGCCGTTTCCAGCGCATTGGAACATCAAAAGGTCCTCCGATTGAAGGATATGCTGGCCGACGATAAGCACTTTTTGCAGGAAGAACTCAAACAGACGGTCGGCAGTGAGATCGTCGGCAAAGACGACGGCTTGAAGGACGTTATGGATATGATTAAACGTGTGGCGCCCACGGAAAGTCCTGTCCTGCTGTTGGGGGAGACCGGAGTTGGGAAAGAAATCCTCGCCAATGCAATTCATGCCATGTCGCAGAGGAGAGATGGCCCCCTCATCAAGGTCAATTGCGGAGCCATCCCTGAAACCCTGCTGGACAGCGAACTCTTCGGACACGAAAAAGGGGCCTTTACCGGGGCGATCACACAGAAGAGGGGCCGTTTCGAACGGGCCACCGGAGGGATCATTTTTCTTGATGAAATCGGAGAGTTGCCTCTCAGTGCCCAAGTAAGACTCCTGAGGGTGCTCCAGAACAAGGAGATAGAACGGGTGGGAGGTACGCGGTCCATCCCTATTGATATCCGCGTGATCGCTGCGACCAACCGGGATCTGGAAACCATGGTAATGACAAAGGAGTTCAGGCAAGATCTCTTCTTTAGACTCAACGTTTTTCCTATTGTTATTCCGCCTTTGAGAGAGAGACAAGAGGATATACCGACCTTGGCGTATTATTTTCTTGAAAATAAATCGAGAAAAATGCGGTTACCAGAGACACCGCTCCTGGCCCCGGAGGCCCTTCGGTTCCTTCGATCTTACAACTGGCCGGGTAATGTGCGGGAACTTGAAAACGTTATTGAAAGGGCCCTGATCCAAAGGATGGGGACAAAGGATGCCGAACCCCTTAGATTTGATAATATCTTTCCGCCGTCGAATAACAAGAGATCTTTGCATGCTGAGCCAAATGAGGACGGACTCTATACCCTTGATGAGATGACTGAAAGGCACATCAGGAAAAGCCTGAAAAAGACTATGGGGAAGATCAGCGGCCCCGGAGGTGCCGCGAAATTACTCGGGGTCAATGCGAGCACTCTAAGGAGCAAAATGAAAAAATTAGGTATCCCCTTCAAATACGGAAACCGTTCGGATTAGTGAAGTATATTTTATTGTCGGGTCCAGATACCCCTGAGATAAAAAATCTACCATCAACCGAGAAAGGGATTCTCCGTCATGAGTCTTAACAAAGTTGGAATTTCAGAAAACATCCCTGATCAATACGCCTACTTGATGGATCGATCTGAAGAACTTATTGAGACCACCCTGGAGATCGTCAAAAATGAACTGGAGTCCGGGAATAATTTGCTTTTAGGTGGATTCGGGAATTTCCAGGTGGCAGAAAACAATTTTTTCAGTGGAAGAAATTTAGAAACAGGTGATTAACCTTACGTTGGGAGCAAGAAGGACGGAAATTTTCAAATGCTCGCGGTTAATGCCGCAGAGGCTGAACTCCAACGCTGAAACGTTGAGGTGAACGGGAAAAGATCGGTTGTTCCTTACCTTATCAGCAATTATTAAACCAAAGTTTATCTCCTGGAATTGGAGCCTGAAATTTTTGATTAACTTACGTTAAAGAGCATCCCTGTCCAAAATTGAATATGCCGCCATTTTGGCGGGAAATTCAATGTAAACCTAATTGTCTTGCATCACTGAGTTTATGATTTAATGGCAGAGGAAATATGAAATGATTTTGCGTTGGACACCTTTGGTTGACCCAATAGGCCCATTGACCGGCGTGCTAGTGGCAGAAATAGCTCCCTATCAATACGAGGAAAAGCAGGATGACGCCTGAGAGAAGGTACTGCTCTCTGTTTTCGTCCCAAAAGAGCCTAAAGCTCCAGGCCCTCTTCCGGGCGTGGTCGTAAGGACGGAGGCGGGGGATCAGACTGCGTATGCTGGCCGCGTATCGTGTGTATTCTTCGCCGAAAAGATCTCTTAATCTGGCCATTTCCTTTCGGTGCTTCCTGGGCATATATCTCACGAAGAATACCCCCAGCCCAATGGCGAGAAGGATCCAATTATATCCCCAACCCATCACACAAAATCCGACCAACAGGAAAAACCTTCCCAAATAAAGTGGGTCTCGGATATAGGCGTATGGCCCCGAGGTCGTGACCTCCTTATTCCTCACAAGATGACCACATGCCCAAATGCGGACAGCCTCACCGGCCATAACAAGGATGCCCCCGGCCACCAGAGAGAAGATATTGGGCCGTGCCAGGATGACTACCAGAAGAGCAGCCGATACAATC
This sequence comes from Desulfatiglandales bacterium, assembly GCA_049366815.1. Taxonomy (GTDB): domain Bacteria; phylum Desulfobacterota; class DSM-4660; order Desulfatiglandales; family HGW-15; genus CAYNYM01. The sequence goes on along the minus strand of JBMNCO010000178.1, from coordinate 6,048 downwards.
GGTATTGCCTGCAAAAGCCTTCCCTTCATTTAAACCTCCTTACGAGTCTATACAACAAAAACATCTTTGGGGGATCTGTATCCTCGAAAAATTTTTTTCTTACCTTATATATCCTCTCCAGATCAAGGAGAACGAAACGTTTGAATATATAATTGCTGATGACGGGCCATCGGCCTTTCACTATGGCAGTAGAAAAATCAATGAGATAAGGCCGTTGATCATGCATTAGGATGTTTCTCTGGTGGGCGTCTCCGTGTGCGACACCTGCGGCGTGAATGCGTTCAAAGAGGGAGATCAGCCGTTTTAAAAAGGCCTCTGTCAAGTCCCCTTTCTTGAGTTCGGCCAAAGGCACACCCGGAAGGACCTGAAGCCTCAATGAGTAAGGGGTGGGCCTGTCTTGCAGCAGTGGAATGCCTTCGATCCCTTTAAGTCTTTTCAGGGCCGCCTCCTCCCAACTGATGCAGAGCCTCCCAAAGATTTTTGGGATCAGGGGACTGGAACCGTAATCCTTGATGATAGAATCATTTTCCAGGGTCACATGGGCCTTCCAGACAGTCCTTGGGGGGTAAATCACAACCTTGTCCCTGGGATTACCCTCTCGATCCTCTATCATCCAACCGTACCTCTCATCTAAGCTTGATGTCCTTCACGAATTTTGTTCGGAATGGTGTCTCATACACAGTACTTTGAAATGAAGAATCCATTAAGATCACTCTTATCCAAAATAGGTTTTTGAAGTGAGGAGTTGCAAATGTCCTCCAAATAGGAGACTGCAGTTTTAGCCCAAAAAACAGAATCCCACTTGAAGGAGGACAGAGGCATGGTACGTTATGCAAGCCTGTTTAGTCAACTGGTTGGTCTTTTTAGCCGTCGACAATTCATTTCTCTGGTCGTTGCGCATAAGGCGGAGCGTCACTCGAAAGGATTCAGTTCCTGGGATCATTTTATGGCCATGCTATTTTGTCAGTTAGCGCAGGCCAGAAGCCTGCGAGAGATTTGTGGAGGGTTGTCCTGTTGTATAGGCAGGCTTCGCCACCTTGGAATGACACAGGCACCAAACAAATCTACCCTTTCCTATGCAAACGCCCATAGACCTTGGGAGATGTTCCAGGACCTCTTTTACGATACTCTGCATATGTGCTGGCGGCCCCGGAGAAAAAATTCCGTTTCAAAAACAAGTTGCTGTCCTTGGATAGCTCCACCATCTCTCTGTGCCTGAAGCTTTTCCCCTGGGCGAAATTCCGTCGAACGAAAGGGGCTGTCAAATTGCACCTCTTATTGGATCATGACGGCTACCTTCCCACATATGCCTATATCTCCAACGGGAAAAAGCACGATGTGACAATCGCCCGCAAGGTGCCCTTAGCGCGGGGATCTTTCGTGGCAATAGATCGCGGCTACAATGACTACAAGCTTTTTGCTCACTGGACCGAAAGTGGGATCTTTTTTGTCACCCGGTTAAAGGAAAACGCTGACTATGAGATCCTGGAAAGCCGTGATCTTCCGATAAATCGCAACATCCTTGATGACCAATTGATCCGGTTTACCGGATTTTATGCCAGGAAGAACTGCCCTCATGTCCTTCGAAGGGTGGTCGTATGGGACCCTACAGAGGAACGCGAGATAGTCCTCCTTGCAAATCACTCTGAATTCGGACCGACGACCATATCGGCCATTTACAAGGATCGATGGCAGATTGAGCTTTTTTCAAAGCCATAAAACAAAACCTGAAAATCAAGACACTTGTAGGAACCAGTGAAAATGCCTTACATATTCAAATTTGGACAGCACTGATTGCCATTCTGCTCATCAAATACCTTCAGTTCAAATCGAAATTTGGCTGGTCCCTTTCCAACCTTGTAGCGTTTTTACGATGGAACTTGTTTACTTACCGTGACTTATGGCAATGGATTGACAGACCCTTTGATGTTTTGCCAATCCAACCCGGACCTGTCCAATATTCATTTCTACTTCCCGGATTTGGACAGCACATTTCTGCTTCAGTAACCTGAATCCAAAATTGGGTGCTTTTTTGCTGTAAGTAACTAATTTTATAAATCCCTAAACGGTAATTTCAATTTATCTTGGACAGCAATGTTTAAAGAGAGTGAATTAAAGAGATCAACAGTGTCATTGACCAAAGCTCACCAGTCGTTAAGACCGAAGGAGATTTTCAGGTTTCTTAATAAACGATTTGCCCGCCGTCTCCTAAGGATCGCCGGACGGAAAAATCATTTTCATCCAAAATTAAGGTTTTTCATCTTTTGTGATAATTGTCCACAATACCACATGCTGGACTTTCATATTTGAAAGACGCAACGACTACTAATAGAACTGCTGTCATTCCAAAATCTCCTAACCCGCGCCATTAATAAAATAGAGTTCTAGTTGCACTTGGTTGTTTTGCATATTTTCCTGTTCCCGGATATGTTGTTTGATCCGATGATCATCAAAATCAACTGTGCTGCCTTAATAGCTCAGCGATAAAAATGAGCGACTAAATAGTGTCTTTTTCGTTTTCAATAACTGACCGTGGGCTTGAATAACACTACTTGATTTCAAGCAGCCTATTGACCTTTCCACACTGTACCTCGGGGGAACACTCAAAAGCAGATGGATATGGTTCGGCATCGCGTGATCTTCTCCATCGTCACCTCTTTATGCTGGCATAATTTTCCAAGGATATCACTGATCCGTCGGCGACATATGTCGTAAAGGCTTTTGTTTGCTCTTCTGAAGGCCCGATATATTTTTCGCGAAATAACACGCTTTTGCTAAATATAGAGAAAAAACTTTTCAATATGACAGTATGTTTTCATCTCTTTAATAACATCTTGATTTTAATGAAAATATTTGTTGGCACGATTCTGGCTGATGTCCCTGTGGATATATACAGATCCATTTCGTCAGGAGAATGGAAAGGAAGGCACCCATGGGCTGGATAGAGACCATACACTTGCGAACATACTCGCAAGCGGAAAGGGAAGCGGCCACTGCTGCATTTCAGCAACTTGGCATGCCTGGCCGGGAAAAAAGTCTCAGGGACATCGTCCTATTCCGAGACGTTTCCCTGGCCAATGACTTTTGCCTTTTCATCCACTGGAACGGTAACGTCGCCGGGAAGAGCAAGAGTCCGCTGGGTTTGCAACTGGCCGCGGCGTTTTCGGAATTCGGTCAAATCAATCATTCCGTCTGGGTGCATGAGGGCAGTGCACCTTTGAAGGGAAGGAGAACCAAACATGAAGAATAGGGTTAAGTTCATTGTCGCCATCGGCATTCTCACCGGGGGCCTGATGCTGGCCGGTTGTGACAGTCCGACACATTCTCAGCCGCCTCCCTCTGTCCCGGAGGTGGCCACAGTGACGGTATCGGCGCAGTCCGTCGTGTTGACAACGGAGTTGCCGGGCCGCACGTCACCCTATCTGGTCGCGGAAATCCGTCCCCAAGTCAACGGCCTTATCCAGAAACGTCTGTTTACGGAGGGCTCAGATATCAAGGCCGGGCAGGTTCTCTATCAGATCGATCCTGCCCCTTTTCAGGCTGCGCTCGACAATGCTGAGGCAAACCTCGCCTCCATGCAGAAGAGCGCGGAACGGGCCCGGGCGGCTCTGGGAGCGAGTATGGCGGAGGTCACTCGGCAGGAGGCCATCCTGGAACTTGCCCGGACTGACCTCGGACGTTTTGAAGCGTTGTTCAAGGACAGCGCCGTATCCGCCAGCCAGCACGACCAGGCCGTAACCGAGGCCGAAGTGGCCGAGGCGGGGCTACGGGCCGCCGAGGCACAGGTGGAGAGCAGCCGAAAAGCGGTCGCAGCGGCAGAGGCCGCCATCCAGCAGGCCAAAGCAGCCCTGGATTTGGCTCGTATCAATCTGGGCTACACGAAAATTACAGCACCCATCTCAGGGCGCATCGGCAAATCCAGTGTGACAGACGGGGCCATCGTGACGGCTTATCAGCCCACAGCGCTGGCGACCATTCAACAAATGGACCCGGTTTACGTGGATGTGCCCCAATCCACCTCTGAACTGTTGCGCCTGAAACGCAGCCTGAACAGCGGACGCCTGAATCAGAATGGAAAGGGCCAAAACAGGGTCGGCCTCGTCTTGGAAGACAATATGGAATATCCCCTGGAAGGGGACCTTCAATTTCGCGATGTAACGGTGGACCCGACTACGGGTTCCGTGATCCTGCGGGTTGTCTTTCCCAACCCCGAAGGCGTTTTGCTGCCGGGCATGTTCGTCCGAGCGGTGGTGAAGGAGGGCGTCAGCGATCAGGCTATCTTGATTCCTCAACAGGCTGTGTCCCGTGATGCCAAGGGAAAACCCCTCGCACTGATCGTGGACACCGGGGACAAGGTCCAGCAGCGGATGCTCACGCTTGATCGGGCAATTGGCGACAAATGGCTTGTGTCCGAGGGTCTGGTAGCCGGGGATCGGGTCATTGTGGAGGGAATGCAAAGGGTACGGCCCGGCTCTTCCGTAAAGGCGGTCTCCTATGAAGAAGAGAAAAAAGAAGAAGTGAAACATGAGCAGTTGGTTCAGCAGAATGAAAAATCCAAGTGATGGAGGCGCCTGATGTTATCGAGATTCTTCCTGGATCGCCCGGTTTTCGCGTGGGTCATTGCCATCATCATGATGGCGGCTGGGGGGCTGGCGATCTATAATCTGCCTATTTCCCAGTATCCTCCCATTGCCCCCCCTTCCATCGCCATCGAAGCCTTCTATCCTGGAGCATCGGCGGAGACTGTTGAAAACAGCGTGACTCAGCTCATTGAGCAGAAGATGACCGGCTTTGACAAAATGTTGTATCTCTCTGCGACCAGCGATTCGTCCGGTTCTTCCCGAGTTGAGTTGACCTTTGCCCCTGGGACCGATCCGGATATGGCTTGGTCCCAGGTACAGAACAAGCTCCAGCTCGCCATGGCAAGCCTCCCGGAGGTGGTGCAGCGACAAGGCGTGAAGGTGAGCAAGTCCACCCGAAATTACCTGATGGTCGTGGGCCTGATATCTGAAGACGGGAGCATGGATGGGAATGATCTGCGGGACTATGCCCAGTCCAGTCTCGAGAAGGTACTATCCCGGGTCCCTGGTGTGGGTGAGGTGGAGATTTTCGGCACCCAGTACGCCATGCGAGTCTGGATTGAGCCCGAAAAGTTGACCGAATTCCAGATGACGGTTCAAGATGTGATCACGGCGCTTAAGGCCTACAATGTGGAGGTTTCCGCAGGGCAGTTCGGCGGGGCGCCTGCGGTGGAAGGGCAGCGGTTGAACGCCTCCATCATTGTCCAGAGCCTGCTCAAAACGCCCGATGAGTTTGCTGCGATCCCGCTGCGCACCAACCCTGATGGGTCCGTGGTGAGGATCAAAGACGTTGCTCGTACGGAACTAGGAACCGAATCTTACGATATTGAAGGCCATTTCAATGACAAGCCTTCCGCCGGTCTGGCCATCCGGCAGGCAGCCGGTGCCAATGCCTTGGATACGGCCAATGCTATCAGGGACAAATTGGAGGAGATGAGCCTTTTCTTCCCCACGGGTATGAAGGTCGTTTATCCCTATGACACCACGCCCTTTGTCAAGGTGGCCATCGAGGAAGTGGTCAAGACACTTTTCGAGGCCATCCTCCTGGTTTTTCTGGTGATGTATCTGTTCATGGGAAACATGCGCGCGACCTTGATTCCGACCATTGCAGTGCCGGTGGTGATCCTGGGGACATTCGCTGTGCTGGGCCTTTTCGGCTTCTCCATCAATATGCTGACCATGTTTGCCATGGTGCTGGCCATCGGACTTCTGGTAGACGACGCCATCGTGGTAGTGGAAAACGTGGAGCGGATCATGAGCGAGGAAGGGCTTCCCCCCAAAGAGGCCACCCGAAAATCCATGGACCAGATCACTAGCGCGTTGATCGGCATCGGGCTGGTGCTCTCCGCGGTGTTCGGCCCCATGGCGTTTTTCGGCGGGTCCACAGGGGTTATCTACCGTCAGTTTTCCGTTACCATCATTTCTTCCATGCTTCTCTCTGTGGTGGTGGCCCTAGTCCTGACGCCCG
>JBMNCO010000177.1:0-1755 GCA_049366815.1 Desulfatiglandales bacterium | reverse complement strand
CTGATTTCAAAGAGCGATCCGCATCTCATATGGTTCCCGGCGCAGTGGCCTGAAACCTATTCCTATACCCTGAGCGCCGCACTGGAATCGGGCCGACCCCTTGTGGTGCCGGATATCGGCGCCTTTCCTGAGCGCGTCAGGGGAAGACCGCTCACGTGGGTGGAGCCCTGGGATAAACCCTCAGACAGGTGGTTGGAATTTTTCCTGGATCTGAGAGACCGGCTGTCGGCGCCGGAGGAGGGTGAGGCGTCGAGGGCCTGGGAAGAGCAGCAGGTACCACAGGGCGAATTTTCATACAGGTCTGACTACGTCATTCCATCGGCCGCCCCCGGATGCTGCGATTCGGGTCTTTTTGCCTTGAACACGGCGTGGCTCTCCCGTTTTATCTGTTCGGACCGCAGGAGCCTCGGGGAGAGGATTCTCCGATTGCTGTTGAAGGGCACGGAGGTCCCACTCATGGCAAAACTCCTGAACCTTGTCCCCTATGATTTTCGGAGACGGGTGAAACGCGTCTTTTCTCGAAAACCGATTCATGATGTTTTACGAAAGGACCTGTAGCCCTGCATCCGTTCGAATTTTTCAAAGGGCTAAAGTGTTATCCTGACTCTTTACAAGACCGTCAATGTTTGTTTTTCATGGTATAATATTTATTGGTTATGAGTCTGATCGTTTCTTATTTTCTTCTGCCGGTGATCGCCCATGGATGTGGATATCGTTATCGTGAATTACAAAAGCGAAGGTTGCCTTCCCGAATGCCTGGATTCGATCCATCGGTCGCTCAACGGTATTTCGGCGGTGGTGCGGATTCAGAACAACGATCCCCATGCGGATCTGAAGGAATTTTCCCGGCTTTTCCCGGAGGTCTTGATCACCGACAACAAACAGAACATCGGGTTCGGAGCAGCCGTCAACAGGGCGCTGAGGCAAAGCCATGCCCCTTACGTCCTGATCCTGAATCCGGACACCACTCTCGATGACCGTTTTTTTGAGGATGTTCTGCGCTTTCTGGAAAATCACCCCGATGTCGGCGTGTTGGGCCCCAAGATCTTTGATCTACACGGCAAGGTGCAGGGATCAGCCAGGTCCTTTCCCACGCCCCTGACGGCCTTTTTCGGGCGAAGCACCACCCTGTCGAGGCTGTTTCCAAATAACCCCCTGACACGCTCAAATATACTGAATTTTCAAATGAAGGACGACAGCCCCATGGAAGTCGACTGGGTTTCCGGTGCCTGCATGATGGCCAGGACAAGGGCCGTCGAATCCGTGGGCCTTTTTGATCAGCGATTCTTCATGTACTGGGAGGATGCGGACTGGTGCAAAAGGATGTGGGAAAAGGGGTGGAAGGTGGTCTACTACCCGCAGGCGTCCGTCGTGCATCTCGGGGGCAAAAGCAGCAGCCAAAGGGTATATCGATCAATATTGGATTTCCACAAAAGCTCGTTTTTATTCTTTCTGAAACACAGTCGAGGCATTGACAGACTCCTCCTGGGGGTCGCCTATTTTGGTTTGAGCCTGCGCGCCTGCTGCCTCATGGGATCAAATTTCCTGCGCAATAACAGCGGGCTTCGTCGGAATGAACCCCGGCGCGGCCCAAGGGGATAATATTCGTCAGAAAAAGGCTTGACAAGGGGAGATCTCGTGGAGTATCCAGTCAGGTAATGCAAAGTGAACTGTTTTGCGAGGAAAAACCGGGCATGAAGGATGTTATTACAGGGAAACGTTTCTGGTGGTGGCGCTGGTGGAAAAGCGGGGAGG
>JBMNCO010000176.1:0-4090 GCA_049366815.1 Desulfatiglandales bacterium | reverse complement strand
AGGATCTCTTTTTTATGCAGATCCTCCACAAACATGTACCGAGTATCTTTGCTCAGCAGTGCTCATTACTGCAGCTTCACCCCTGACGCCTTGGATCCGCAGCATCCTCGACTTTAGCAACATGAGGGCTGACCGGCTTGGCCATAAACAGCCTTCAAAATAGCAGGGATAGGATCTGTTCTTTTTCTGACCTCATTTCTTGAATGCCCGGGCAAAGGGATTGTTGAAGGGACCGGGTGTCTGCTTCTTTGGCTGCCGCCCGGTCCCCCTTTTCCCGGCCTTCCCGGGAACACGGTTCTCTTCTTTCGGCCTTGATGCCGGTTCGGGATTCTGCCTCATGGAAAGTGAGATGCGCTTTCTCTGGAGATCCACTTCCAGGACACTGACTTCGACCTTCTGGTTCACCCTGACCACATCATTGGGGTCCTTCACAAAACGATCCGCGAGTTGGCTGATATGGACCAGGCCGTCCTGGTGGACCCCGACATCCACAAAGGCCCCGAACGCCGTCACATTGGTCACGACGCCCGCCAATCGCATGCCGGGCTCCAGATCCTCAATGGTTTCCACACCCTCTGCGAATTTGACGTTCTCGAACTCCCTGCGGGGATCCCGACCCGGCTTGGCCAACTCCTCCATGATGTCACTGAGGGTGGGCAGGCCCACGGTGTCCGTCACATACCCGGACAGCTCAATGCGACCCCGCAGGTCGGAATCCTGCAGCAAATCCCTGACCCTGCAACCGAGGTCCTGTGCCATCTTCTCCACGATGGAATAGGATTCCGGATGAACGGCACTCGCGTCCAGCGGGTTTTCGCCTTCTCGGATACGGAGAAAACCCGCGGCCTGTTCAAAGGCCTTGGGCCCGAGCCGAGGGATCTTTTTCAGATCCTGCCTGGATTCCAGGGGGCCGTTTTCGTTCCTGAAGGCGATAATATTCCTGGCCAGTTGGGGACCCAGACCCGAGACATAGGTCAGGAGTTGCTCACTGGCCGTGTTGACCTCCACGCCTACGGCGTTGACACAACTTATGACCACGTCATCCAGCCTCTCCTTGAGATCGCTCTGATTGACATCATGCTGATACTGCCCCACACCGATGGACTTCGGATCGATCTTGACAAGCTCGGCCAGGGGATCCATCAGCCGTCTGCCGATGGACACGGCACCCCGGTAGGAGACATCCAGATCCGGGAACTCCGCCCTTGCCACATCCGAGGCGGAATAGACCGAGGCCCCGCTCTCATTGACCATGACGACAGGGACCTCCCTCGAAAGACCTATTTCCCTGACAAAGGATTCGGTCTCCCGGCCTGCGGTCCCATTTCCGATAGCCACGGCCTCTGCCCTATATTTCCGGCAAAGGGTCAAGAGTGTGTCCCCTGCGGCGCCCTTCTCCCTGTCGGACCTGAAGGGGAAAATGGTATCAAAGGAAAGCAGTTTCCCCTGGGCGTCCAGGCAGGTCACCTTGCATCCGGTACGAATGCCCGGATCAACGGCGGCGACATTCTTCTGCCCCATGGGAGGCGCAAGGAGCAGTTCCCGGAGGTTATCCGCGAAGATCTTGATGGCCTCCCCATCGGCGCGTCTTTTGGTTTCAAGGCGAATCTCTGTTTCCATGGAATAGGAAAGCAGTCGTTTGTAGCCGTCCTGCACGGCCGCCTTCACCTGAAGGGCGGCGGGGGTTCCCCCCTTGACGAACAGACCTTCCAGGAGTTCCAGGGCTTCCTCTTCCGGCGGTCTGACGACCAGATCCAAAATGCCCTCCTTTTCGCCCCGTCGCATGGCCAGGATTCTATGGGACGGCGCAGCGCCGAGGGGTTCCTCCCAGTCGAAGTAGTCCCGAAATTTGGCCCCCTCCTCTTCTTTTCCCGAAATGACCCTGGATTTGAAAGTGCCTTTCTCATTGAAGAGCACCCTGATCCTTTCCCGGGCCTCCTGATCCTCATTGACCCATTCGGCTATAATGTCCCGGGCCCCTGCCAGGGCCTCATCTTCGTTCCCGACGCCCTTTTCCGGATCCAAATAGGCCCTGGCGAGCTCCAGGGGATCTGTCCCCTCTTCCTGGTCAAACAGGATCTTGGCCAAGGGCTCAAGCCCCTTTTCCCGTGCTACCGTCGCCCTGGTTCTTCGTTTTGGACGGAAGGGCAGATAGATGTCCTCCAGGGTAGTCATGGTCTCGGCCGCAGTAATCTTGTCCTTCAATTCATCCGTGAGGAGTTCCCTTTCCTGAAGAGAGTTGAGGATGGCCTCGCGTCTCTTATCCAGTTCTTCCATCTGGTTCAGTCTGTCTCGAATCGTGGTGATAGCCACCTCATCCAGGGAATCCGTGGCCTCCTTGCGGTACCTGGCGATAAAGGGTACGGTGGCCCCCTCCCCCAGCAGGGCACCTGTGGCCCTCACCTGCTGGGGCCTGAGGGAAAGTTCCCCCGCGATCTTTTGGATATGCTGTTCATTCATGCGTCTTTTCTTCTCTCCCTTCAAAAAATAAAATACGCGTTAAAAACGCGTCTCGTACCGCCCTACGACCTCTTTAGGGTAAGGTTCACGGGAGAACCTCCCTATGCCCCTTTGGACCGGATCGACGCGGGGGCCATTTCGTCCTGTTCCTGCTGTAATTGCAGCACCACGATGGCACCGATCACCAGGGCACCCCCGGTAATCTGTAGAACCTGCAGGGTCTCGCCGAGGATGATAAAGGCCATAAATCCGGCGGAAATGGGTTCAAGGGTAGCCGTAATACTCGCCCGGGTCGAACGGATGTAATTAACTCCCACGAAATAGAGGCCGAAGGGGAGGATGGTGCCGATCACAGCAATATAAATCATCCAGCCCCACTGGGTCCAGCCGTATCCTGCAAAGATGTAATGGAACGGCGCATAGAAAACGTGCCAGGCCACGGCCGCAAAGGCTATGGCATAAAAGAGGACGGTCCAGGGGGCATAGCGGTGCATGCCCCGTTCTCCGAGCAGGGAATAGCCGGCAAAGCAAACGGCTGAGAGCAGCCCGCCGATAATTCCCTGACGGTTCATCTGGAGGAACTGCAGGTTATAGCCGCCCACAACCAGGTAGCATCCCACAAAGGCAAGAACGAGGGCCCCAAGCTTGAACGGCCTCACACGTTCCTTCCAGAAAAAAATAGAAAAAAGGGCGATCAGGATGGGCGCCATATACTGGAGCAGGATTGCAGCAGCGACATGGATCTTGCTGATGGCATAAAAATAGGTGACTTGAACCAGGGCCATGGCAACACCCAGCGAGAGGAAGTAGGGGACATCCGGAGTGCGGATCCTCAGGACACCCGGTGAAAAGACGGCAAAGAATCCGGCCATGAACAGGGTGGAGAGGGTCACGCGAAGTTGCACCAGGTCAAAGGGTGTCATGCCGCTCTCGAAAAGGGCCTTTCCCGCCGTTCCCGAAGAAGCCCACATGAGGGCCGCCGCGACGACACAGATATACCCCTTGAAGGAACTCACGGCAAGTGGTTTCAGGCCCGTTCTCTCAACCCCTGATGGAGAAAATTTCATCATCCCCATAATTTTTCATTCCTCGTAACCCTCCCTCTGTAAACCGTGCCGTTACACAGGGGTCGCGGAACCCTCTTTTCAAAAACGCAAAGGGCGGTGCCCGCAAACCGGCACGAGGCGTTGTTTGAGGCCTGGGAGAGCATGACCATCGGGCCTGACGATATCCGGGTTTGTAACATCAAACCAAAGGACGGTCAATGCCGTCACGCTATTTTAGCGAGTGGAGGCTGTTTGATTCCACCCTGGCTTCCTGAATCCATAGAAGGCATTCCCTTTTTTCTCGAAGCGATCCATGCCACCCTGATTTTTCTCTTGACAAGCCCATTATATTGTATCACCATTGACATAACCGATGAGGTCGCCACATTTTTCACTTGCGCGTTTGTGACGATTCTCCCCAAACGGGCCAATGCCCTCTTTTTACGGCCCAAACCTCGCATGGGGTTTGGGCCGGCCCCTCCCGGCAAGCAGGCGTTTTACATGATTACCCAGTCGGATGGAAGGTCATACATAGAAAAAGGGAATTTATGATGCGTTTTACCCTGACTACCCCCCCTAATATG
>JBMNCO010000175.1:0-15578 GCA_049366815.1 Desulfatiglandales bacterium | reverse complement strand
GCTATATGGATGCCGCTGAATATTGTTCGGCCCTTTTCACATCGAACAGGAAGAGAAACAGGACATGATAGGGAATCTGATCAAAGGGATTTTTGGGAGCAAGAACCAAAGGGAGCTCAAAAGGATCGAACCCAGGGTCGAGGCCGTCAACCGGTTTGAACCTCAGTTTCAGGCCCTTTCGGACGCAGAACTCCAGGCCAAAACCGTTGAATTCAGGGAGAGGCTGGCCGGAGGGGAGGCCCTGGAGGATTTGCTACCTGAGGCATTCGCTGCGGTAAGAGAGGCGTCGGTCCGGGTGCTGGGTATGCGCCATTTTGATGTGCAGCTCATCGGGGGTATTGTCCTGCATGAGGGGAAGATCGCAGAAATGAAGACCGGTGAGGGGAAGACGCTGGTCGCCACCCTTGCCCTTTATCTGAACGCCCTGACAGGAGAGGGCGCACACCTGGTGACAGTCAACGATTATCTCGCCACACGGGACGCCGAGTGGATGGGTGGTATCTTTAAGTTTCTGGGCCTCACCGTAGGGGTGATCGTTCACGGAATGAACGACGAGGAGCGGAAAAGGGCCTATGCCTGTGACATCACTTATGGAACAAACAACGAATTTGGTTTTGATTATCTTCGGGACAATATGAAGTATGATCTGAAGGACTATGTCCAGAGGGGGTTCCATTACGCGATCGTCGACGAGGTGGACAGTATCCTGATCGATGAGTCCCGGACCCCCCTGATCATCAGCGGCCCGGTGGAAAAAAGCGAAAACAAGGTCTACACGGAGGTGAAACCTCTTGTCATCAATCTGAAGAAAAAGCAGGGGACAGTGATTCACTCCATCCTGGCGGATCTGCGGAAAAGACTCGAAGACGGACATGTGGATGACAAGGCCATCGAAATGCTCGTTCAGGTCAAGAGGGGGGATCCCAAGAATCCCGTTTTCCTCGATATCCTGGCCCGGAATCAACACCTCAAAAAGCAGATGGACCGGATGGAAAGCATGCTGAGCGCCCAAAAAATGCTTCCTGAGCTCGATCAGGATCTCTACTGCACGATTGACGAACGCAGCAATGCCGTGGAATTGACCGAGAAAGGAATCAAACTTGTCGATGGCGGCAGGGGGGATTTCGTGCTGCCCGACCTGGACGAGGGGAGTTATCAGATCAGGGAAGACCAGGGCCTCAGCGACGAGAAAAAGGCCGAACGTCTCAAGGAGTTGGAGGATCGTTACATGCGTTCCTCGGAACTTCTCCATTCCACCCAGCAGATGATCAAGGCCTACTGGCTCTTTGAGAAGGATGTTCAGTATGTGGTCAAGGACGGCCAGGTGGTGATCGTGGATGAATTTACAGGGCGCATGATGCCGGGCCGCCGCTGGAGTGACGGACTCCATCAGGCTGTGGAGGCCAAGGAAGGTGTCAGTGTGGCGGAAGAGAACCAGACCCTGGCGACGATCACTTTCCAGAATTTCTTCCGTATGTATGAAAAACTTGCCGGTATGACCGGAACGGCGGATACGGAGGCCGCAGAATTCAACAGCACGTATAAGCTGGACGTCATCGTTGTCCCCACGAATAAGCCGATGATACGCAAGGACTTCCCGGATGCCATCTACAAGACGGAGCGGGAAAAGTTTATTGCAGTCGTGGAGGAAATCAAGGCCCTTTATGCAAAGGGACAGCCCGTTCTGGTAGGCACCATCACGATCGAAAAATCCGAGATGCTGAGCCGCATGCTCAAGCGGGCCCAGATTCCTCACTCTGTCCTGAATGCCAAGCACCACCAGCGGGAGGCCGAGATCATCGCACAGGCGGGGCAAAAACAGACCGTAACCATATCCACGAATATGGCAGGACGTGGAACGGATATCGTTTTGGGGGAGGGTGTCGTTGATTTGGGCGGACTTCATATCCTGGGAACGGAACGGCATGAAAGCCGCCGCATCGACAATCAGCTCAGAGGAAGATCAGGACGACAGGGGGATCCAGGGTCCTCGCGATTCTATCTTTCTCTGGAAGATGACCTCCTCAGGATCTTCGGGTCTGAACGAATGGCCTCCATCATGGACAGGCTGGGCATGGAAGAAGGCCAACCCATTGAACACAACCTTGTGTCCAGGGCCATTGAAAACGCCCAGAAAAAGGTGGAGGCCCACAATTTCGACATCAGAAAACACCTCCTTGAATACGATGACGTGATGAACAAGCAGAGGGAGATCATCTATTCCCTGAGAAGGGATATGCTGACCGGAAATGGGGTGGGAGAGCTTGTTCAAAACATGATGGATGAAAAAGTGGATGAGTTCATCGAGAGATTCACCGACCCCAAATCCCCTTCCGAGGAATGGGATATCCAGGGCCTGAAGGAGAATCTCATCAGGTTGTTTGGTTTTAGGCCCAGGGTAGGCCCCGAAGACCTGGGAGAGGAGGACTTTGAGGCCATGAATGTGGGAGAACTCGCCGACATGGTCAGAGAACAGGTCCATGACGTCTACGAGAAGAGACAGGCCTATTGGGGCCAACACGACATGAATTCCCTGGAAAAATTCATCATTCTCCAGATTATCGATAATGAGTGGATTACCCATCTCCAGGACATTGAACACATGAAGGAGGGTATCGGTCTCAGGGGATATGGTCAGATGGATCCTCTTCGAGAATACAAAAAGGAAGGGTTCGCACTTTTCGAGGGACTCATGGACCGTATCCGTGAAGAAACCCTGATGACCCTTTCACGCATACAACTCTCAAGACAGAGACCTTCAGAGGAGGAATTGCCACAGAAAAAGAAACGGGTCATGAATCTCAGCCATGGTGGTGGGGAGAGCCCCATGACCGTTAAACGCAAAGAAAAAAAGATCGGGAGAAACGATCCCTGCCCATGTGGGAGCGGGAAAAAGTACAAAAAATGCTGCGGTCGGGAAAAGTGATCATGAGCGAGACGATGGACAAAGACACATACACTATCCAGGGATTCAAGGCCTCAGCAGTGGCCGCGGGCCTCAAGAAGAAAACGGACCTGTTGGACCTGGGCCTGATCCTCTCGGAGAGGGAGGCGGCGGCGGCCGGGGTTTTTACAACGAACAGGGTGAAGGCGGCCCCCGTTATCCTGAGTCAGGACCATGTTCGTCACGGAAGGGCCAGGGCCATCCTTGTCAATGCGGGAAACGCCAACGCCTGCACCGGACAGAGGGGCCTTGACGATGCCCGCGGAACGGCCGAAATGGTTGCGTTGAGACTGGGCATCTCTCCGGGAGAGGTCCTTGTGGCCTCCACAGGCGTCATCGGTGCCCCCCTTAATATGGATCGTTTTTCCGATGCCGTACCGAAGCTGGTGGATTCTCTCTCACAAGACGGCCTTTCCAGGGTGGCGGAAGCCATCATGACCACGGATTCCTTTCCAAAGCTTGCTCGATTCCAGGGCGAGGCCGGGGGTGTTCCTTACCGGATTCTGGGCATGGCCAAGGGGGCCGGCATGATCATGCCCAATATGGCTACCATGCTCTGCTTTATCCTGACCGACATCAGGATTGAGGCCGGCCTGTTGCAGGAGACGCTCTCAGAGGCCGTGGAGACCACCTTCAACCGGATCACGGTGGATGGGGACACGAGCACCAATGACTGTGTGCTGGTCATGGCCAACGGCCTGGCGGGCAACGCTCCATCGACGTCCCAGGGCCTGGCCGCCTTCAGGGGGGGGCTCACATCCGTAATGGGAAAACTCGCTACGATGATTGTGCGGGACGGGGAAGGGGCCACCAAGGTCATTTATGTCAAAATAAGGGGGGCCGCCTCGGCCTCGGATGCAGAGACGGCCGCAAGGACGGTTGCCAATTCCGCACTCGTAAAGACGGCCTGCTACGGTCAGGACCCCAATTGGGGGCGTATCATGGGGGCCTTGGGCCGCTCAGGTGTGGCCATGGCGGAAGATAGGGTGGATATCTGGGTGGATGACGAGAAGATCGTTGAAAAGGGCCTCGGGCTCGGGTCGGAGGCCGAAGCCCGGGCCTCTGAGCGCATGAAAGAGCGGGAATTCTCCCTGATCATCCATCTGCATCAGGGCGATTATGAGGATCGGATCGCCACCTGCGATCTCACCCATGAGTACGTCTCGATCAATGCGAATTACAGGACCTGAGCAGGGCGGCCAACGGTCCCGGTTTTTAGACCATTGCCGAATTCTGGAAGGCATGGAAAAGGATGCGTTGTTATGAACCCCAATATCTTCAGGGAATATGACATCAGGGGTCGGGTTCCTGACGATCTGGACCAGGAAACGGTGCACCGGATCGGCCTGGCCCTGGGTACCTATTACGGGCAAAAAGGCGTGAAGGAGGTTTCACTGGGCCGGGACTGCCGTTTGAGCTCCCCTGATCTGGCCGATGCCCTACGGGTCGGTTTGAGGGAGACAGGCACCCATGTCCTGGATGTGGGCATGGTCCCGACACCGCTGCTCTATTTTTCACTGTTTCACTGTGAGTTGAACGGGGGTGTTCAGATTACGGGGAGTCATAATCCGCCGGATCAGAACGGCCTCAAGATCTGCCTGGGCAAGAGCACCATTTATGGCGAGGAAATACAGAAGCTCCGGGAAATTGCCGAATCGGAGCGGTTTGCCAAGGGCAGAGGCCGCTGCAAAGAGACGGAGGTCAATACACCTTACTTGGAGGCCCTTCAGCAGAATCTCCGGCCCGGGGGTGTGGAAAGAAAGGTCGTGGTGGATGCCGGAAACGGCGTTGGAGGGCCGGTGGCGGTTGAGGTCTATCAAAACATGGGCCTCGATGTCAGAGCCCTCTTCTGCGAGCCGGACGGTCATTTCCCCAATCACCATCCGGATCCCACCATCCCGGCATATCTCGAGGCGCTCGTCTCAAAGGTATCCGCATCCGAGGCGGACCTGGGCATCGCGTTTGACGGGGACGCGGACAGGATCGGCGTAATCGATCCGGAGGGCCGGATCATCTGGGGGGATCAGTTGATGATCCTATTTGCCCGGGATCTCTTGAAAAGGCATCCGGGGGCCAAGATCATCGGGGAGGTGAAATGCTCCCAGGCCCTTTATGACGATATCGAGAGGCACGGGGGGCGTCCTATCATGTGGAAGGCCGGCCATTCTCTGATCAAGGGCAAGATGAAGGAAGAAGGGGCGCTCCTCGGCGGGGAGATGAGCGGGCACCTCTTCTTTGCAGACCGCTATTACGGATATGACGATGCCATTTATGCGGGGGCCAGGCTCATGGAGATTCTGACAAGGGAAAGGGAGGGCATAATGGACCTCCTGGCGGACGTGCCGAAGATGTTCAGTACACCCGAGATCCGGCTGGACTGCCCGGATGAGGAGAAGTTCCGGGTGGTGAGGGATCTCGCAGAGGAGTTCAAACGGGACTACCGGGTGATCGATGTGGATGGTGCCAGGGTCCTCTTTGACGGGGGCTGGGGGCTGGTCAGGGCGTCCAATACCCAGCCGGTCCTGGTGCTCCGTTTCGAGGCCGAGGATGAAAGGCGTCTGGAAGAGATACGTCAGGTCTTTATGAGTAAATTAGAGGCGAGAATCTGACAGGTTGAAGAACAGAAAATGAAGGAACCGGTTTCATGCTTGACCGACCGCTGGTCCTCGCGACCAAAAATGAAGGGAAAATCAGGGAGTTCAAGGACCTGCTCGCCGGCTTTGAAATTCAGATCAAGAACCTGAGGGACTTCGGGCCGATCCCGGCCATTGTGGAAGACGGCAAGACCTTCGATGAAAATGCCTACAAAAAGGCCTTAATGACAGCCAAGTACCTCGGATTCCCGGCCCTTGCCGATGATTCGGGCCTTGTAGTCGATGCCCTGGGAGGCGCCCCCGGCGTCCATTCGGCCCGTTATGCGGGGGAAGATGCTTCAGACGAGGCCAACAACCTGAAACTCCTCAGGGCCATGGAAGGCGTAGAAAACAGAAATGCGCACTTTGCGTGCGTCATCTCCATCGCGGTCCCCTGGGGACCGGCCCTCACCTATGAGGGATTCTGCGAGGGGGAAATCGTCCACACAATGACCGGAGAAAACGGCTTCGGATACGATCCTGTCTTCTACTACCCACCCCTGAAGAAGACCTTTGCCCAGATGACGAGGGAGGAAAAGAACCGAGTCAGCCATCGGGGACGGGCCATGACCGAAATGCGTGATGAGTTCGACAAGGTGATTGTCTGGCTTCAGAAAAGACTGGCCGAGGCGCCGGCCTAGGTTGATGTCTTTTTGTGCGGTATGAAACTTTTCAGAGATTGATGTCTCACAAAAATCGGCCCTTTGAACTGAATTTGGTTGACAGGGTAATGATAATGTATACATTAAAACTATGATTTTGCTGCGAGGACGCAAGAAAAGGAGGCAACATGTTACAAGTAACCGAAAAAGCGGATGAAAAGATCCAGGAATTCTTTAAGGACAAAGACGACAACCGGATAATCCGGATCTTTCTGTCACAGGGCGGCTGATCAGGGCCCTCCCTGGGCATGGCTCTGGATGAGCCTAAGGAAAGCGATGAAGTCATGGACAATAACGGCATCACCTTTCTGGTGGATAAAGGCCTCTTTGAACAGGCCAAACCCATTACGGTGGATTTTGTGGAAAGCGCCATGGGGGCGGGATTTTCCATCCAGTCCAGCCTTCAGACAGGTGGTGGCTGCGGAAGCTGCACCAGCTGTTAATCACATAGCCCTCAATTCAATAATAACACCCTTGGGGCCAAGAGATAATCCTCTTGCACAAGGGTGTTTTTTTTGTGGCACGGCCGACCTGAGTGGGTAAAGAAGGAAAGAATATCACCCTGCAAACTTGGAATTCCTCCCGTTTGTTTGGGCGGCCTTTATAGGTTTACACCCCCGGGATTTTGGAGTATCAATGGCCCTGAAGGAGTGCGACATGATTCACCAAAATGTAAAGGCTATTCTGGATGAGCTCCCTGAAGGCGTGCAACTGGTCGGGGCGGCCAAGACCCGGACTCCCGACGAGATTCTAGAGGCCATAGGCGCAGGGCTTGAAATCGTGGGCGAAAATTACGTCCAGGAGGCGGAGAAGGCCTTCGAGGTGATAGGTCATCGCGTGCAGTGGCACCTGATCGGACATCTTCAAAGGAACAAGGCCAAAAAGGCGGTGGCCGTTTTTGATATGATCGAGACGGTCGACTCCATGAGACTTGCCAGTGAAATCGACAAGGCCTGCGGTAATCTTGGGAAGATTATGCCGGTGCTGATCGAGATCAACAGCGGAGGGGAGGACCAGAAGACCGGGGTCCTGCCGGAGAACACCCTGCCTCTGATCAAGGAGATGAGTACGCTGGAGCATATTGAAATCAAAGGGCTCATGACCATGGGGCCCTTTGCGGGTGATCCCGAGGAATCCAGACCTTACTTCAGGAAGACCCGGAAGCTTTTCGAGGAGCTCAAAGCGATGGATCTGCCGCGGGTGCAAATGACCTATCTCTCCATGGGCATGTCCAATTCCTATAGGGTCGCCCTTGAGGAAGGGGCCAACCTGGTTCGAATCGGGACAAGGCTTTTTGGAGAGCGCCAATATGAATGATTCCGCGCCACGGGGGCTTCCTGGCATCCAGGGGCGGTTGAGGAGAGTCTGAAACCTTGAGCTTTGTTTCCAAGGA
Source organism: Desulfatiglandales bacterium (assembly GCA_049366815.1). GTDB lineage: Bacteria > Desulfobacterota > DSM-4660 > Desulfatiglandales > HGW-15 > CAYNYM01. Next base: position 7,946 of record JBMNCO010000175.1, on the reverse strand, counting down.
AGTGCGACGCCAGGTAGGAAAGGCGATCCATACCCGGAAGATGATCGAAGACGGCGATCATGTCCTGGTTGCCGTGTCGGGGGGCAAGGACAGCCTCGCCTTGTTGTGGCTTTTGCAGGAGCGGATCAAACGCATTCCCATTACCTACAGGCTTACCGCCGTTCACGTGGACCCCGGTTTCGGTGCCGATTCGGCCGCTCAGATGAGGCGCTTTTTTCTGGCTGAGGGTTTCGATCATCGGATCGTTTCGTCGGATATCGGGCCAAGGGCCCACGGGCCGGAGAACCGGGAAAATCCGTGTTTCCTGTGTTCCCGGTTGAGAAGGAAGATCCTATTCGAGACGGCCGCGGAACTCGGGTGCTCAAAAATCGCCTTCGGACACCACAAAGACGATCTGATCGAGACCTTTTTTCTGAACGTTTTTTATGGGGCCTCTATCAGCACCATGTTGCCTGTTCAGGGCCTCTTCAGTGGAAAATTGACGATCATCAGGCCGCTCTACCTCCTTGACGAGAAAACCATTATCAAGTATGCCCGTTCCATGGACTGGCCTGAGATCGATGTGGGTTGCCCCACGGCGGGTTCTTCCAAGAGAGAGGATGTCAAGACGATGTTGAAGGGGTTTTACCGGTCCAATCGAAAGATCAAGGGAAATATCTTCCATGCCCTTCGGAATGTGAATCCGGCCTACCTGCCGTGAAGGGCGAGTTTACCATGATCCCTTATCCGAAAATTGATCCAAACCTGATCGAGTTCGGCCCGCTGAAAGTCCGCTGGTACGGCCTCATGTATGTCCTGGGCTTTCTGGCCTCCTACCTGTTGATTCCTCACCAGGATCGGGCGCGTCGGCAGGGGCTGCGGGGGAAGACGCTCCAGGATCTGTTTTACTATTTGGTCCTGGGGCTGATCATAGGCGCCCGCCTCGGATATATCCTGTTTTATCAATACCCCTATCTCATGGATTATCTGCGCCATCCCATAGAGATCATCGCCGTCTGGCACGGCGGGATGTCCTTTCACGGGGGGCTTTTGGGCGCGCTGATTGCAGGCTTGTGGTTCTGCCGGAGGCGCGGGCTCTCCTTCTGGGACGTGGCGGATGCGGTCATTGTCACCGCTCCCATCGGACTGGGCCTCGGAAGGCTGGGCAATTTTATCAACGGAGAGCTCTTTGGACGAGAGAGTTCGGTGCCCTGGGCCATGATTTTCCCGGAAGGCGGCCCGATCCCCAGGCACCCCTCACAGCTTTATGAAGTTTTCCTGGAGGGACTGGTCCTGTTTATTGTCCTTTGGGCACTCCGGAATCGCGCCTTTCGCCCGGGCACCATGGTCTGTCTCTTTCTGGGGGGCTACGGCCTGATGCGCTTCATCATCGAGTTTTTCCGCCAGCCGGACCCCCAGATCGGCCTCTTGTGGGGCGTCCTCTCCATGGGACAGGTGTTGTGCCTCGGCATGATCGCCGCCGCGGTCCTCATCCGGCTCTTCCTGCCGTCCCTTCCCTCAAAAGCAAAATAAACTGCGTCCTCAAGGGCAGCCCTTTGCCCTTTCGCTTGTGCAGACGGGCAAGAAGACGAAGCTGATTAGCAAAAGCAGGTTTTTTTTACCACGAAATACACGAAACACACAAACAGGCAAACAGGAACACTTTTTCAAAATGTTTTATTTTATTGTATTTGCCGGAGGGGCATGAGGGGTAACAGCGGGTCGAGTCAGCCAAATTTTGGCCGTTCTGTGGGGGGGTAGAAATTTCAGACTTTGAGACCTGTTAGGGGAGGTTTTTAACCGTCAAACACCACGCCGATGCCCTGCCGGGTGATCCTGACGACCTTACCCTGAATCTTAAGGTCCTTTTTCCCGTCGGGATAGGGGATGCTGAGCGTGAGTTCCTGCCCCACGAAAAAGGTGCCCTGGGATGGATCGACTTCAAGGAACAGGCCGCCTATGCTCAAATCCCGAAGCATGGCACGTCCTTCTGCGGGGGAACCGATGTAATCGACGCTTGCGGTAAAGGGCATCCTATAATGTCTCCGTTTTTCTTCCGAGAATTCAACCCTCTCCAGCCCTGAGAGAAGGGCCTGCACGTCGTCATCGGACATCTCCGAAATCATTTCTATCAGCCGGTCTCTTGCATCGGTCGCCATCGCATCTCTCCCGTCTGTAGTCAACTCGCCTTGTCCGGCGCACAAGCGTCATGCAGCCACGCACTGCATCGGGCCTCTTCGCAAGGGTCCTGACTTTTTAATTATCTGACGATGCCGTGCATATGGCAAGTCCAAAATGCCCGGAATTACACTGATTCGATCTCCAGGCCCGCCCCAGGGAAGGGATCGGAGCTTCAGGAAGGTGCGAAGCATCCCCCCCAAGGTCCCAAAACGGACACTGAACTCATGGGGCAGGTTTTCGGCTTGACACATATGGGGGCTCTTTCCTATATTTCGGGCACACCACGGAATCATTTACCCTTTCCAGGATCGACCCAGTTTTTTATCTGTTTACCCTCAATTAGGGTTTTGACTCCCCGTATTGTTCATGGTGCAAACTCAAGTCAACATGAAAGGAGCCCCTTATGCCGAAGCGGGATGACATAAAAAAAGTGATGATAATAGGGTCCGGCCCCATTGTGATCGGACAGGCCTGTGAGTTTGATTATTCGGGAACCCAGGCCTGCAAGGCCCTGCGGAGTCTCGGGTATGAAATCGTCCTGGTCAATTCAAATCCTGCCACCATTATGACGGATCCGGGTATGGCGGACACGACCTATGTGGAGCCTCTGAACCTGAAAGTGATGGAAGAGATTATCGAGAAGGAAAGACCCGACGCCCTGCTGCCCAATCTCGGGGGGCAGTCGGCCCTGAACCTTTCCTCGGAACTTGCCCGCGCCGGGGTGCTCGACAAATACAATGTCGAGGTGATCGGTGTCAAGGTGGATGCCATCGAACGTGGGGAGGACCGTATCGCCTTCAAAGAGACCATGGGACGACTGGGCATTGAAATGCCTCGAAGCGAACCGGCCTTCAGCGTGGAAGAGGCGGAAAGAATCGCCGCAGACCTGGGCTATCCCGTTGTGATCCGGCCTGCCTATACCATGGGGGGGACGGGGGGAGGCCTGGTCTACAATGTGGAGGAATTGAAGATCGTGGCAAGCCGGGGGTTGTCTGCCAGCCTCGTCGGACAGATTCTGGTGGAGGAATCGGTCCTGGGGTGGGAGGAACTGGAACTCGAGGTGGTACGGGATGCCAAGAATGAGATGATCACCGTGTGTTTCATTGAAAACGTGGATGCGATGGGGGTCCACACGGGCGACTCCTACTGCACGGCCCCCATGCTGACCATCGCCCCGGAACTGCAGGAACGCCTGCAGAGGTACGCCTACGCCATCGTGGAGGCCATTGAGGTCATCGGCGGGACCAACATACAGTTCGCCCATGATCCAAAGACGGGGCGGGTCGTGGTCATCGAGATCAACCCCAGAACGTCCCGTTCTTCGGCCCTGGCCTCCAAGGCGACAGGTTTTCCCATCGCCCTGATCTCGGCCATGCTGGCCGGTGGCCTTACCCTGGATGAGATGCCCTACTGGCGGGAAGGTACCCTTGACAAGTACAGGCCCTGGGGCGACTACGTGGTCGTAAAATTCGCCAGGTGGGCCTTTGAAAAATTTCCGGGGGCCGAAGACAGACTGGGAACCCAGATGCGGGCCGTGGGCGAGGTGATGAGTATCGGCAAAACCTATAAAGAGGCCTTTCAGAAGGCCGTCAGGTCGCTGGAAATCGGCCGGTACGGCCTGGGTTTTGCGAAGAATTTCCATGAGAGGAACCTGGAGGACTTGATGGACCTGCTGGCCGAACCCAGCAGCGAGAGACAGTTCATCATGTATGAGGCCCTCCGAAAGGGCGCCGATGTGGAGGAACTTCATCAAAAGACCCACATCAAACACTGGTTCATCGAACAGATGAGGGAACTGGTGGTCCTTGAGGAAAAAATCCTGTCTACAAAGGGAGAAATCCTTCCCGATGAACTCCTGATCCAGGCCAAGAAGGACGGCTTTGCCGACAAATACCTTTCCGTGTTGCTTGGGGTTCCAGAAAAGGAGATCCGAGATCGTCGCGTTTCCCTGGGGATCAATCAGGCCTATGAGCCGGTTCCCGTGAGCGGCGTTGAGAATGCGGCCTACTATTATTCAACCTACAATGGACCGGACAAGGTGGAGACCAGCTCCAGAAAGAAGATCATGGTCCTGGGAGGAGGACCCAATCGGATCGGGCAGGGCATCGAGTTTGACTACTGCTGCGTCCATGCGGCCTTTGCGTTGAGGGAGGAAGGGTTTGAGTCCATCATGGTGAACTGCAATCCCGAGACGGTCTCTACGGATTTTGATACCTCGGACAGACTCTATTTCGAGCCCCTCACGGTGGAAGATGTCCTGAGCATATACCACAAGGAAAAGCCCGAGGGTGTCATTGTGGAGTTCGGCGGGCAGACCCCCCTCAACATCGCCACTGAACTGGCCGCAGAGGGGGTGAAGATCGTCGGGACCTCTCCGGATACCATCGATCTGGCCGAAGACCGGGATCGTTTCCGCCACGTGATGCGCGACTTGGGCATACCCCAGCCCAAATCGGGCATGGCCAGCAATATGGTGCAGGCCCTGGAAGTGGCATCGCGTATCGGGTATCCTCTCATGGTGCGGCCATCCTATGTCCTCGGCGGACGGGCCATGGAAGTGGTCCATGACGAGGATATGCTTCGCCACTACATGGCAGCCGCCGTTGATGTGTCTCCCGAGCGGCCCATTCTCATCGACAAATTTCTGGAAAATGCCATCGAGGCGGAGGCGGATGCCATCGCCGACGGCACGGATGCCTTTGTCCCGGCGGTCATGGAGCACATTGAGCTGGCCGGCATCCATTCAGGGGACTCGGCCTGCGTGATTCCGCCCATCAGTATTCCGCCCAAGCATGTGGATACCATCAATGAGTACACCAGGAGGATCGGTGTGGAGCTCAAAGTGGTGGGACTGATGAACATCCAGTACGCCATAGCGAATGACAGGGTGTATATCCTCGAGGCCAATCCGCGCGCCTCCAGGACCGTCCCCCTGGTTTCCAAGGTCTGTAACATCTCCATGGCCCGGATCGCCACCCAGCTCATGCTGGGCAAAAAGATCGCGGACATGCGTATTCAACAGAGACCGCTCCCCCACTTCGGGGTCAAAGAGGCCGTCTTTCCCTTTAACATGTTCCAGGAAGTGGACCCGCTTCTCGGCCCGGAAATGCGGTCGACAGGGGAGGTCCTCGGGATGGCGGACTCCTTCGGCCTGGCCTATTTCAAGGCCCAGGAGGCGGCGCAGCCCGCCCTGCCTTCCAAAGGGACGGTGTTGATCACCGTGTCCGAACAGGACCGTTCCGGTGTCATCGAAGTGGCCAGACAGTTCGGCATTTTGGGATTCAAGATCAAATGTACGGATGGGACCCACAGGTTTCTCACGGAACAAGGCGTGGAGACCGAACACATCTTCAAGATCTATGAAGGTCGCCCCAACATCGTGGACAGTATCAAGAATGGCGAGATCAACCTGGTGGTCAACACGCCCAGCGGGAAGGTGAGCAAGTATGATGATTCCTATATTCGAAAATCCGCAATCAAATACAAGGTTCCTTACATCACAACGCTTGCCGCCGCACTTGCGGCCGCAAGGGGCATCCGGGCGATCCAGAGCGGTCATGGAATCGTGAAATCTCTCCAGGAATACCATCGAGACATCCAGTGAAGGAGGTGTGTAGGGCGGAGAGTGCGGCGTCAAAATTCAAGGCGGAAGCGAATTTCCCGGCGGGATGATGCTTCCGCCTTGTTGTTGTTAAACACAAAGGGCGAGGCCATGAAGGCCTGCGGTGTTCGCAGGTCAGGCTGTTGCGTCACGTTTGTGCAGAATGGAATTTGCCGCTTCCACGACCTTGTCGGCCGTGATCCCAAATTTTTCGTAAAGGACCTTGTAAGGCGCACTGGCCCCAAAGTGATCCAGCCCGATGACCTCCCCTTTTGGTCCTGCGTACCGATGCCAGCCCTGGGTAGCGCCCGCCTCCAGGACCACGCGGCATTCAACTTCCGGCGGCAGTACTTCTTTGCGGTACTCCTCGGTCTGCTTCTCGAACAATTCCCATGAGGGCATGCTGATCACACGAGAATGGACGCCCTTTTCCTCTAACAGGGTCGCGGCCTCCAGCACGATCTGGACCTCCGATCCCGTGCCGATCAGGATCAGTTCAGGTCTTTTGCCCGGTGCGTCCTTGAGGATATACCCCCCCCGTTCCAGACCTGCTGCGGGTGAAACGGCCTGCCTGTCCAGGGTCGGCAGGTTTTGTCTTGACAGGGCAAGGGCCACGGGCCCCTCGATGCTCAGGGCCACGCGCCAGGCCTCGGCCGTCTCATTGGCGTCGCAGGGACGGATCACCGTCAGGTGGGGAATGGCCCGGAGGGCTGCCAATTGCTCGATGGGTTGGTGGGTGGGGCCGTCTTCTCCGAGGCCGATGCTGTCGTGGGTGAAGACGTAGATGACCTTGAGTCCCATCATGGCGGCAAGACGGATGGGAGGGCGCATGTAATCCGAGAAGATGAGAAAGGTCCCGCCATAGGGGGTGACGCCGCCATGGAGGGCCATGCCGTTGAGAACGGATCCCATGCCGTGCTCTCGTACGCCGAAGTGGAAGTTGCGTCCACCGAAGCTTCCCGCCTGGAAGACCTTCGCGTCCTTCACAAATGTCTTGTTGGAGGGGGCCAGGTCCGCTGATCCTCCGATCAGGTTTGGAAGGGTGCCGGCCACTGCGTTCAGGACCGTTCCGGAGGCCGCCCGGGTTGCCACACCCTTGGGATCCGCAGGGAAGGTGGGAATGGCCGCTTCCCATCCCATGGGTAACTTGCCGTCTATCCATTGGGTCCACCGGTCCGCCAGTTCGGGATAGGCCTTTTTGTAGGCCCCGAAGCGCGCGTTCCAGTCTTCCTCCAATTCGCTCCCCTTTTCAAGGGCCTGGCGGAAATGCCTCAGGACCTCTTCCGGTATGTGGCATTGCGGTTCCAGGGGCCAGCCGAGGTTTTCCTTGGTCAGCCTGAGTTCATCTGGCCCCAGGGGTTCTCCATGGGCGGAAGAGGTGTCCTGTTTGTTGGGGCTGCCGAATCCGATGTGGGTCCTCACGGCTATGAGAGAGGGACGATCCGTTTCCGTCACGGCGGCCCGGATGGCCCTTTCAAGGGCATCCAGATCGTTTCCGTCCTCCACCTGCTGCACATGCCATCCATAGGCCTTGAAACGGGCGGCCCGATCCTCTGTAAAGGCCAGATCGGTGCTTCCATCGATGGAGATGTGATTGTCATCATACAGGTAGACGAGATTGCCCAGCCTCAGGTGGGCGGCCAGGGAAGCCGCTTCATGGGAGACCCCTTCCATGAGATCTCCATCGCTCAGTACGGCGTAGATGGTGTGGTTGACGATCTCGTGACCGGGGCGGTTAAAGTGGGCCGCCAGGAAACGCTCGGCGACGGCCATGCCCACCCCGTTGGCAAAGCCCTGTCCCAGGGGGCCTGTCGTGGTCTCCACACCGGGTGTCAGGCGGAATTCGGGGTGTCCGGGGGTCTTGGCGCCCCACTGACGAAAATTCTTGAGATCCTCCAGGGACAGGTCATACCCGGTCAGGTGAAGCAGACTGTAGATGAGCATGGATCCGTGACCGGCGGACAGCACAAAGCGGTCCCGGTCGGGCCAATGAGGATTGGCCGGGTTGTGCCTCATGAAGCGGGTCCAGAGGACGTAGGCCGTGGCGGCCGCTCCCATGGGCATGCCCGGATGACCCGAGTTCGCCCTCTGTACACAGTCTGCGGAAAGCATTCGAATCGTGTTGATGCTCAATGTCTCTAATTCCATGCTCATGTTGTCCTCCCTCTACATTTGAAAAATGTCC
>JBMNCO010000174.1:0-1157 GCA_049366815.1 Desulfatiglandales bacterium | reverse complement strand
GGGTGCCTCTATGATAAATGGAGCGTGCAGCAAAGGGCCACAAAGGAGGACCGCATGAAAAAAGAAACAACCCTTCGGCATGCCCAGGTGATCGTGATTGCCGTCCTACTGGTTTCCCTTATAGGAGGATGTTCCAAGGCCTATTACGGCGCCATGGAAAAGGTGGGTATCCATAAGCGCGATATCCTCATCGATCGGGTGGAGGACGCTCGAGACGCCCAATCCGAGGCCCAGGAACAGTTCATGTCCGCCCTGGAACAGTTCGGTGCCGTTGTCCGTATTGAAGACACCGACCTGAAGAAGGCCTATGATAAGTTAAATGCGGAGTACCAGGACAGCGAGAGGGCGGCTGCAAAGGTTTCCGACCGGATCAAAAAGGTGGAATCTGTTGCAGATGCCCTCTTTGACGAGTGGGAAAAGGAATTGGAACTCTACAAGAGCAGCGATTTGCGCCGGTCCAGTCAACAAAAATTGCAGGGCACCAAGACCCGCTACAACGAGATGCTCTCCAGCATGCACCGCGCTGAAAAGAGCATGGAGCCGGTCTTGCTCTCCTTTCGGGATAATGTCCTGTTCCTCAAACACAACCTCAACGCACAGGCCATCGGTTCCTTGAAGGCGGAGTTTTCCACGCTGAAAGGAGAAATCGACGCTCTGATCAAAAAGATGAACATGGCCATTGAGTCATCCAACAGCTTTATCTCGGACATAAAACAGTGAAAAAGCCATTTGGAGTCATGCGCACTCCAGGCCGTGGGACCATTGTGACCCTGAGAAAGGAATGTCATCATGCCGGAACTCCTGATCCCTGCATTTTTCGTTCTGTTCATTGCGATTGCATGGCTCATCGCAACCTATAATCGATTTGTCAAATATAAAAACAGGATTGAGGAGGCCCTGAGCGGGATTGATGTCACGCTGAAACGCCGCTTCAATTTGATCCCCAATCTGGTTCGGGCAATTGAAGGATACAGTGAACACGAAGCCAAGATCTTTCGGACACGAGCCGACTATCTGACCGCCTCGCCCAGTATTTCAGATCGTGTCGAGGAGGAGAGTCGGATATCCAAGTCGCTGCGTGGACTGCTGGCATTGGCCGAGGCCTATCCGGATCTCAAGGCCAGCGCCAATTTCATTGATCTGCAAAAGAGTCTGAA
>JBMNCO010000173.1:0-14989 GCA_049366815.1 Desulfatiglandales bacterium | reverse complement strand
GGTCAACATGACCCTGTTTGCGGTATAGTCCTCTGTCTCCAGATCATCATCCCTGTCGCTGTGGGTATAACTGAGCGACATCGAAAACCACCGCATGAAGGACCAACTGAGGCCCACATGACCGCGCAGGGTCTTCCACTTTCGGTCGGTCCGGTCCTCCTTGTCCATGCGATATGAAGCCCCGGCATAAGCCGACAGCCATTCCAGAAGCTGGTATTGGAGGTCGGCTCCGGCGCTGTTATACCGGGTAAAACCTGTTCTGTCGGCATCTGCATAGGATTCGCTCCAGCCTCCGCCCCCATAGAATGTCACACTTCCCCGCTCAAATTGCTTCATCAGGGAGGCATTATAGGTGGGGCCGCTTTCATCTCCGGACCTGTCGTTTTTCTGGATAAAGTACCCCACGCCGGCTGAAAGACTGACATTTTCGGAAAAGGCGTGATCGATCCCCATATTGGCGCTGTGGACGTCGTAATCCTCGGATTCCCCGTCGAAATCCCGGGTGTTATAGGAATACCCGAAAAAGCCCGTGCTGTGGGGACTGAAGCGGTGAAGATATTTGGCCCCGACTCCGTGCCCGTCGTAGTCATCCCCGGGCTGGACGCCGTCATCTCTCGTGAAATTCGCATTGACATAATTGTAATGGGATTCGAGGCCGTGTCTTTCATTGAACCAGTAGGTGAGCGCCGTATTGGCCCGGTGGGTCACGCTGTCATCGATCGTGACGTCCTCGTTTTCAAGCCGCGACTGGCCATAGCCGACAGACAAACTATTTTCCGGGCCGAAGATGTACCTGAGATTGGCATCCCCGGTGTTCCTCCAGTAGGTTTTTCGGTCCTTTCTCACGGCCACAATGTCCGCTGTCTCCTCAATGGGCTCTTCCGACTTGATGAAGACATCCGAGATGCTCAGGTGTAGATATTGGCTCAGGCCCTGGTCATAACTGAGACTGCCCGCATGCCTAACGGTATCATTGTCGCTGTGCTTGTCATACCACACAAAGGATGGAGAATACCGAAGCGCGAGGTCACTGTTCTCCGATCGCACGGCAAGGCTGAGACTGGGGGAGACGGCCGTAATGTAATCCGATTTTTCATGGGTGCCGTCCAGATCGATGTTGTCATCATAGGTTTCGCTCACCGAGATGCCCGGCGTGAATTCGATGAGGGATCGCGAAAATGACGTCTGCGGCACGAACAGCAGGCAACCCGTCAGCGCAAGGATGGAAGAAAACCGCATGACCATGTCCAGTATCCTGTCTCTTTTCATTTTTCCGCTCCCGGGGCAGAGGTGAAAGGTCCCTTATCCTTATCCTTCATGGCACTACAATGGTATCACCCGGTTTCAGGAGTATATTCTGCTCAGCCTTTTTCCAGGATATATATTCCTTGTAATTAAAGGGGATTTGAATTTCTTTTTCCCCTTCCCTTCGCACGATAATGATGTTTTTTTCATCAGCCCACTGAGCAAACCCTCCCGCGGTTGAAAGGGCCTGAAGGACCGTCATGTTGGGGACAAGGGCATAGGGTCCGGGGCTGTTGAGCTTTCCAAGGGTGTAAATGATCTTGCTGCGGCTCGCCTTCATGATGACCGTGACCTCAGGAGCCGTGACAAAATCCTGCAACCTCCGGGTAATCTCTTCCCTGAGCTGCGATAGGCTCCGCCCTTCAGCCACCACCTCGCCGATCAACGGGAAGGTGATCCGGCCGTCGGGCATTACGGTAACATCCTGGGTCAATTCCGCCTCTTTCCAAACGTAGATATTGAGCAGATCGTTCGGACCGACCAGGTAGGCAGGCCCCTCAACCGCACCAGCCCCGGCTGCGGATCCCGGCTCGGTTTCCCCCGGGCAAGGATTGACGAAAACAAAAACAAGAGCAACGACTGCAGCGGCGAGCAATGAAATGCGACGAAATCTATCCTTGATCATAAAGCCGACCTCCTTGAAGAAAATTTCCATGCTCATCAAGATGAGCAATCCCGGATTCGCGCGAACAGCCGTCAGCGATCAGCAAAAGCGATGGAAAGACAAGGCCTGAGGCTGAATGCTGAGTGCAGACCGCTCCATCCGGAAACTATATATTTCCGGATGTAAACGCACCAGAATCCCACTATCGCCCCTCCGCCTGATGCACTTGAGCACCCACACTATGGCAGGGAAAACCCCGCCGCCTGCAATGGGGAAAGTCAACCGACGGGGATGCTCTTCTTGTCAATCCCGTATTCGTTGAGCTTGTTGAACAGGGCCTTATAACTGATCTTCAACACAGCGGCCGCCTTTCTCTTGTTCCATGCGGTCCTCTCGAGGGCGCTCAAAATAGACTCTTTTTCGATGTATTCTGTGGCCTCAGCCTTTATCGTCTTTAGGGAAATGACCTGTTTTCGGCCCTCTTTCGTCTTTAGGGCATCAATCTCATCGCCGTGAGGGCCTAAAGCGAAATCCATAAAGGAAGGGACCCCCTCGCCTCCCATGTTCTCCAACAGCTCTGAGCGCACCAGCCCGGGGTCATCACCGATTAAGAGTCGCAATACGGTTCCTGAGAATTCTCTGACATTTCCGGGCCACTCATAGCCTTGAAAGAACGCCATCATTTCCGTATCGGGACCCACACCCCCATCAAGACCCAGATTCTCCCGGTGCATCTTCATAAAATAGTCCGCCAGTAAGGGGATGTCTTCCTTTCTATCCCGCAGAGGAGGTATTTCGATCTTTATGATGTTGATGCGATAATAGAGATCCTCCCTGAAAAGGCCCTGCTTCATATCGTCCTCGAGGTCATGATTCGTCGACGTGATGACCCATGCATTGACCTTGATGTCAGCGGTTCCTCCGAGACGGCTGAATTCTCCGTCCTGAAGAACCTGCAGGAGCTTTGCCTGAAGGACCTGGGGCATGTCTCCTATTTCATCCAGGAGAATCACCCCATTGGAGGCCAACTCAAATTTCCCGGGCTTCAGCCTGTCGGCCCCGGTAAATGCACCTTTCTCATAACCGAAAAGCTCGCTCTCAAGGAGTGCCGAGGGCAAGGCCGCGCAATTGACCTTGATGAACCTGTTCCCACGCCTGGGAGAAGCACTGTGGAGGAGTCGGGCGACCACCTCCTTACCCGTGCCGGTTTCACCCAGTATGAGCACATTAAACGCCGTATCCGAGACCATCTGGATCAGCTCTCGAATTTTTTTAATGGATGGGTGATTTCCGATGAGTGCGTATTTCATAGCGTTGCAAATTTTTACACACCCACATCCATTTGTCAAATGGAAAAGAACTATTTTTTCAGTAACACTTTAGGCCTTTGAAAAATTCGAAAGGAGAGCATGATCTCCACACAGTTATTGGAAAGGGCTAAATTCATACTTTTTTCACAGTAGAAATTCACCCATGCGAATCCCAGGTCTAAAGAACAGATAGAGGCAGAGCAGCTTTTTTGGCCCTGCCTCTATCCAATCAGTTGACCATCATGAACATCAAAAAACGACGAAGCACCTCCGTTCGACACCGCTCCTGCGGTCATTGAATGAGCGCCGATCTTCCTTCCGGTATCTTTTCATTTGAATAACATTGGATTCTCCGGTCCTCCTGTCCGCGCCGTTCCTGCGGTCTTCCTCCCTCCTTCGATCAGGTGTTACCCTGCGGTCATCCCCCGATCTTCTCTCCGGGATATGATCTGCATAAGAGAACCTTCTTCTCTCTATACCTGATCGCCTGCCGCCGTTATCTCGCAGATTTAAGACAACATGTGTGTCTTTCACATTTCATGCCTTTCTATGATCGTCAAATGAGAAAGCGCCCCCGTTTCGATTATCCGTCGTGTTAGGGTTGATAGGATACGTGCTTTCTGCCATCAGGTCTTCTTAAAATCCTACGAATATGATTCAAATCCCGCATCCATGAGGGAAATGAACTTCCCTGTTGGGGGTATAAATGGAAGCTGATAGGTTCAAGAGAGGCAAAGGGTGTGCCAGAAAAGAATCTGCACGGCAAAATTTATTGACGTCATAGTTTACATCGAAATATCAATTTATTATGAAGATCCAGCCTGAAACCAATATGTTACTCTTTGTAAATTTTGCTTATCAATACCGAATAATATGTAATTCCATGCCACTTTAGTGCGTAAACATTTACAAGCAGAGTGAAAACAATTTCACACCCCAAGACACCTCCCCACAGCCCTAGGGTTTCAGGCCGAACTCGTCAATACGATTCAGAAGGGTCCGATAGCTCACCTGGAGCATTTGGGCGGCCTTTTTTCGATTCCATTTTGTCTCTTTCAGGGCCTCCAGGATGGCACCTCGTTCGGCATCAGACACATAGGCCTTTGTGATCTTTTTCAGGGAAAAATCTTCTGAGTCCAATAGTTTTTTGATCCTCTCATCTCCCCTGTCAAGTGACGGGAGATGGCTTTTCTCTGAAGTCCCTCCCGAAGTGTCCTCTCCCCCTTCCTGCAAATTCAGCTCATCCAATAGGAAGTCCCAGTTGCCCAGCACAATGGCGCGTCGGACAATGTTTTCAAGTTCCCTTACATTGCCGGGCCAATGATAGGCCATGACGAGATTCAGGATTCTATCAGACACATCAAGAACTTCTCTTTTAAATTCAAAACAGTATCTATTCAGATAATAGTGTATCAGGAGGGGAATGTCGTCCTTTCGCTCGCGCAACGGGGGTGCATTAATCGGCGCGACATTGAGGCGGTAGAAGAGGTCTTTTCGAAAATTTCCTTCCCGCACTTTTTCCCTGAGGTTGGCGTTGGTTGCCGCGACCACCCGGGTATCGATCATTTTGTCCTGCGTTCCACCAAGCCTTGAAAAGGCCTTTTCCTCAAAAACCTGGAGCAACTTGACCTGCATGGAGAATGGTAGATCTCCGATTTCGTCAATGAACAGCGTCCCCCCATCGGCCATTTCCAGGCGGCCGGGCTTGTCATGATAGGCGTCCGTGAAGGCCCCTTTCTGGAACCCAAAGACCTCGCTCTCAAGCAATTCGTCCGGGAGTGGTCCGCAGTTTATCTTGACTATAGGTCCCTTACGACGCTGGGAATAATAGTGGATAGAGCGGGCGATCAGTTCCTTACCCGTTCCGGTCTCGCCCGTGATCAAGACCGTAATGTCCTTGTCGGCCACTTTCTGTATTTTTTGCCTGATGTGTTTCATTTCCTGGGTTTGACCAATGAGAATAGGCAAATCGGGCCGACCGGCACATTCATTTTTATGGTTCAGTGCGTTTTCAATGATCCTTGAAAGGCCATCCGGATCCGGGGCATAAGGCATATGATGGATTCCCTCAAAGGGCATGCTTCCATAGTCTTCTTGAAACGTGGCCTCCTCGCAAGCCATCAGAATCGGGATTCTCGGATCGATGATCTTGAGCTTGTGCACGCATCTGATGCAGATGTCGCCGTCCAGAGACGGCCCCAAAATGGCCAGCTCGGGTCTGAGGGTATTCAGTCGATCAATGGACCATTCGGGTAAGGCCGCGGAAGGGGAAAGGAACCCCGATGCCGTCACGGCCTCTCTCAGCCGGTTCAGATGGGATTGGACATTTTCGATGATGAGGACCTTTAATCGATCTGTCTTGGTTTCCATGGGTAACCTGTTATCAATAACTTGTGCTCAACCGGAAATGGGCATTCCCGGATTCGCGCTAACAGCCCTCAGCGATCAGCTATCAGCAAAAGCTATGCAAAGACAAGGCATTAGGCTGAGCGCTGAATGCCGAGAGCTGATTGCTCCATCCAGAAACACATGATTTTTGGACGAAGATCCATCACAGGAAAGCTCCCGGTTCCTGCGGACTCTGGAAATAAGGCGGAAATCCCACCTCCCTGCACTTTGGATGAAGTCACCATTACTGAATATGCACATCCGTAAGACACATTTCCGAGTCACTGAGCCAGGGCCTGGGATAGGGTCACACTCAGTTCCTCGATGCCGCAGGGTTTGGTCAGGTACCCTTTTATCCGTGCCCTCAATTCATCATCAATCCCGTCGGGACCCGATTCCTCATACCCGGACACAATGATTATCCTGGCGTTTTTATCAGTTTTCAGAATTTCGTTGATACAGGTGGCCCCGTCCATTCCAGGCATGTTTCGATCCATAAGAACGAGATCCGGCGCAACCGCCCCGTAATTTTCAAGAGCGTCCCGTGCCTTGTCAAATGAAACCGCGTCATAGCCAATGCTGTTCGCCAGATGGACCAGTGCTTCAAGGGTGGCCGACTCGTCATCTACGATGAGAATTTTTTCACCTTTCCCATATTTGATGTTCTTTTTATACGCGCTCTTTTCCAGGACCGGGGCCTGAATGAATGGAAGGACAATCCTGAAGGTCGTCCCCCGGCCGGGTCTCGATGATACGGAGATGGTGCCCTTGTGCTCCTCAACGATGCCGTGGCTGGTGGAAAGCCCCAAACCCGTGCCTTTGCCGACATCTTTCAGGGTAAAGAATGGATCGAAGACCTTCTCCATCGTCTGTTTGTCCATCCCATGGCCTGTGTCCGAGACCTCAACGACGACCTTGTTGTTTTTCTGTCCGGCCTCAATTTTCAATACCCCTCCGTCAGGCATGGCATCCCTTGCATTTGTAAACAGATTCATAAAGACCTGACTCAGAAGGGACTGATTGCCGGACACATACAGCCCGCTCTCCAGGTCTTTCTCAATCGCAATATTCCTGTTAAAGACCCGATCAATGATTTCGCAGGATTTGTTTATCACCTCGGCCAGATCAAGATCGACGACCTGGTATCCCCCGCTTCTTCGGGAAAAATGCAAGAGATTGTTGATAAGATCAACACCCTTTTCAACGGAGTCGTAAATGCTCTTTGCCAGCTCTCTGACCTCTGGTTGTTTCCCGTACAACAATTCCAGGTATTCAATGTTTCCGGATATGGCCTGCAGGATATTTCTGAAATTGTGAGCGGTTCCGCCTGCAAAGGCCCCGATCGATTCCATTTTTTGTGAGACGAGGAGCTGCTGTTGAAGTGCCCTCTGTTCCTCCTCCGCCTTCTTTTTGTCTGTTACATCGTCAAAAATAGCGACAATTTCCTTTGAAGGCAGACGATACACGTCATACTCCCGCCAGTTTGTTTCTCTTCCATCACTCTCAGAGGAAATAGAACAATGTTCGGGCTCACCCGTCCTCCAAACCCTTTCAAAAACATCGAAGAGCCCGTCCATTTTGGTTTCCGGAAAGACCTCGGAAAGGCATTTCCCGACAACATCCGTTTTATTGATTTTTTCTACTCGCTGATTAGATCGATTCAAATCCAGGATCCTGAAATCCTGTCCATCTTTCACGGCCTTGTAAACACCGACGCCACTGCTCATATTGTCGAATATGGCCTTGAATCGGGCCTCGCTCTCCCGAAGTCTCTTCTCCGTATCCTTCAGGCTCCTTGTCCTCTCTTCCACGAGCTTCTCTGCATTGGTATAAAGCAGTGCGTTTTCAATCGCGATGGCCGCCGGACCACTCAATGCCGCCAACAGGGAAAGATCCTCCTTCCGATAGCCGAAGGGTTTATTGATGGAATCGACATAGATGACACCCCTGACTTGGGACCTGCTGATCAAGGGGACACACATCACAGAACGAATTCTCATCAAAACCATACTCCGTGACGGCTCGAGATTGTCCTGCCCTAAGGTGTCGGTCAGGCTGACGGCCTTCTTCTCCCCTATGGCCCTTTCCACAATGGTATGACTGTAGATCTTTGTTTCCGGTTTCGTGCCGTCCGCAGCCCTGGATATGACCTCCCTAATCTCTCCGGTGGCGGGGTCCAGCAAGAGGATCGCGCCTCTGTCGATCCTCTTGAGAAGGTTAAATATGCCGTCCAGCACCTTTGCCAAGATCTCATTGAGATCGAGAGATTCCATCAATGCGCTGGAAACCTGGTAGATGAGTTCAAGATTCCTGGAAGAGATACCGTGCCGGCTGAACACCCCTGTATCTTCATGTTCTTCTGAAAGGGATAGAGAATCTTCAGCAGACAAGACGGTATGCGAACAAGGTTTTCCCACCGAAAAAACAGTGTTCCCCATCCCAATGGGAGTTCCTTCATCAACCGTCACGACTTCGTAGGGTTCAATAGGCTTCGATCCGACAAATGTCCCGTTCGTGCTATTCAAGTCCTCTACGACGATCGAGCCTTTCCTGACGGAAATTTTCAAATGCCTCCTGGAAACCGACTTGTCTTTTATTTGAATGTCGTTTCTCGGGGATCGGCCGACGTAGGTGACATCACCCCTCAGTTCATACTCCCGGCCATTTTCCGGTCCATTCATGATAAATAATCTTGCCATTAGCAGGTGCTCTGTGTCAGTCTTTTTCACCGCCTGTGAAGGAGTCAGGAATGCTGCGCCAACAAGGTCTCGATATGTTTCTTGAGATCCGCAATCCTGACGGGTTTCGCCAATACAAGGTCCGCCTTTTTTTCAAGGGCCGCTGCTTCAGGTTCTTTTCCGTAACCCGTGATTGCAATGACTGGGATGTCAGGATGTTTTTCTTTCAAGGCGGTCACCACGCCCACGCCACTGACAAATGGCATGACAATATCCGTAATGACCAAGTCGTATCCGCCGGACTCCAGGACCTTCAGCCCCTCCATTCCATCCGCAGCACTGAGGACTGCATACCCGAGGTATGTAAGATGCTTTATGAGCATATTAAGGATGTCCTCATCATCCTCAATCACTAGGATTACTCTGCTTTTTCCCTTTTCCATATTTCATGTACCCGGCTTTACAGATAAATATGAGGCATGGTCACGAAATCTACAGGGCGACATGCCATGCCGACCCCGGCATAACACGCCGACATGCTGAATATCTCATTTTATTTCAAGGTCTCGAGATAGGTGAGATCTCTCTCCTGGGTGTTTTTGGTCCCTATCGCCACAATCCTGCATCTGGAATGGGCATCCTTTTGAAAATAGATGCGTCCCGAATAGGAAAAATCCGTCTCCAGGACATTCAGTTTACCGCCCTTACCAAAGACTTTCCGCTTGACTGAAATCGATGTGTCATCCTCATTGAGTTGGTGGATGATTGCTTCGGCCTTTAATTGAAACTCATCCGTAAGAGAAAGGAAGCCTTCAACAGCACGATCTGAAAAATCTAAATTTTTGTAAAGCACCTTAAATCTCTTGCTGATCGTCTCTTTCTTTTTTTTCTTATGTTTGGGCCTTTCCAGTTTCCCCTTCAGTTGATCGATCTGCTCTCGGAGATCCAGGACCTCCACTTCCAGGTCCTCTTTGAGATGCCTCTGGTTTTCAAGACCGGTTTCAAGACGTTCCAGTTCTTCGAGTAATCCATCGATATCCCTTGAAAGGTCTCCCTTCTCCTTCTTGAGCCCTGATATCCTTTCTTCGTAAACGGATTCCTTTGATTTTACGTCCTTGAGCCTGGCCTCCATGTCGCCCAGTTGAAGCGACAGGCCTTTTATCCTGGCCTTTTGTTGCGACTCCTGCCTTTCAGATTCCCTCAGCCCGCGCCTGATGAATACCCTCAGGACAAAAAGAGAGGCAAAGACATAGAGTACGAGGATGCTGTTCGACAGCCAACCGTTGTGCCTGACCCGCACATCAACGGACACGACAAGGCCCTCATTCAAAATTCTGTAATTTTCCGCCGCCACTTCCGTGTAGTCAAGGGATTCATGAGGCAGCACGGAAAAATCATCTTCATCTTCAAAGTCTCCCGTCTCTCTTTTGAACAGCGTCGGATAGAGGATATGATCATCCCGCGTCTTGACCAGAATCTGCAGCCTGATCCCGAGGGCGTATTTCAGGCTATCGCCGATGTACTCCCCGATATTACGATTGACTTCCTCACGGACGGAATATCGGCCCTCATAGAGGGCCTCATGGTTCTGGATGAGAATCCTATTCAGCGCAGTCAGTTCACGGCCTTTTAAATATCCTTCCAGCCCCTGAATCGTCAAAACATACAGAAGAGGGGGCAGAAAAATGCATAAAAATAATACCTTGAAAGGAAAAGATTTCATTGATCAATAAAAAAGTATCCGGAAACACTCTTGTCCAAAATAGAATGTGCCGCTCCAAGCAGGGACCGGCATGTTCTCTCCGCTACGCTCCCTCCGCCATCCGTGGCTCCGGTCGTTGCGGGATTTCGGCCCTTCATCTGTCCTGATTCAGGGCCGAAATACGCCCGCGCCGAGAAAATCCCGGTCCCTGCTTTCCGCTGCCTGGGTGGGATCCTCAATGTGAAGATGACTGTTTTGCATTTCCAAATGCCTGATTTAACACTATCCCGCACAAAAAGTAGACTTGTTTTGGACGCCAATGCTCCGGAAAAGCAAAAAGTCCGAATATTCTCTTCCCCTCATTCAGTTTTTGACGACCTTTTTATTTCTTCCAAGATCTCTCTGGCCTCGTCCGCCCCCTTGAAATCCGCGTCAATTTCCAGAGCCCTTTCCAGTTGATCCCGCGCCGCATCCGTTTTACCCGTCTTATAGTAGGCCATGCCCAGGTGATAATTGATCACGGCATTGTCCGGTTGGAGTTCGACGCTGTCACCGAGTTCTGAGAGGGCATTCAGGTAACTGCCTTTCAGGTAATAAATCCAGCCGAGCGTATCCATCACACCGGCACTTCTGGGCGCCTGTTCTTTTGCGATTTGCGCGTACTTCAGGGCCTCATCGATGTTACCGCCTCTTTCTGCAAGGTTCCAGGCAAGGTTATTTGCCGCAGGAGCAAAGTCTTCCTTGATCTCGAGGGCCTTTCTGTAGTAGCCCTCGGCCTTTTCACCGTCACCCTGCTGGTCGTAAATGGTACCCAAGGCCATGTATCCGGCCAAAAAGTTGGGATTCTTTTTCAGGATATCTTCGTATTGATTAACGGCCTCATCTATTCTCTTCTCGGCAATATAGATTCGGGCCAATGCCACATAGGGCGAAAAGATACGGGGTTCAATTTCTATCGCCTTCTTGAAATGCTCCTCTGCATTTTTCAGATCCTTCTTTGCAAGAAATATCTTTCCCTGAAGATCCTCTATATTCGCCAGGATCGCCGGATTGTCCGCCGACCTTTTCTTCTGCTCTTCACATATCCTCAAGGCGTCGTCAAACTTCTTGTCTCTGATATGCATACCCACAATCAAACCCAAGGCGTCCAGTTGCATCGGATTCATTTCAAGGGCCTTGCTGAAGCTCTTCATCGCATCCCCGGGCCGCTTTGTAAGATCGTAGACAAGACCGAGCTTTACATATCCTGAGGAATAGTCGGGGTTGAGTTCCAGGGCCGTTTTGTAGGCCGACTCCGCGCCCTCGGTATCCTTCTCCAGCATCTTCAGGTTCCCCAGGAGGGCATGGGGTCTGAAATTTCGGGGTGCCATCTCTAAGAGCGCATCTATCTGTTGACGCGCCAGGGCCTGATTCCTCTCCCTGAGGTAGAATTCAGCCAGGAGCAGCCGTGCGTCAAAATGGCGAGGGTTCAGCTCAACGGCCTTGACCAGGTCCTGCTGAGCCAACTTGGGCTCTCCTTTTCCGATCGACGAGAGGGCCTTGAAATAAAAGGCACTGCTGTTCCGGGGACTCTCGTGTGTGACCAAATCGAGCCGCTCATGGGCCCCTGTGAAGTCTCTCTTGCTGAGAAGGATCCGGCCCTTGATATAGTTGGCGCCCAACTGTCCTCCGTCTTTTTCCAGGATCTTGTCGACAACCCCTTCGGCGGCATCTATCTTTCCATTGCGATAATGGAGTTCCGCAATGCTGAGAAGGATGTTTTGGTCCTCCGGTTTGACGGCCAGGGCCTTGTTCATGGCCTCCAGTGCCTGTTCGTAGTCCTTGCGGCGGCTATAATACCCTGCGAGGTTCATGAGCGGTGCGCTCACTTCTCTGGGAGCGGATGCCACAGCATCCTTATAGGTCCTTTCCGCCTTTTCAAATTCTTTCCGGCTCTCATAGAAGGCGGCCAGGATATCCAGGTTCTGGTAATCAGATCCCGAGGCCTCGATCATCTTCTTTAAGGTTTCCTCGGATTCGTCCCATTGGCCCAGTGCCCCGTAAAGACGCGACAACTCCACATAGGGCACCCGGGAAGAGGGCTCCAGCAGGATCGCCTCGGAATAGAAGGTTTCCGCTCTCTCCCTTTCCCCCGTCAAAAGGAATAATCGCGCCAGGGAAAGCTGTGCCTGGAAGTTCTTTGGATCAACCTCCATGACTTTTTCAAGGGTCTTTATGGCTGAATCAATATCCCTTTCCTGCACCTGAACACCGGAAAGGAGTTGAAGCGCCTCGACGTTTTGCGGGGATTTTTCCAATACCAACTCAGCCTTTTTCCTGGCCTCATCCGTCTTTTTGCCCAGCAAATAGATCTGCCCCATCTTGAGCTGTGCCTTCAAATGATCGGGATTGATAGACACCGCATTGGAAAAGGACTGGAAGGCCTCCTTTCCCTGCTTGAGTTTCAGGTAGGTTTCACCCAGTTCATAATAGGCTTGAGCATCCCTCTGGTCCAATTGAATCACGTTTTTCAGCTCAATCACGGCCTTTTTTAAGTCATCACCTTGTATGTATCGTCTCGCTTTTTCAAGATGATCCGCTGCCTTTTCTTCCTTGCTGGCACACCCGGGGCCCGCAAAAATCATGGATAAGGTGAGAACGGCCCACAGCGTAATGGCTTTCTTTATTCCTTGTTTCATAAGACTAATGCGCTCCTGTCACGAAAGGTGTTATCAAAGCCGAAAAATAAAAAAATGTTAATTTTAGTTGATTATCATACAGATTATCATAATTTATTTCAATCCATTTATCATCTCCCAAATCCACCATTGGATTGTAATGTAACACCTCAGACCTGGGAAGACCAGCCCTACGAACCCTGACTCACCAGGTGTGCGCCAAAATCCGTTGTTCTTATTGATGATTGGAAAATTGGACGGTGGATTCAGGACGAAGGTGATGCAAAGGCCGTGCCGCGGATGAGGCCTTGAGGGTTATCCTGGGCGCAGGGGCACTTGTGGCAGACACGAATCCGTGTTAGATAGTTTCCATCCAGAAATACTTGATTTCTGGATGGAGCATTCTGCTATCGGCATTCAGCGCTCAGCCTAATGCCTTGTCTCTGCATAGCTTTTGCTGATAGCTGATCGCTGAGGGCTGTTGGCGCGAATCCGGGAATGCTCATTTCCGGATGAGCACTAGCCCTAGATAGTACAGGGAAAAATGCGGCTGGAACCTTTTGTTCCGTCCGCCCCTGATCACGATTGCCGAGTGAGCGAACGAGGAAAAAGGACATGGAGCACTTTTGGGAGGAGAAGCGTTCAGAGGGGAGGACCTATTTTGACGCTTCCGACACCGGTCATACCCTAGAGGCGACAATAGGGGGAAAGAAATATCGATTCAAGGTCTTGGACAGGGGCCTCGGGGGGATGGGCATGCTTGTGCTGGATAGTCAAGTAGAGGCCTTAAAAAATCTCAGGCCGGGCGATCAGATGACCATGACCTACGCGAGTCCCAAGGGAAGCCTGCAGGTCAGGATCGAGATAAGACACATAACAATCTTAACGACTGGGCCATATAAAGGTCATTATAAGATCGGGCTGTCCATGTCCCTTTGATATCGGGCAGTTGAGATACGGCTTTCCGAGACCGGAGAGGAGATCTTCACCGCCCGGCCTGGGCCCCTGATCCTCTCCCGCGTCAAGCATCATTTCCGCCAATGCTCACCCGTAACCACGCGGGGTGGAGACAGGAGAGCCGAACTTCTGGAGCTATTTTGAAAAACAAGCCGTGACAGGCTCTTGATCCAAAATTGGGCCATTTGAGGTCAAACATGGGTCGACGGAACAGGCCTGATCAGGATCATGCCTGAAACCATACCAATGAAGGCGGCGGCCTTCGGGACGTGACTCGGACTTGGTGTGTCGAACCCTGAAAAACAGGGGCAAACAAAGAAAGAGTGCCGGGTGGATGGGGAGAATCGGCCTTGCCGAGAGGCGCGCAGAAAAGACATGAAACAATCGCAACCCCTCTGTAAAGGGGGAAAAGACAACCCGTAACTCTGGAGAATGATTCCAGAGAGACGGGTTTGCCATTTTCAGATTCTGCCATCGGCATTCAGCGCTCAGCCTAATGCCTTGTCTCAGCATAGCTTTTGGTGATAGCTGATCGCTGAGGGCTGCTAGCGCGAAACCGGGAATGCCTGTCTCCGGATGAGCCCTACCGAGAATCAATAACGCCTATTATGATGCTATCGACACGGGGCATTGAAAAATAGGCCATTTCTGATTTGAGTCGGCTAATGCCCCTCTATGGATGTTCGCTGACTATTTTTTCTTTGCGCTCTTTTGCCCTTTCGTGAAAAACATGGCATCATCACAAAGCGCCTCCCCAGGACTTTCATTGATGGTCGGCGTTAAACACAACTCATGTGTGCCAGGATCCATAGATTCAAACTCGCCTTCTGGGATTAGATCGTTAGTGGAGAAATGAAAAACCAGGTCCAAGGTACCGTCATGATTGACGTCCTCAACAGACCATTTTACAGATTCCGCACCAATTTGGAGATCATCTACCCGGATAGAAGCGCTTGCTGAGCCAAATTCTTCTAGGTTTAACTCAGGATCCAATATGGCCACTGCAATTAGCCCGTTAGACCAGAGGTTGATACTCGGAAGATCCATGCATTGTTCCCATACAGGAAAATCTTCCTCACTCTCTTCAGTGAGGATATATTGACCTTCTTCATCAATCATATAATCGCCAGATTCATCCAAGGCGCAGTTTGTACAAACATAACAGGGTTTGATGTCCAGTTCCTGGGCCGAAACGCCGGCAACGCCCAGCATGAAGACAAAGCAAACTATACTTAAACCCATAAGGCTGAACCGCTTCAGACTGTTTTTCATTTTTCCCTCCATCAGGATTTGTATTTAAATTGATACGCTTTCCAGCAACCTTCTGTTAATCGAGTATTATTGTTTTCACCTCCTTTTCTTATGGGATCTGCAGATGCGTTACGATT
>JBMNCO010000172.1:0-5071 GCA_049366815.1 Desulfatiglandales bacterium | reverse complement strand
AGTAAGTACGCCTCTGGACGGGCCGGAGCCGTCGGAACGCAGGATTGGACGAGAAACGAAGATCATGGGGCCTTGAGACGTATCAATAATACCTGATTTTTCTTTGTCCGCCTCCTCTCCATTTGATGAACTCAGGGAAATCAGAATATGTGACGGGTCTAATTTATCAACATCCAAAAAATCAACGACAACGGGCTCTTCTGTTTCCAAATCATAGACACGCCCCCATGAAATGGAACCGTCATTTTTAAAAAAGAACATTAAGTTAACGTTATTGCTACTAAATGCCTCATCCAGCAGATTGTTTACAATATACTCTCCAGACCGGCTTTCAATAAAATCATAGGTATCATTCCATGCCGCCCAGTCATGGCACAGTTTATCCAGGTGGAAAATCTCGCGATCGATTGACTTGGTGACCCTGAGTATGTTTTCCGCCGTCTCGTTGTATTCAATTTTTATAAAGCTCGGGAAGATAATTGACCGTTGGACAGCCAGAACCAGGACAGCCATTATCACAAAAAAGAAGACGATATAGATAAATGCCTTCATTCTGATGGACATGATTTAGAACCCCTGCTAATGAAAAATCCTCGCGCCATGTCGACCAGGGGTCCTCCTTTTTTATCCAAAGGCCTCCCGTCCTTGATTTGCGCACTATCGATCTATCCTATACTGTTTATTCTGAGGCACATTTCTCTGAGCGGGATGAGCCTGTGGCATCCCCATATTTTCCCCGCGTTTATCTATCGGCTTTCCAGGCCTGAATATTCAGTCTTTTTTGGATCCTGTTCCGACCTTCAGGGCCGGGAATCCGAGCCCGGTCTTTCATCCTGACCACTTCAGGTTGACTTGGCCGTGTGAAATCATGTATTCATCAGAGGTCTCTTTCACAATCAATCTAGATCATATCGCAGAGGAAACAGGGAAAATGGATATTCACGGGGCAGCAAAGGCTGCAAAAAAGGCATCTATTCAATTGGCCGCCATAGAGACGGCCGTGAAAAACAAGGCGCTGGAGGCCATCGCCCAGGCCCTCCTGAAGGAAAATCAGGCGATCCTTGAGGCCAACGAGAAAGACCTGGCACTCAGTCGCAAAGAAAACCTGGCCCCACCCCTGTTGAAACGCCTGAAGTTTGATGAAGCAAAGCTTCATGACGTCATCAATGGAATCAGGAGTCTTATCGGCCTCAGGGATCCGGTCGGCACCACCCTCAGCGCAAGGGAACTGGACGAGGGGCTCGAACTCTATCAGGTGAGCTGCCCGATCGGGGTGGTCGGCGTCGTTTTCGAATCGAGGCCGGATGCCCTGGTCCAGATTTCCACGCTTTGTCTGAAGAGCGGGAATGCCGTGTTGCTCAAGGGCGGCAGGGAGGCGACAAACACCAATCGCGCCCTTTCCGAGGTTATTGCACGGGCGAGTGAAGCGGCGGGCATCCCTTCCGGATGGCTCCAGCTCCTGGAGACCCGGGAGGAAGTGGACGAAATGCTCAAGATGGACGAGAGCATCGATCTCCTTATCCCCCGCGGTTCCAATGCCTTCGTGAAATATATCATGGATCATTCCAATATCCCCGTACTGGGACACGCCGACGGGATATGCCATGTCTACGTGGATGCCGAAGCCGATTTGAGGATGGCCTGCGACATCGCCGTGGATTCGAAGTGCCAGTACGTGGCGGTATGCAACGCCGCAGAGACATTTCTCGTTCATGAGTCGATAGCAGCCCAATTCCTTTCCATGATCGAGAAGGAACTCGCGGCCCGCAACGTAGAAATCAGGGGCTGCCCGAAGACTTCTGCGATCATCGAGGCCAGGGCGGCGACCGAAGAGGACTGGCGGACCGAGTATCTGGATCTCATTGTCGCCGTCAAGGTTGTCATGAGTGACGACGAGGCCATTGAACACATCAATACATACGGATCCGGACATACGGACGCCATCGTCACTGCGAACCCGTCGACCGCAAAACGCTTCATGGATCTGGTGGACTCCGGAAATGTATTCTGGAACTGCAGCACCCGGTTCAGCGATGGATATCGTTACGGCCTGGGTGCAGAAGTGGGCATCAGCACCAATAAGATTCATGCCCGCGGACCCGTGGGGCTCGAAGGTTTAGTGATCTACAAATGGCTGATCAAAGGGAAGGGACAGATCGTTTCGGATTACGCCGACGGTTCGGCCACCTTTATTCACAGAGATCTTGATACGCCATTCTCTATGTAGGGCCCGGGATGTTCTCCTCGTTGCGCTCCCTCCTCCGTCCATGGCTCGGGTCCCTGTGGGATTCAGGTTCTTCATTTATCCTGATTCAGGGTCAAACTATCCCGCCCCAGGCGGGACTACGAAAAGATCCCGGGCCCCTGCCTTCCGCTTAGGAAGGTACATCCATATAAAGATGGCTGTTTTCACCACCAA
The DNA here is from genome assembly GCA_049366815.1 of Desulfatiglandales bacterium. Classification (GTDB taxonomy): domain Bacteria; phylum Desulfobacterota; class DSM-4660; order Desulfatiglandales; family HGW-15; genus CAYNYM01. Next base: position 2,652 of record JBMNCO010000172.1, on the reverse strand, counting down.
CCGTCTGCCAAAAGAAACACAATTGAATCCATTAAAATTCTCACCCGAGTAAACCGCATTACAGCAAGCCGCACCCCATACCCGGTCCTGAGACCCAAAGACGATTTCAAAAAATTTAACGATACGACACGGTGAGCCGATATATAGGAATCGGAGGGCTGATAAATCGGAGACATATGAACTGTGAGGTCGGGAAATGAAGGTGATCATTGCTGATGATTCACGCGTCATGAGGAATATAATACAAAAGGCTATAAGTCCCATCGGTCTCGAGGTCATCCATGCGAGTAACGGACAGGAAGTCTTGGATTCCTTGGAAACATACGGGCAGGACATCGGGCTCATCCTTCTTGACTGGAACATGCCCATAATGAATGGATTGGAAGTCTTGGAATCGATAAAGGCCAATAATCCGCACAGAGATATTCCCGTGTTGATGGTCTCGACGGAGTCGGAAGACGATAAAATGGAAAAGGCCTTCAGGGCCGGCGCAAAGGGATATTTGTCAAAACCATTCACTCCGGAAAAGCTGCTTGATTTAGTCCGAAACACCCTTTGAGTTTGGACTTGTGGATTTTGAAAGCGGCCTTTCCCCACAAGAGAGCCTGCCGGCCCTGTCCATTCAGGGTTTCAATGCGGTGTTGCCACATAAATATCAGGACATGGAGAGCTATTCATAATGGATACGATCATTGCCATTGATTGCACTTCACAGGTGACCGACACATTTTCCACCCTACTGGGAGACGAAGTCACTTTTCTAAACGAATCCTTTGAAAACATTCATGATCTGCAAGATTACAGAATGATTATCCTGGAGGTCGGCATAAACCAGGATGCCATATTGCACCGGATACGAAAATTGCGTTATGCGTGTTATTTCAGGAATATCCCCATTATTCTCGTCAAAAGGGAGGAAAACATCGGATCCGTAGAGGCCTACATCACCTCCGGGGCAACAGAGGTGCTGTCACTCAGCGATCCACCGGCCGCCTGTCAGCAGATATTGAAAGGTTATCTGGTTCCGAATCGAAAACCCTTGAAACAAGAAATGGAATACCTCGATGCCTTCATAAGGAATACATGCGAGGTATTAAAGATGACGGCCGCTGCGGAACCGACCTTCCGCGAGGTATACTTTGCCAATGACTTCAAGATCTACGGAGACATTTCAGGTATCATCGGTCTTTCCGGAGAATCAGAAGGGATCCTTGGCATCACATTCTATTGGCCACTTGCACAAAAGATCCTTGCCCGGATGATGGGAGTGAATGAAGAACACATTAACGGGGAATTGATTCACGATGGTGTGGCCGAAATTATCAACATGATCAGTGGCTCGACCAAAAAGGAGTTTGTCGGAAAGCCCTACCATTTTGAGATCTCCCTTCCATCGGTCATTGTCGGAAGCGGACATCAGATCGGTCATGCCGAAAACACGCCGATTGCCGTACTCATATTTGAGGTAAATTTTCAGTATTTTGCGCTCCAAGTCTGTTTGAATCCGAACAGGAGGGGAAAGGTGCCGTCCAATTAAGCCCGCTGTTTGAGGCCATGGGCGCTCCTGAATAATTCATATATTTTCGCTGCCAGTTCTTCATTCCCAAGCATTATGAGCCAAAAGAACGATATACTTTTTATCAACCGCGACGAGAATTTCCTGAGAGATATGCAGGAGTCCCTCCTGCAATCAGGCTATTCCGTAATGACCGCAAGCGATATGAGAGGGGCGCTGTCGGTCGTCACTTCCAACGCCGTGGGATTAATTGTTTGCGATAACAGGCTCAACGACATTAGCGGATATGACTTTCTGCGATTTTTAAAGAGCGACCCCCTGAGAGAAAAGATCCCCTTCATTTTTTTGGTGCCGATCAGTGATCAGGGAAGGGCGATAAAGGCCTTCAAACTGGGAGCTGTTGATTTTATCGTCTATCCTCTGGAAACGGAGGAAGTTGTTTTGCGTATCAAGGAAGTTTTCCCTGTATCCGGATCCGCGAAAGCAGAACCCGCGCATCAGGTCCCAAAGGATGAGTCCTCAGATCTCCAGCCCAACGACCCTGAGTCCATTGTTCATGAAAGGCGCAAAGGAAGGAGGGCACATATCCTTCCCGCACTGCATGTCGGAGTCTCACGCAATGGCATTCTCTGGATGCCGGGCCGGATTAAAAACCTGAATGTCAGGGGAATGTTTCTGGAGACCCCCTTGCTCGGTAAACCCGGCGTCGAACTCTATGTCAGAGTCTCCTTGCCGACGGGCATATCCGTCGTTAAAGGTCAAGTCAAACACATCGCCTTTAAAAACTTCAACCCGTCGGCGGGCATTGGCATAGAAGTAGAAAAAGGGCCCCAGTGGAAAGAAATTTTGCAGTACCTTGCATCCCTTATCCAGAATGGTGATCTCAACCCGTCCACAACAACGACCGGCAAACCGTCGACTTCTTCTCAGAATATCAAAGAGACGATCATAATGACCGAAGCCGAAGGCCATGCACCTGCGAATCTTCCCCCAAAGAGCAACGTGGAGTCATACGATGTTCGGTTTTATCACAGCCTGATAGGCAAACAGCTCGACAATTACAAGGCCGTATCTTTTATCGGCGCCGGTGGCATGGGAGGGGTTTTCAAGGGCTGGGATATCGCCTTGGAACGGGC
>JBMNCO010000171.1:0-2015 GCA_049366815.1 Desulfatiglandales bacterium | reverse complement strand
CCCGGGGACGCCCTCGAGATCTCGGTCTGGAAGGACGAAAGCCTGAGCAAAGAGATTCTTGTGCCCCCCGACGGGATCATTTCCTTTCCGCTGATAGGCGAAATCAATGTGGTACGAATGACTGTCCCGGAGTTGAGGGAGAGTGTGACGAAAAGGCTCGAGGAATATCTGCCCGACGCAACGGTCACGGTGATGCTCTTGAGGGCCAACAGCCTTATCGCCTATGTCATCGGCAAGGTGACCAGGCCCGGACAGTTTCCCATCAACATGGACACCAATGTGATGCAGATCCTTGCCATGGCCGGCGGGCTGAACCCCTATGCCGTCCCGGGCAAGATCCTTGTCCTGCGGCAGAAGGAGGGAAAGACCCTTGCGCTCCCCTTTGATTACAATGAGGTCAAAAAGGGAGAAGGCCTGGAACAGAACATCGTGCTCGAACGAGGCGACGTGGTGGTCGTGCCGTGAGGCCTTTCGAGGAGTCATATCCCGGCGATATAAAAAACTCTTGTAACTGTTCAGGTTGGTTAGGCTGTAGGCTGAAGGCTATGAGTCTCCGAACCCTTGGCTATCCGCGCATGGATCGAAGCAGGGCGACCTAAAACTTCTCGGCTTCCGCAATTTTTGATTCACAGGTAGAAATTTCACGTTCATAAGAAACCCCAGGCGCTTTGACGGGCCAAGCGGGTCGTGCGCTCAGTTTCCTACGATTACGCATGTCCCCTTCCTGCGATACCTCACAGCCTAAATGCCTACAGCCTATCTGGCTGAGTAGTTACACACTCTTCATCCATTCAAAACAACCTGGAGTAGCCATGTCCCAGTCGAATCTTAAAAAAGCGATAAAGATCATCCGGATGAGCTTTTGCTCCCTTGTTATTTTGGCAGGATTTGTCCCCTTGGCCAAGGCCGCGGAGATCTCCTTGAACCCATCCATCGGGATCCTGGGAGAATACAATGACAATATCGATTTCTCCCGGATCTACGAGGAAGACGACCTCCTGACCCGCATCCGTCCCGCCCTTGACGTCGATTACAGGACCGATCTGCTTTCCCTGCAGGGCCGTGGGGCAATCACCGTGTTGCGCTACCTCGAGGAGACCAGGAGAAACACCGAATACTACGATCTGGGATTCAACGGGGCCTATAAGGTGACGGAACGTGTGACCGCGAACGCGAGGTTTTCCTATACAAAGGACGAGACCCTGGAATCCGAACTCGAGGAAACCGGGATCGTCAACTTCCCTGCGGACAGGACGCGCTTCGGGAGCGGCGGCGGGGTCGTCTATGGCATCACGGAAAGAGACGATATCGGGCTGAGTTACGATTACACCCGGACGAATTATGACAGTGATGCCTACGTGGACTATGACAACAGCGGCCTCTTCCTGACCTATAACCGCTTGCTGGCGAACATGAAGGACGTCTTCACGGTGAAGGCCGGCTACTCGGATTATGATTCCGATGCGAGCAAGGTGGAAAACTACAGCCTCTATCTCGGGTGGGCCCATCCCTTTACCGAGACCCTGCAACTGACCTGCTTCCTGGGGGGGCGCTACACCAGTACGGACTATTCCTTTGTAAAGCGGGGCATCGTCTTCGATGCCACGCTACTTCCCGACAACCCCTTTCGCACGGTCTTCGAGCGGGTCGAGCTGTCCGAGAGCGGCTGGGGCGGTCTGGCCGATGTTTCCCTCAGGATGAGCGGGGAAACCTGCAGCACCACCATTGGTTACAATCATGATCTGACCTATTCCTCTGAGGGCGATCCCATAAGCAGGGATCGGCTCTACTTTGATGGGAGGAAAAACCTCACCACGCGTCTGTCCCTGGGGCTTACGGCAAGCACCTATCTTTCCAAGTCGGAGGGGGAACTCAGTCAGGAGGACAGCCGTCACCTGGAACTCGGTTCATCACTCCATTACAGACTGACGGAGAACTACTCCCTGAGTGCGGGGTACAATTACTCTTACCACAAGGACAAGACCCTGTCCGAGGATCAGGGGTATGATCGGAAC